>CAYLRW010000187.1:0-1011 GCA_964386405.1 uncultured Acidaminococcales bacterium | reverse complement strand
TTATTGCATTCTTTCTTTCAGCAAGTTGTTAACCATTTCCGGATTAGCCTTGCCGCGAGACTTCTTCATGATTTGTCCAACCAGGAAGCCCAGCGCACGATCCTTGCCAGCCTTGTAGTCAATAATAGACTGCGGATTTTCCGCTAGCGTTTCCTCAACGATCTTCACAATTGCACCCTCATCGCTGATTTGCTCCAAGCCAAGTTCTTTAACCAATGCTTGCGGAGTCTTGCCGGTTTTCAGCATTTCTGCGAAAACTTTCTTGGCAAGCTTACTGGAAAGAACACCCTTGTTGATCAGGTTAACCATTTCACCAAGGTTAGCAGGCGTTATAGGAAATTGCTCAATTGCAATATTCTCGCTGTTCAGGTAAGCGGAGACATCACCCAGCAGCCAGTTGGCAATACCTTTGGAATCCTCTGTATGTTTAGCAGCTTCATCAAAGTATTCTGCCATTGCTTTAGTTGACACGATATTCTCAGCATCATAATCAACAAGACCTTTTTCCTGCATCAGACGAGCCTTGCGAGCCGCAGGCAATTCAGGCAGTTCGCTCTTAACTCTGGCAATCCAGGCATCATCAATTTCCACCGGTACCAAGTCTGGTTCTGGGAAATAACGATAGTCATGAGCCTCTTCCTTGGAACGCATGGAAAGAGTCATGCCCTTGCCATCATCCCATGTTCTGGTTTCCTGAACGACAGTGCCGCCGTCTTCAACCAACTGGATCTGGCGTTGAATTTCATACTCGATAGCTCTTTCCAAAGCACGGAAGGAGTTCAGGTTTTTAATTTCAGCACGCGTACCGAATTCAGTCGCACCTTCCGGCATGACAGAAATATTGGCATCGCAGCGCAGGCTGCCTTCCTGCATTTTGCAGTCGCTGACATCTGTGTATTCCAGAATTGCTTTCAGTTTTTCCATGTAAGCTCTGGCCTCAGCAGCTGAACGCATATCAGGCTCAGAAACGATTTCAATCAAAGGCACACCGGCACGGTTGTAGTCAACCGC
>CAYLRW010000186.1:0-1029 GCA_964386405.1 uncultured Acidaminococcales bacterium | reverse complement strand
GTTGGTTATTTCAAGTAAAGAGGTGCGGCAATAAATGTCCAAAATCTATCTGACAGTCAACGCCAGACACGAAAAAGACGGTCAGACAATTCCCACGTCAATAATTTGGGAAGATGGCCGTCTGTTTGCTATTGATAAAGTTCTCGATATTCGCCGGGCAGCCTGCCTGAAAAATGGCGGCATCGGCATTCGTTATATTTGCAAGATTTGTGGCAAAACAGTTGTAATTTATGATGAGGATGGCAAATGGTTCATGGATATGGTGTGAACTGCTGAAAGCAAAAATATTTTGTTTTTCTGTCGTAGTAATTCAGCGGGTTACCATAACTTTCGGTGTATAATTAGAAATATAATGCACAATACAAAGGAGTGGTAAGATTGACGAAAAACAGTAATGATAATTCAGCAGATAATAAAAAACCGCTGATTGTTTTTTCCAGATATAGCCCCTATATGGCAGTCGACGTAGATAAATTGGAAAATGCTGACGGCCAAAACTTACCACTGCAGACCGTAACATCGCTTTGCCGCTGCGGCTGCTCCTCGCAGAAACCATATTGTGATGGTACGCACAGCAAAATCGGCTTTGTTGGCAATCCTGGAGATCACAGGCCACCTTGTAACAGCAAAGTCTATGTAGGTAAAACCATAACAATTCATGATAATCGTCGAATATGCTCACATTCCGCAGAATGCATAAATGGCCTGCCAAAAGTCTTTGATCTCTCCAAAAAGCCTTGGATTGATCCTGACGGGGCTGATGCCAGCGAAATTATTGCCATCATTGAGCGCTGCCCTTCCGGTGCCTTAAGCTACACGATCAATGATGAACACCATGTGGAATGGGATAATGATGAAGCGGTTATTAAAGTCAGCGAAGATGGACCTCTCTGCTGCAGCGGCGGCATCATCATTAAAGATGCCGATCAGACAGTACCGCAGGCAGCAAGCCATTACACACTATGTCGATGCGGCAAATCAGCAAACAAACCGTTTTGCGATGGTGCCCATCTGGATTAAAAATTCGAC
>CAYLRW010000185.1:0-1073 GCA_964386405.1 uncultured Acidaminococcales bacterium | reverse complement strand
ACAGGGCTTTTCCCCTGGCGTTCAGTTTACGAAAACATCGCTTTCGGTCTGGAAGCTGCCAGCGTTCCCAAGAATGAACAAAAAGACCGCATCTCTCATTATATTGAAATGGTTGGTCTCAGCGGTTTTGAAAAAGCTTTCCCGCACCAACTCTCCGGTGGTATGCGTCAGCGTGTCGGTATTGCCAGAGCTCTCGTAATCAATCCTGATCTGCTTTTGATGGATGAACCTTTTTCAGCTCTCGATGCCCAGACTAGAACTATTATGCAGGAAGAACTGGTTACCTTGTGGGAGAAGACCCGCTTGAGCACTCTTTATGTCACGCACAACATTCAGGAAGCAGTTCTCCTCGCAGACAGAGTCGTTCTGCTATCTCGCCGCCCCGGCCGCATCAGTAAAATTCTTACCATTGATATACCGCGTCCGGAACGTGAAAACGCGGAACACGCCCAAGCTATAGACGAATACGTACGCATCATCTGGGAGCATATCAGCAAGGATGCACGTGCTGCCCTCTTGGAGGTGGAAGCAAATGGCTGATTACAAGGTGCAAAATAAAATGCTGCATTGGCAGAAAACTTATCCCTCCTGGGTTTCGGCTCTTGCCATCCTTTGTCTTTTGGGGCTTTGGGAAGCAGTCTGCCGCAGCGGCTTCGTTTCCGCTCTTTTCCTACCTGCACCAAGCGGTATCCTGAGTTCACTGCTGACCATGACGATGAACGGCGAAATAGGCCGCAGTCTGGCAGCCAGCATGACGCGTATTGCCATAGGCTTCCTGCTCGGCAGCATCATCGGTCTTATCGTCGGTATGATTACCGGCACTTCGGCTTTGGGAGACCGCATTGGTACCCCTATCGTGCAAGCTCTCTACCCGATTCCAAAAATTGCCCTCCTGCCTCTCTTTATCCTTTGGCTGGGCATTGGTGAACTTTCAAAAATAACCATTATTGCACTCGGCGTTTTCTTTCCTGTTGCCATGAACACCTATTCCGGCGTCAAAAATGTCGATCCTTTATTGATTAAAGTTGCCGTCAGTTTCAATGCCAGCTGGTGGCTTACTATGAAAAGCGTTG
>CAYLRW010000184.1:0-1114 GCA_964386405.1 uncultured Acidaminococcales bacterium | reverse complement strand
TACCAAAAACCATTGCTACACCTATCAGACTGAGGTCACCGGGTGCAACGGCAGCAACTACCGGCAGGACAATTGCTGCATGGCCTTGAGAAAGACCTGTCAATATCCCGATTATCAGCGACACGCAGGCTATTACAGCCGGCACAGGCAATGAAGAAGTCTGAAAGGCTTGAACGACAGCATCAAGTGTACCGGTGACAGTCAACAATTGAATAAAATAAAGGATACAGAGTATATTGAGAATCATCTTTTTATCGATGGCACCAAGAAAGACTTCTTTAACGTTGACGACACGGTAAGTACTGCGCAACAAGAAAATCATGCCGATGGCAACAATACCCATGGAGGAAGCTGCCCCGTAATCAAAGGCAACAACAAGAATAAAGTTGACGATAACAGGTGCAAGGGAGAGGGCAACATCGGCGATATTTTTGCGTATTTCTTCCGGTGATGTTTCCACTTTATTATGTTTGCTGATTTTGAGTGTCTGCAGACAGAATATCCAACCAAGTGCTAAAGCAATCGAACTGAGCCAGCCAATGTGAATTATATAGGAACTAATTGGAATCATGGCTATGCTGCAAGCGACAATCATACCGGGGTTAATAGGATTCACATATTCAAAAATATGGCGGAACCAAAAGTTAATGGTGGCTTTTTCGTCGACATTAATATCGGAACCCTTGCTGGCAATTTCTACTATCGGGGCCGAAAAGCGAGCGCCACCCAGCGATGGTAAAAGACCGAGAAACGCAGGCATAATTGCCAAGGTGATTTTTTTACTGGAAAAGAGGCGCTGCAGAGCGGCAATCATCCCATCAAGAGTACCGCTGGTTCGTAATTCGATTTCCAGGCACATTACGAAATAAAGAGCGAGAAGAAGATCATAGGTGCGCCCTTTGGTAGCGGTTTGCCAGGCAGCAGTCCAAAGATTGCTTAAGTCGTGTGTCTGGAAGAGCCAGATAAAAATCCCGCCGGCCAGAATAGCAGGACCAATAGGGTAACGTCGTCTTAACATTACTATAATGACTGCCATTGCAAGTAGCAAAGTTACAAATATGTTCACGTAATCAGTCCTTTTAAATATGATAATTACAATTATATACGATTATGG
>CAYLRW010000183.1:0-1131 GCA_964386405.1 uncultured Acidaminococcales bacterium | reverse complement strand
CCAACATTTTTGGCGGAGCTGCAGACTCTCTACAGCGATTATGCGAACAGGCCTTCAATGCTGTATTATGCGGAAAAGATGACCAAAGACCTTGGCGGTGCCAAGATTTATCTGAAACGCGAAGATTTGAACCACACTGGTTCTCACAAAATCAACAATGTTTTGGGGCAGGTACTGCTTGCGAAAAAGATGGGTAAGAAGCGTGTTATAGCTGAAACCGGTGCCGGCCAGCACGGCGTAGCAACTGCAACCGTTGCTGCCTTGATGGGTATGGAGTGCGTTGTTTATATGGGCAAGGAAGATACAGAACGCCAGGCGCTTAATGTTTTCCGCATGGAACTGCTCGGTGCGAAAGTTGTGCCGGTGGAAACGGGTACGATGACACTTAAGGATGCGGTTAATGAAGCTATGCGAGTATGGACATCACGTGTCGATGACACGTTTTATGTTTTGGGTTCTGTTATGGGCCCACATCCTTATCCGGAAATGGTGCGAGACTTTCAGCGGGTAATTGGTAAAGAAGTAAAAAAACAAATGCTCGCCAAAGAAGGCAGATTGCCTGATGTGGTAATGGCCTGCGTTGGCGGCGGCAGTAACGCAATGGGTTTATTCTATGACTTTATTCAGGATAAAGAAGTGCGCTTGATTGGCGTTGAAGCTGCGGGTCGCGGCGTGAATACTGAAGAAACAGCGGCGACAATCTCTCGTGGCAGCCTTGGTATTTTCCATGGTATGAAGTCGTATTTCCTGCAGGATAAATATGGCCAGATTGCCCCTGTTTATTCAATCTCTGCAGGGTTGGATTACCCGGGCATAGGACCGGAACACGCTTATCTGCATGACAGCGGACGCGCTGAATATGTACCTGCTACTGACGACGAGTCTGTGGCTGCCTTCAGCTATCTGTCAAAAACAGAAGGTATCATTCCGGCAATCGAAAGTGCCCATGCGGTTGCCTATGCCATGAAACTTGCTCCGACCATGGACAAGGATAAGATTATCGTAATTAACCTTTCCGGCAGGGGAGATAAAGACGTGGCAGCTATTGCCAGGTATATGGGGGTTGATCTTCATGAGTAAAATTGCTAAGGCTTTTCAAGATAATCCGAAGGCATTTATTTCTTTCGTGAC
>CAYLRW010000182.1:0-1161 GCA_964386405.1 uncultured Acidaminococcales bacterium | reverse complement strand
TGCTGATAGAATCATAACCTGCGGCATCCTGTTCATATACTCTCAAAACATGAATGTCATCATAATAGATATCGGAGAAATCGCTGTCATCAACGGTCAGAAAACGTGTTTCATCGACAGGACCTCTCTTTTTGGCAAGATACAGCGCTCCCGCCATCAGCTTCGCCCGATAAGCAGGTTTATCGCTGTTATAGGTTTGACTGACAACAAACTGCCAATTACCATCTTTGACTGTTGCCGTACCATCTTCGGCAAGAGCAACCGTCGGCGTGATATTCATCTTAGCCAAAGCCTTATTGACGCGTTCAATTCTTACTTCCGGTTCCGGATGCGTGGAAAAAAGCCCAAACCCAGGATTGCCTTTGGCATCAGCCAAATCCTGCAGCTTGCTGACCGTAATCAGCATGCTATAGGGATTGAACCCAGCCTTATTGGTTAGGTTGAACCCCTGTTCATCAGCCTCGCGTTCATCGGAACGGCTATAACCCGCCATCAAAGCCTGCATAGTTGCATCCGCCAAAATAAAACCTTGTCCTTTGGTAAGTATGATGGTCAGCAAAGTCAAAGCCATCTGTTTTTCAACCTGTTTCACAGAATGCCGTTTAACAATATGTCCGACTTCATGTCCAAGCACGCCTGCTAATTCATCATCCGAAGGCATATAGTCCAGCAAGCCTTTAAACACATAAATAAAACCACCTGGAACTGCCATCGCATTAACTTCATCACTGTTCAGAACTTTGAAAGAATATGTCAGATCCTGGCGGTCGCAAACAGCCACCAACCGCTGCCCGATATTATCCACACGCGCTTGCAAATCATCATCCTGCACGACGCCGTACTTCGCTTCCAACTGGGCAGCTACATCTTTGCCCATGGAAATTTCCTGGTTTTTGCTGATCAAACTTGCTTCTGCCGAAGTCTGCAGACCAAGCACAAAGCTGAAAATCATCACAAACAGCAATAGTATTTTACGCAAAGGTGCCACCTCCAATAATTATTATCTATCCTGTTTCATATTATATGGTCGTCTTTTAGCTTGCTGATTTCTTCTGCTGTATAGCCCAGACCGCTCAAAATTTCTTCTCGGTGCTCACCTAATCTCGGTGCTCTTCTTTCAATTGAACCTGGCGTATCTGATAATCTGATTGCCGGCTGCAG
>CAYLRW010000181.1:0-1192 GCA_964386405.1 uncultured Acidaminococcales bacterium | reverse complement strand
AATGAAAAAATCTTTAGTATTAGCAATGACAATGGCCATGGGAATTTCCGCGACAGCTTTTGCCGCCAATCCCTTTTCTGATGTGCCGCAAGGCCACTGGGCCTATGCCTCAATCAATAAACTTGCCGCAGCAGGTATTGTGGACGGTTATCCTGATGGTACCTTTAAAGGCGATCATCTGCTGACGCGTTACGAGATGGCACAGATTGTCGCCAAAGCATATGCCAAAGGAGCAATCAAGTCCGACGACAAGCTGATGGCTGAATTCGCTGATGAACTCGATAATCTCGGTGTACGTGTCGCCAAGTTGGAGAAGAAAAGCGATAACGTCAAAATTACCGGCGAAGTACGTGCCCTGTATGAAGACGTAGACGGAACCGACAAGAGTTACGCACCTGAACTACGTACCCGCTTGTGGGTGAACGGCGCCATCAACGACGGCTGGAGCTATACCGGCATGCTGGAAAACACTCAGACATTGAACACCAACAGTCAGGAAGCAGACACAGAGTTCAAACGAGCTTTTGTGAGCGGCAGACTTGGCGGCCTTGACGTAGTCGGCGGCCGCTATGACCTCGTAGTAGGAGACGGTAACGTCTTTGATGACGATATGGATGGTATCGGAGCCAGCTTTGGTGAAAAAGTTAAGCTGGAACTGAATTACGGCAAACCCAACAGCGGCGATGACACAGATACCAATGTAGAGATGTTCACAGGCCGTGTCAGCGGCGAAGTTGGCAAGCTAGGCTTGAACGGAGCTTATTATACCTTCAACGACAAGAATGCAGATACAGACTATAACATCTGGACAGCGGGCGCGAAGTATAACCTTGGGGAAGTAAGCGTTGGCGGTGAATATCTGAAAGGCAGCGAGAAAAATGCAGCCGGCAAAGACGACGGCTACGTAGTATCGCTGGAGTATAAAGGAGCAGAACCTGCGGAAAAAGGCAGTTACGGTCTGTGGGGCAGATATTTCAACCAAGCTAATACCACTTATTACGCACACACCACCGACGGCGTGCATGACTCGTTCGATAATAATGCAGCCGGCGGCTTCAAAGGCTACGGCGTCGGTGTGAACTATGCAGTAGCGAAGAATATTGTGACCACAGTACAATACTTTGACTTGGATGCCAAGATTGGCGATGGCAATAACAAGACGATCTGGACTGACGTGACCTTTAATTTCTAA
>CAYLRW010000180.1:0-1239 GCA_964386405.1 uncultured Acidaminococcales bacterium | reverse complement strand
CGGCCTGCACCGACCTCGTAATTGCCAACTTTAACTATATGCATAATCTCACTCCTTGTTAGTAAAATAAATGTATGTCCCTGCTCCGACCGACGCATAAGCTTCCTAGCAGTTTACCGACTGTGGCGCAGCGGTTCGCTGCTTGCGCAAAACGGCAGAAGGACAGCTGGAAAATTTTTATTCAGTCTTTCGCAGTTCCCATTCTGGTAAACAACGTGTTAATCGCATCCAAATCTTCCTGGGTATCAATGCCGATACCTTGGAACTTACTTTCCAAAACTTTGATCCGCTGGCCATTTTCCAAAACACGCAGTTGTTCCAATCCTTCGATCTTTTCAAGCGGTGTCGGCTCATAAGCTGCATAGCTTAAGAGGAAGCTCCTGCGGTAAGCATAAATGCCCACATGTTTATAGACTTTAAAATCCGTCGTTTTGTTGCGCGGATATGGCAGCAAACTGCGGGAAAAATACAGAGCATAGCCATTCTGGTCGGTAACGACTTTGACCGCGTTCGGATTGTTATATTCTTCTTCATTCATCAGTGTCTTCAGCGTAGCCATCTTAAGCTCTTTATCATCTTCAAAAGCCTGCGCCAGTTTGTCTATGACTTCCGGCGGAATCATCGGCTCGTCACCCTGCACATTGACGATGACGTCAACATCAGTATAGCTGAGAGCTACTTCGGCGAGACGGTCAGTACCACTTGGATGATCAGGCGAAGTCATCATCACCTTACCGCCAAATTTTTGCACGGCGTCAGCAACGATTTTGCTGTCGGTAGCAACAACAACTTCCTGCGGCATGGCAGCGAGGCAGGCACGTTCGTAAACATGCTGTATCATTGGCTTACCTGCAATCAGGGCCAGAGGTTTTCCCGGCAGGCGGGTAGATGAGTAACGGGCTGGGATAACACACAAAACTTTCATTGGTTTTTTATCTCCTTTTTGATTGAGCGTGCTATGGTTTCCTGAAAGAGGTCACGACCGGAAGTTATCTGAATCTCCATATTCAACACATAGAGGGGAACTTCCCTGTCAAAATAAATAAACTCCGTAGGAATTTTTACAGCATCTTTGGCTGTAGTGATCAAAGCACCAACATTTTCTTTGATAGCACGTTCCATGATATATTGCATTTCCAGCATCCCATAATCATGATGATCGGGATAGCGAATGGCTTCTTTAATATCAAGTCCGACATCGGACAAAGTCTGTTCAAAAGAAGAAGGATTGCCAATGGC
>CAYLRW010000179.1:0-1243 GCA_964386405.1 uncultured Acidaminococcales bacterium | reverse complement strand
GCATGCCTTGCTTGTCTTCACGGATTGCTTATGGCGAAAGAATTACACCTGAGCGCTTGCGTCAGGTAGAACAGGCAGAAGAAATCATTCGCAAATATGTCAAAGGTCCTGTGCGCGTACGCCATCACGGAGTACTGGCCAGAATTGAAGTTGATGCAAAATTGCTGGGAGTTTTGGCCATACCGGAAGTCGCGGCTAATATCAATAAAGAAATAATAGCGTTAGGTTTTAAATATGTCACTTTCGATTTGGCTGGCTACAAGACCGGCAGCCTGAATCAACAATTAGAAAACATCTGATATTGGCAGTAGGTGGACAGGGAGGAAATAAGTTTTGCATGCATTCTCACGTACAGAAATAATTATAGGCGAACAAGGACTTCAACGTTTAGCTGGGGCTAAAGTCGCAATCTTCGGTGTAGGCGGTGTTGGCAGTTACGTTGCGGAAGCGCTCGTGCGTGCTGGTGTAGGCAAGTTCGTGCTGGTAGATGATGACACTATCTGTTTAACAAATACCAATCGCCAGCTGCATACCACACGTAAAACAATAGGACAGCCCAAAGTTGAGGCGATGCGCCAGAGAATGCTGGATATTAATCCGGCAGCGGTAATTGAGACAATCCAGTCTTTCTATCTCCCGGAAAAAGCAGAACAGTTGATTCAAGACGATTATGATTATATTGTTGATGCCTTAGATACGGTAACTGCCAAAATAGATTTAGCAGTGCAGGGAAAAGCAAGAGAGATCCCAGTCATTAGTGCAATGGGAGCCGGTAACAAGCTTGATCCGGGTGGATTTAAGGTCACTGACTTGTCAAAAACTAATGTTTGTCCTTTGGCAAAGGTAATGCGGAAGGAACTGCGTAAGCGGGGTGTAGAGCATCTGAAGGTAGTTTATTCAGAGGAAAAGCCAATTGTGCCTATTTGTGTTGAAGCAAGCGATTGCAGCAAACATTGCATTTGTCCGCCGGGCTCGACCAAGCACTGCCTGGAAAGACGCAGCGTACCGGGGAGCATATCTTTTGTCCCTGGTGTGGTTGGTTTATTAATTGCCGGCGCAGTCGTCAATGATTTGCTGGCAGCAGAAGGCAAATAAAATTATCTTGTTTTTAGTATATTCATTTATTTTTCGACAAGATTAAGGACTTGCAGCGAAATTAATTTCGCTGCAAGTCTTTTTGTATATGAAAATCTTCATAATTTCTTCACAACATTTTCATAACATATTCATAGTGAGATAGTAT
>CAYLRW010000178.1:0-1259 GCA_964386405.1 uncultured Acidaminococcales bacterium | reverse complement strand
TGCGGGTGTAGCTCAATGGTAGAGCCCTAGCCTTCCAAGCTAGTCGCGTGGGTCCGATTCCCATCACCCGCTCCATTTTTTTCATGTTGCCAGTTGCATACGGCCCTGTAGCTCAGCTGGATAGAGCAACGGCCTTCTAAGCCGTGTGTCGAGCGTTCGAGTCGCCCCAGGGTCACCATTAAAAAAGTAAGCCGCAGTCATCTGACTGCGGCTTTTTTATGTCTGCTTGATTAAATTTTAAAATTATTACTCAAGTGTGCAGATTGCACAAGGACGACGAATCAGGAGAGCTGCCGTTTCAAGCACTCGGAACATATGATTCATTTTTTCTGTTCCCAGATAACCAACTGTGAAGTCCTGACCAATAGCAAGATCAAAGTTTTTCGAACCAAGTTCGACAACGACTGCTTTGTCACCTTTGATAACATTGGAGTAATAGACGCCGCCGGAAATCAAAGCTTTGATATGATCAAGTTCCAAAAGTCCAGTGTTGGCATAAACTCGAACGAGTTTGCCATAGAGTGCAGGACTCAATATCAAAGCGTAAGGACCATAGTGGCTTGCTCCAGCCAAGGCGCTGACAGCTTTTAATACATCTGCCAAGCCGCTGCCAGGTTCATCCCATTTACTGATTTTGGCCGTTAACCTGCCGGCTGCTGTGAATAAGCCTTCAATGCCTAATTCCTTATTGCCGTTAAAGATTAAATCGTCTTCCTGACTGGCAACAGTAACTGCTGCTATTGCTGCAGCGCTGGCGTCAACAGGTAAGCCGCTTTTGTGGTCTGTTTCAATGTCACGCCAGGAAATTTTAAAGTCAGCATATAGCAGAGGCAATGGCACAGATTTGCGAGAAGCCGCAGCAACTATAGTTGTATCGCCTTCTCCTGTCATATCAATGCCGACAGACGTTTTGCCTGTATAAACGGAAAAAGGAACATCATAGGCACCTGCACCAAGAGGACCAAGCAGATTTAAAAATTTACGCCCTACTAAGATGTCACGTGCAGAAGATATTACTGATGCATCAATTTTATTCCATTCAGCATCAGCTAACGGAGCGGATGAGCGATCTAGATAATCCATAAGATAACCTCCCTTATTAATAAACTATTTTTGTTCGGCTAAACTACCAACCGTGAATGAGGGCGCGTCAGTAGTTGGAGATTTATCCTCATTGCCGACAGGAACAGAAGTCAAAGTTTTTTTCAAATCTTCAACTTCTTCTTCTCCTTGTTTGTAAAAAGAATCTTCATCTGGTG
>CAYLRW010000177.1:0-1260 GCA_964386405.1 uncultured Acidaminococcales bacterium | reverse complement strand
CAGCACAACATCCTTCTTTGCCATAACGACAGAACCGCGTTCAGAACTGATGGTGAGGTAACTACCGTCTTCACGGTACCATTTGCCCTTGACATCCTTTAAAACGTTGGTATCCGTATTCTTGATATACTCCATTTCGCCAACCTGCAATTCCCAAACCAGTTTGCCATCATGTTCCTCTTTCAGTGAACTGTTCAGGACCTTGACATTTTCGTTGCTATTCGTTTGCTCAGGTTTGGTATTTTCTTTGGGGGCACCACTGTTAAACAGCCATAGGAACACCAGCGCCAAAAGTGCTAAGCCGACAGCAATCGCAAGTATGAGTTTCTTATTTTTCATTGAGGTTTCCGCCCTCTTCCTCCGGAGGTGTATATGGCGTATTCCAACGGTGCTGGAACCACAGCCAGTTATCCGGATATTTTCTGATTATCTCTTCGATGGTCTGGGTCATCTTCAGCGTAACATTATAATCATCAATTTTTTGGTTACCGGTATCTTCGTAGTAAATAGGGTCTTTAACAATTACCTTATGTCCGTAGTAATTTTCGTTGCGGACAATAAAAGCCGGTACTATCGGAGCTTTAAACTTGCGGGAAAAATAAGCGGGTCCATTAGGTGTGGAAGCCATCTTGCCAAAGAACGGTACGAAAATACCATTATAGCCGCCATCCTGATCAGCGATCAAGCCAAGCATCCGGCCTTTTTTCATCGCACGTGCACAGCCTAATATCTCGCTGGTGCCACGGGAAAAGATTTCCTGGCCGACCCCGGTCCGCAGTTCATTCATAAAACTGCTATAAACGCGATTCGGCTGTGGTTTTTCTACTGCACTCAACGGAAAACCATGCAAAGCAAGGGCTGCTCCCAGCCATTCCCAGTTATCCATGTGGCAGGCAAGCACGACAACTCCTTTGCCCTCTGCAAGTGCTTCCCACAATACCTCCGGCCGGTCAATGGTGACGAGTCCGCGGATATTATCTTTATTCAATGCCGGCATATAGAGTATTTCCAAGAAGGTGATGCCTGTTTTGACAAACAGGCCCTTAATATTTTTTCTGGCTTCCGCTTCAGAAACACCGAGTCTTTCGCACATTGTTTCTTCAGCTCTGATCCGCTGCTTCTTCGCAATCCGCCAATAAAGATGTCCGAGCCCAACACCAATATTTACAACCAGTTTATATGGAAGATGCGAGATGATCGCACTCATAGTTTTCAATAAATAATAAAGCCACATTACTGACTATCTCCCTGTCCATTGTT
>CAYLRW010000176.1:0-1270 GCA_964386405.1 uncultured Acidaminococcales bacterium | reverse complement strand
CTGCAGAAGCACAGGCTTTTGCTAAAGAATTGCTGACTGCTGCTGGTGTTCAAACAAGCTCAGATGATATTGTTGCTATTTGTACTACAACAAAGCGCATTGAAAAAGACATGAAACTTGAAACCTGCATAGAACTGCTGCAGGGACTGAGAAAAATGGGCAAAGTGCCTCTGCTTGTCGGTGCCGGTGACGTTGCGCTTGCTTATAGTAAACGCCTGCAAAATGCTGGTTGTGACTGCTATATCGATTTAACCAATAAAACAAGCATTGCCCAGCTTGGCGCATTGTTACAGCTGTGTTCTTCAGTTGTCAGCGTTGACACAGGTACTATGCATTTTGCACTGGCCTTGGATGTGCCGGTCGTTGCGGTCTTTTACCTGAATGAACAAGAAAATCTCTTAGGGTGGGCGCCAAAAGCTTTTTATCGGCACCGCTTGCTGGCAGATGGTGTGTGCAGTGCACAGAGCATGCTGCAATGTGTTAGGGAATTAGATAACGAAACCAAAGGATGAAAAAATTCATCCTTTTTTTATTGCATTTTTTGCTTAGTTGACCTAGAATATAGATATTGACTTGCGAGTCAATATTTTATTTATGTCTGGGGGAAAAGGTTTGTCCGATTGGGAAAGGCTATTTGATATTAAAATTTACAGAAGTACAGTTATCACGCTGGCGTTGGTGCTGGCTGCCGTTATCTTATTTTTCTTTTTAGAACCGCCTATTGCCTATGAAAACGGGCCGCTTGAGAATCTGCAGGTTGTACAGCTTATTATTGGCAGTTATGTCGCTTATCTGGCGGGAAAAGCTGCTGCTGGTCATAGAGAACAAAATATTTGGTACTGCGGAATAGCTGCGTTTCTTCTGCTCGCAGGCAGAGAACTGAACTGGGGGAGAGTTTTCTACCCAACAGGAGATCATAATTCTTTTGCTGCCCTGCATGACTTGTGGTACGGACCCATTGTTTATCCGCTCTTAGCCATAATCATCCTGACAGTATTTTACGAACTTTGGCAGAATAGGATATTTTCTTTTATCAAGGCCAGAAAAATACCGCTCTGGAACTTATTACTATTTGTTTTCCTGTACTTGGCAGCTGATTTTGCGGAACATAGACCAATGGTTTTCTTCGGGCAGCATTTAGACGGTGAAATTCTGGAAGAGCTTTTTGAATGTCTATGTTACTGGCTGCTGACGGATATTATACGTATCATGGGCTTTGTTAACAGAAAAAACATAGACTTTTAGCCTATTTTTCTTCATTGTTACTGCA
>CAYLRW010000175.1:0-1281 GCA_964386405.1 uncultured Acidaminococcales bacterium | reverse complement strand
TGCACAGGTCCATCTTTTACGGACAGAACTAAAACACCTCTAATGTAGGATTATGAAATTTTAAGCCGACTGGCGCTGCGTAAGTGGCGCCAGTCCAGTTTTTAGTTGAATACGTTCATGATTATAAAAATAAATATAGTTATCAATCAGCTCTTTGGCCTCGGAAAATGAACCTGGTTTATACCGATAGATACATTCAGTTTTGATAATTGAAAAAAAGTTCTCTGCCATAGCATTATCGTAGCAATTCCCACGTCTTGACATGGATGCCGTAATGCCATATTCTTTTGTTAGGTTGAAATATGCGTGTGATGTGTATTGAAGCCCTTGGTCGCTGTGGAGCTGTAACTCTGCAGCGACTTCCTTTTTCTCTTGCTTTACTGCCAGTCTAATTGTATCCAACACCAAATTTACGGTCTGTTGTGTACCGGTTTTATATGCAACAATGCTGTTGTCGTAGAGGTCGCGGATCATTGACAAATATAGCACTCCTTGACCCGTATGGATATACGAAATATCCGTTACCCATTTAGAATTCGGTCGGTTTGCGTAAAACTCACGGTTGAGAAGGTTTTCGTACCGGTGTACCTGTTGACCCATTTGCCTCCACTTTCTACGTCGACGTACTTCGGATAAAAGCTCATATTTTTTCATGATACGCAAGATTGTTTTGGGGTTTCTATGTATTTTCTTTGTGTTTTTCAGCCAAAGCCAAATGCGACGATACCCATAGGTGCGGCCACTACGTTCCTGCTGAGAATGGATTAATTGTACCAAATCGGCATCCTTTTCCGACTTGCCTAGACGCTTGACAAAGTCATAGTAGCCACTTCGAGATACGCCAAAGAAACAACACATAACAGAAACCCGATATTCCTCCCGGTGCCGATAGATAACGTGATACTTAACCTGCGCTCTCACTTCCTTCCTGTTAATTGCAGAAAATCCCGCAGCAACTGATTTTCCATCCTTAAACGTTTAATCAACACTTCCGTGTTCATTGGTTCTGTCAGTCTTCGCACTCTTAATTTTGGTGTTTCACCATTACGGTCAGCTTTGTTTGATTTTCTTACAATTGTTTTGACGGTATTAATCGACACATTCAACTTTTCCGATATTCTTTTTGGTGATAGTCTTTCTAATCGATTCATCAAAATTATCATATCCTTCAATTCTAAGGATATGTTTTTGCCTCTTTTCATAAAATTACCCCCAATTGTAGTTCAATTATCCTACAATTGGGGGTGCTTTGTCATTGTCCGTTTTTATCGGACCTGTGCA
>CAYLRW010000174.1:0-1288 GCA_964386405.1 uncultured Acidaminococcales bacterium | reverse complement strand
GTACACTATGCGATAAGAATACAGCAAATCTGTCTAGGATAAAAGCGTCAGTTTTGATAATTTTAAAAGGGACAGAAGTACGCGCGGAAAAATAAAAAACGCAACGCTCCACAGGGAACGTTACGTCAGAATAAGAAAACAAAAATTAATTAAATAGTGCCCTCAAATCATGAGAAGCGATGATTTCCTCGTTGCTCAAGCCGCGGGCTTTCAGGTTGGAGAGAGTATCCAGGACAGTTTGTGCCCAAAAGCAGAGAGCGTACTCTTCCGTCGTAAAAGGCGAATCCTCCGCAGTCACCTCATAAAGCAGGTCCAGCAGACTTCTTTCTCCTGCCAGCGACAAATAAATCAAGGTGTTGCGGGTAGGCCCCCAGACAGCATCGTCGGGTGCCATCATAAAAAGTGCAGTGACAGCTTCATCACCGCCAGTTTCATACTTCCATTCCGTACCAGTGATATTTTCTGTCAGCAATTTGTTGAGCACTACCGCATCGAATAAAGGAAGAAAGAGTTCCACGCCCTTGCGGGTGTCATCGTCAATAACTTCACAGGCACAAACGGCATTAAGCTTTTTTGAATCAGGATGTTTCGCTGTTTTCATGAACTTGCACGTAATCATTTTGGTCCCTCCTTTGACAGTTAAAACAAATAGTTAACGGACAATCACTATTAATTTATCTATAATATTATTTGACTTCGACAGGTAAGGGCAATATCCTTTTTTATCTGTTTAAAATGCTTTCCAGTGCTGCCTGAAAGCGCAAGTCGTCTGCAGCACTTCTTTTCTTCGGACCTTTTGTCCGACCGCCGCCGCGGCGTAATTTGGCCTTAGCTTCACGCTCTTCTAAAAGAAAATCCATCTTGTCACTTTTATATTCGATACCTGCAGGACTCAGACAATAGGCATTTTTACTGATGATAAGTGCTGCGAGACCCCAATCCTGGGTGACAACTACGTCGCCAGGACTTGTCATATTAAATATTTTCAAATCGGCTTCCTGTGCATTGGTATCCACGCTGAAGTGCTGGCTATTGTCAATGTTATGGTCAAAGCTTGATATGGTATAAACATCAAGCTTATACTTTGCTGCTGTATCCTGGCAGATTTTTAAAACCTGTTTAGGACAGGCATCTGCATCAATAATTATTCGCATAATATCCTCTTTCGTTGCTATATTTAAAAGCTTTATTTTCATACATTTTACCATATTAAGCAGATTGCCGGCGGAGTTGGAGCGGAAGAACCATTCTTGCAGCAAGCAGCCTCCGCAGATAAAAAAAGAAACCC
>CAYLRW010000173.1:0-1453 GCA_964386405.1 uncultured Acidaminococcales bacterium | reverse complement strand
GCAGTTTTGCCGAAGTGAAAAACATCAGACCGGCACCAAGTCCACCCGCGGCACCAGCGCCAGGAAGTTCAGCTATGTTTCTGCCAGTGGCTTTGCAAGCAATTTTTTGATAGTTTTGTAAAGCAGCATCAAGTTCTGCCACCATTTCCGGAGTAGCACCTTTTTGAGGGCCAAACACGGCAGAGGCTCCCCTCTCGCCACAAAGAGGATTATCTACATCGCAAGCAACCATGATTGTCGATTCTTGCAAGCGTTTATCCAAGCCAGCTATATCAATTTCTGCCAAATTAATTAAAGCAGCACCACCATGGGATAGCTCATTACCAGCTCTGTCAAGCAGCTTAACACCTAGTGCTTGTGCGAATCCAGCACCGCCATCATTAGTTGCGCTGCCGCCAATACCGATAATTAGTTTACGCAAGCCGCGATCAAGTGCTTCCTTAATCAGTTCGCCCGTTCCAAAAGTGGTGGTAACAAGCGGATTTCTTTTTTCTTTGGGAATCAAAGTCAACCCGGAAGCAGTAGCCATTTCAATTACGGCTGTTTCACCGTCTCCCAGGATTCCCCAACAAGCCTCAACTCGGTCATTGAGTGGTCCTGAAACTTCGGTGGTAATCATCTTACCGCCTGTTGCCGTTACGAGCGCCTCGACTGTACCTTCACCGCCGTCAGCAATAGGTACTTTCAATACTTCCGCCTCAGGAAAAACTTTGAGCATCCCCCTGGCAATTGAATTTGCAACTTCAAAGGCAGACAAACTTCCTTTATAAGAATCCGGAGCTATTACAATCCTCATAAGTTAATTACACCTTCTCTTACATTAAAACTAAATGCAGCAGCCAAACAACAACTATACCCGTTAACCCCTGTATCAAGGTTGCCATTGTCTGGCATTTATAAGCGACGCTGACATTCATACCAGAGAATTGTGACACTACCCAGAAATAAGAATCGTTGGCATGAGACACAACCATGGAACCACAGCCGATTGCCATGGTAGCCAAAACTGCTCCCATCGGTCCGCCCAGTCCTAAAGAATCCAGCAGCGGATACACAATTGTTGATGTTGTAATAAGAGCAACAGTTGAAGATCCTTGTGCAGTCTTAAGGGCAACTGCAATAATGAACGGCAAGAAGATGCCTAAATTAAATTGTGCTAAGCTTTGACCAAGATAGTCACCAATTTTAGTTGCAGCCAACAGTGCACCGAGAGATCCACCGGCTGCAGTAATCATAATGATCGAAGCTGAGTCAGTTATGCCTTGTCCAACCCAACCAGATAAAACTTCTTCGTTTAATTTTGGTACGAGGAATAAGCAAAGCGCAACACCAAGCAACAAAGAAACCATTGGTTCGCCGGCGAAATCAATAGCACCTTTTAAGGAACCATTACCAAATGGCAAACTTGGGAAATTAGCAAAAGATTTTAAAGCAATTAAAAGAATAGGAATGA
>CAYLRW010000172.1:0-1530 GCA_964386405.1 uncultured Acidaminococcales bacterium | reverse complement strand
GCCAGACGCTCCTGGCAAGCAGAAAGCTGGTCATAATAAAGGCGTAAATTGTTAGCATTTTCCGCCAACTTTTCTACTTCACTCTCGAGTTCTCCGGCAAGGCCTTCTTTCATACTGGCAGCTTTAGTTAAATCTTGTATTATTTCTTGTGGTAAGCCAGTTCTTTTGGGGAAAATCACCGGCGTGAAATCATGATCTTTTAATAAGCCTTTTACCTCTGACGCTGCAGTTTTATGCGTGTATACTATCAGGGCCCTGCCTTCATTGCCTTCACCCAGAATGAGCAACTCCGCCGGCATTTCCTGCAGAGCTTCCTGCACTCCCGTAACTTCCTCCTCGGCAAGAAAGCCTGCAAAATAGCTGCTGGCATTGGTTTCGCTCAAATTTTCCAATGCAACATCCAAATCCGCCCAAGGTTCTAAGCCACTAGCTTGAGCACGCATTGTAGCAGCTTCATTACGCAAGGCCGTAATCTTTTCTGATAAAGAAGTAAGCTGATTGGTCAATGCAGCCCCTTCGTCTGTCTTTTGCAGAAAATTATCATACTGAACCAATGGCTTCGGCTTTAGCAACGAAGGTTTTCCCGCGTGTACAGTAATAAATTTTATCGCTTCCTGCGTTCTTTCCAGCGCGCTATCTACATCAGTCAGCCCCGGTAAGGCAGTACCTTCGGTAGCCTCAATCAGCATGAGGTTGCCATCTCTCTGCAAATTGAGCAAGATTGCTTCACGGTCGTCTTTCAGCGCATATAAAGTTGCTTTCTTCATCGGCACTAACATGCTAAACCACGACCCTTTCGATAATGTAGGCCACTGCCTCCGGTAATTTTGCTTTGGCACTAACTGCCTCTGACCTGTCAGCCAACCTACGTTCCTCAATTAAAGCCTTTGCTCTGGCTTTAGCCTCTTTTTCTGCCGCTGCAATTGTATCTTTAGCTGCTGCCCGAGCATTGCTAATCTGCTTTTCTGCTTCTTTTGCGGCATCTTCCTCTGCTTCTCTCATCATTTCCCGCGCCGTCATTTTCGTATCACGCTTTGCTTCCGCAGCTACTCTCTCCGCTTCTTTAATTTCTTCTAGAATAGACATTTTCTCACCACCTTTACCCCTCTTAAATAAAACTGTCCAGACGCATAAAATACCGCTTTCACTAATTACAGTGAAACCGGTATCAAAAAAATTTGCCTTTGCTTGAAAGTAAGATTGAGATAAACTATCATAGTTTTCGCTTTCCCTTCAAAAATATTATGAAGAAAAGATCATAACCGTTGAGAATTAAGATAACGAAATCAGAAGCTACTACTATCTATCAAAGCTATTATATTTTAGACTAAACATTCAAAAAATACACCGAATACTTAAACATTAGACAAAATTCCCTTAATTCCTGCTTAAAATTTTGCTATCTAACGTAATTATGGATTTTGTAAATAAAAAAATCAAAATTGCAAACAATACTGCCTTTTTTCTTGCTTACTTTATCGAATATAAAGGTTCCAAATAAAAAAGCAGCATACCGAATGGTATGGCTGC
>CAYLRW010000171.1:0-1544 GCA_964386405.1 uncultured Acidaminococcales bacterium | reverse complement strand
TTAAAGATACTTTGAATAGCATAGAACTGGAACTTGAACAAAAGGCAGAGCCTTTACTTTTCAGTGCACAACTTGATTTTGCGATGTTTAAGTATATTAGTGATGTTCTGATGCAAAGAAAAGAGTATGGTTTTGTACGTAAATATTTTTCATTGATGGTTGATTTCCAAAATGCCCGCAGCGTAATACGAGCAAGGTTAATGCGTTGGGATAAGGGAAAGTTAGGACCATTGCTGTTGCCAGGCGGCGAAATTGCGCATGAAGTTTTTCTGGGTGCTTTTGATACACCCCTAGAGCAATTGGGTTCTGAACTGAACAGGGGTACTTATGGAAGATTAATATTTAAAGCGACTGAAGACTATGTCGCCACTGGTAATGCTTCAGTTTTCAAACGCAGCATGGAAGCGGCGCAGATGAATATACTGCGCGCAGTGAAGTGGGATATTTTTACCTTGGGGCCGATTATCTGGTATCTCATGGGTCGACAAGCGGAAGCTAAAGCGCTCCGTTTAATATTTAGTTCCAAAGAAAATCGGATAGAGGTTGAATTGCCTGAGTTATATGCGTAAGAGAGGCGAATAGGTATGAAGATGCAAAAATTGGCAGTAATCGGCGACCCTGCTTCTGTGATGATCTTTAATGCTATTGGCTTTGCCGTTTTTTATGATGAACAGCAGGCAAAGATAGAACATAGGATACACAAGCTGGCAGAAGAAGGCTATGCAGTTATATATATAACCGAAAAAGCGGCAGCACTCGTTCCGGATACCATTGCCGCTTATGCAACAAGAACTTTTCCGGCTATCATACCGATACCGGCAAGCTCGGGTAATCTTGGAATAGGCATGAAACAACTTAAAGGAAATGTTGAAAAAGCAGTTGGCGCTGACATTCTGTTCAAGGAAGGGTAGGTAGGAAGCCGATGAGTGGAACTATTGTGAAGGTATCAGGACCGTTGATTGTAGCGGAAGGCATGAGTGAAGCGCAGATGTACGATGTCGTTCGTGTCAGTGAAAAGCGGCTGATAGGGGAAATAATTGAACTGAGGGGCGACAGGGCCTCCATTCAGGTCTATGAAGAAACCGCGGGCTTGGGCCCTGGTGAACCTGTAGAATCAATGGGAGCGCCTCTTTCTGTAGAATTGGCGCCTGGACTTATTGAAAGTATTTTCGACGGTATTCAGCGGCCGCTGGATGTTATTCGCAAATTGACGGGAGACCGTATTCCCCGTGGTATTGATGTACCTAAATTGAATAGAGAGAAGAAATGGCTGTTTGTGCCAACTGTCAGTGTGGAAGATAAAGTTGTCGGCGGCGATATTATCGGTACGGTTCAGGAAACGCCTGCTGTTGTGCACAAAATAATGGTACCGCCTGATAAGAAAGGTACCATTAAATGGATCCGCAGCGGCGAAGCGACCATCACAGAACCGATTTATCGACTGGAACTAGCTGACGGCAGTGAGGAAGAATTCCCGATGCTTCAGGTTTGGCCTGTGCGTATTGGACGTCCTTATGCGGAAAAACTGGCGCCGGTGGAACCGA
>CAYLRW010000170.1:0-1564 GCA_964386405.1 uncultured Acidaminococcales bacterium | reverse complement strand
TTTATTACCCGGTGCGTCTAAAAACCGCATCGATTCTTTGTAGCTGCCTGGCAAAATAATAAGAGGTTCTGATCTTTCACAAAGAGAAGTATTTAATTTAGCCGCTACTGCACAGAAAGAAGTAACACCGGCAACCAATTCAGATTGATAGCCAGCTGCCAAAACACGCTTATGTACATAGATGCAAGTTGCGTAAACAGTAGGACAACCTAAAGTAACGAAGACGACATTTTTACCCTGATCAAGCAATTTTATTATTTCATCTGCGCCCAGCTGATGAGCCTTGTTCATCGCTTCAATATCTTTGGTCATCGGCATATGAAGATAAAGTTGTTCTTTTTCACCAATTTCAACAACCTGTTTTATAATATCTTTAGCTGTCATTACTTCGTTATCGCCTTTTGGCATAGCAATAACATCACATTCTTTCAGCAGCCTGACAGCTTTCAAGGTTAAAAGTTCTGGGTCTCCCGGCCCAATTCCCACACAATAAAGTTTACCTATCATAAATGTCACTCCCCTTGTCTTTGCGCATGTAATTTAAGCAGTTCTTCTGCGCTGCTGGTTTTCCCTAATAAACCATGAGTGTTTGAAAACATCAGAGCTGCAGTCTTGATCCTACCGTGTACTCTTTGCTGCATATAAAATTCAATTCGTTCATTAATTTTTCGAAGAACTGCTTCGTCTAGTTGCTCTCTCTTCAGAATTTTCACAGCCTCATCCGTAGTCAAGGCGCTGGCAATTTCGAGTCCTATATCTTTTGAAGTCCCTTCAAACATCGCATATAGTGCCAATGCATCTGTTCTGCAATCCGCGTATTTTGAATGCGTATTCATGACGCCTTGGGATAATTTTACTAATTTTCCCGAATGTCCAATGATCAGCACACTTTTAAACCCCTTGAACACCGCATAATCCAAAACTTCACCTACAAAATTACTGCAAGTAACAGCATCATCAATAGATAAATTGAGCACATCCTTTGCAAAGTCCTGGCCATAGTTGCCAAAAAATACCAATAGATTTTCATTACCCTTACTTTTTTGCACATCCATTTCAACATAAATTGTATCTACCAATGCTTTTTCACTCATTGGTTCTACGATTCCGCTAGTGCCAAGGACTGACAAGCCGCCAACAATCCCTAAGCGTGGATTAAAAGTCTTTTTGGCAATTTCAACACCTTCTGGTATAGATATAGTTATCTTGAAACCGCCTTCATAACAATTGTATCTAGCAACATCTGCAACAGCATCAAGGATCATCTTACGCGGAACGGGATTAATGGCGGGAAAACCAACATGGCAAGCTAAACCAGGCATAGTTACTTTACCGACACCGACTCCGCCAAGCAGTTCAGTACCTTCTTCCGAACGCTTGCTGACAGTGGCGTAAATGAGAATACCATTGGTATCGTCAGGGTCATCGCCAGCATCTTTGCGAATTGCACATGAAACTCCACCTTCATTAATAGTCACGTCTTCAACTTCCAGGTTCAAAGAAATGCCCTTAGGCGTATCAATCATTACATAATCAACTCTTTGCTTTGAAAAAAGCATCTCCG
>CAYLRW010000169.1:0-1597 GCA_964386405.1 uncultured Acidaminococcales bacterium | reverse complement strand
CCTTTCAAATCTGGGTTCAACAAATCAGCAAAACTATCTATTTTCATATTACCTTTTAATTCGTTATTAACAATGAGCACTGTAGGATCAGCAAAAGCTGGTGTAAATACGCCATGCTTATTCTTAAAGCCATCCATCATCTTATCATTTTCTTTGGACACGTATTCCATGAACAAATCCTTGGAACCGGAAAGCATCGTTTCATCAGCCGCCCACAAAATATCGCCCAATGGGTTTGCTTTTTCTGAATTTACTCTTTTAACTACTTCGCCTGTACCAGCAACAACAAGATTCACTTTGATGCCAGTAGCTTTTTCAAACTTGGGAATTACCGCATTGTTCAAAGATTCACTGCGCGCCGAATAAACAGTCAATACTTTTTCTTCCTGTTTTGCGTCACCAGTTTTTTTCTCTCCACCGCCACAGCCAGCAGTAAGCAATAGCAAACCGATAACTGCAGTTAAAGCTAAGATTTTTCTTTTCATAGTTATGCATCTCCCTTTCTGTTTGTAGCCGTTGACCATTATAGATGATGGCCACGCCGATATAGCTACTTATAGTATAACCTGTTGTCACATTTTAAACAATGTTCACAGATTTTTTCCACAAGTGCAAACAAGAAGAAGCTGCTCAGACACGAAAAAAATCCAAAGGAGACGATCTCCTTTGGATTTTTCTTTGGACTTTTTTTAGTTGTTTTGAATTAAATAAACACCGACCACCAAAAGACCTACGCCTAGCAGCCGCAGGCTGCTCGTTAGATGAGGCTGTCCGGTCAAAAGGCCGAAGTGGTCAAAAACAAGTGCCAAAATAATTTGGCCGGCGACAATTAAACTAAATAAATTAGCGAAGCCGATTTTCGGAGCAACGAAAACACTGGTGAAAATATAGAAGGCACCTAACAGTCCGCCTGTCCACATCCAGAAACTCGTCTGTTTCAAGGCACTGAGGTCAGGTACTTTTTCCAATCCGTAATATGCGGAAACAAAGTAAAGCACTGCCAATCCCACCGTACCAACCAAAAAGCTAATCAGGGATGTTAAAATCGGGCTGCCTAAATAATGCAAAAGTTTGCCGTTAATTGCTACCTGTGATGAAACAGTAGCACCGGCTATGACGGCCAATAAATAATAAAGCATGTATTTCTCCCTATTTAAAAATTAAACTCAGGCAATTATTCTTCGTATGCCGCGACAATTTCACCGTAATACAAGGTGTGGTAATCACCATTGGCATACCACGCCTTATCGTTCTTTTCATCCAACAAGGTTGGTTCCATTGTTTGCTTATACACGATTTTACATTCGAAATGCAAGCCGCAGCCTTTGATAACCGGTACACTAACAGCTTTGCCAGGTAACAAGGTTAAGCCTGCAGCACTGATTTTATCCATGTCACGGCCAGACTTAGTGCCGCACAAACCCAAAGCTTTTTTCATCTCGTTAACAGGAATGCTTACCGTGAATTCGGTACTTTTTTCAATCAATTCGTGTGTGTAACGTGATTGGCGGACCATTACCATGAAGCATGGTTTCTGCCATACTGTACCGATGCTTCCCCAGCCGATCGTCATCGTATTTACTTTACCGTCAGCTGC
>CAYLRW010000168.1:0-1604 GCA_964386405.1 uncultured Acidaminococcales bacterium | reverse complement strand
ATAGTTTTCAATAAATAATAAAGCCACATTACTGACTATCTCCCTGTCCATTGTTAATGTAAGCGGCCACAACCTGTGCCCACTCACCCTTAGCTTTTAAAATAGTTTCAATTACTTCACGTACAGCGCCTTCGCCGCCTTTTTTCGCGGCTATAAAATCTGCTAAATCTTTAACTTCCTGCACAGCGTTTTCTGGTGCGCAGGCAAGGCCTGCGATATTCAGCGCTGGTAAATCATTCAAATCATCGCCCATGTAGGCAACTTCCGTCAGCTGCAAAGAATGTTTGGCAGCAAGTTCTTCAAGCATTTCTCTTTTATCTTTGATACCCTGATAAATCTCCGTGATGCCTAATTCCGCGGCACGACGGCAGACTATCTCGCTTTGACGCCCGGTAATTATCGCTACGGTTAAATTATTGCGGAGGGCACAGCTGATAGCCAGCCCATCCTGGACATTGAAGCGCTTGCAGATTTCACCGCCTGCACCGATATAAAGTCCGCCATCAGTCAGCACTCCATCAACATCGAGAGCCAACAGTCTGATTTTTTCCGCTTTAACGATACTCTGCACGAGCGAAGTTAATCTCTCTACCGAATTAGCCGCTGTCATCAGACAACCCCCTGACGAACAAGATCCGTCATATGCAGGAGCCCAATAACATGTCTTTCCGCATCAATTACCGGCAAGACCGTAATTGGACGCGGTTTGTTGCTTTCCATCAAGTGCAGAGCTTCTGCTGCCAGTTTGTCCTGGGTAATCGTTTTTGGTGCCTTGGTCATCAGTTCCGTTACCGGCATTGTCAGGAAAGAGAAGCCTTGGCTTAAACCACGGCGAATATCGCCATCTGTCAGTACGCCAATCATTTTATTATCGTTATCGACAACAGATACAGCACCCAAGCCCTTGTCCGTAATGACAAACAAAGCATCCTGTACCTTCATGTCACCCTTAACTAATGGGTTCTCATCGCCCGTATGCATGACATCGGCAACAGTCATCAAAAGTCTTCTGCCCAGTGAACCACCTGGATGGAACACTGCGAACTGGTCAGCAGTAAATTTACGTTTGGAAAGAAGAGCTACAGCCAGGGCATCGCCGAAAGCAAGCGCAGCCGTAGTGCTGGAAGTAGGTGCGAGACCCAGGGGGCAGGCTTCCTTGGAGACGCCAACATCCAAAACCACATCGGCGTTCTTACCCAGAGACGAATTAGGATTGCCAACCATAGCAATTACTTTAGCCCCAATACGGCGCAAAGAAGGCAAAATATGCAGTACTTCACCGGTTTCGCCGCTGTTGGACAAAGCAATAACAACATCATCCGCTGTTACCATGCCTAAATCGCCATGTATTCCTTCGGCCGGATGCAGATAAAAAGATGGCGTACCTGTACTAGCAAGCGTTGCCGCCATTTTGCGGCCGATAATACCTGACTTACCCATGCCGGTAATTACCGTACGTCCCGGGCAAGCGAGAATCATCTCCACTGCCGCGGTAAACTGTCCATTGATGCGCGGCACCAGTTCCAAAATGGCTTCCGCTTCCATCTTTAATACATTACGTGCATTTTCCAGCATAACTCTTCAATCCTTTCAGTAAACAAGAT
>CAYLRW010000167.1:0-1611 GCA_964386405.1 uncultured Acidaminococcales bacterium | reverse complement strand
GATTATATGATTGCAATCGCACGTCCGGGCAAGGGTACAAAGGTTTTTCGCATCAAGAAACCAGTGGTTATTCTTGTTTGCGTAGCTATGATTTGCGGTATTGGCAGCCTGGTTAAAGGCGCTTATGCTGTTAATAGGGCAGATCAAGAGCAGCAAGAGCTGATGACTTATCGTGCACAATATGCCAGACAGGAAGAAAAATTGCAGGCTTTATTAGCTGAGAACGAGAAAATTCAAAAAAGTTTGGCAGAAGTAGCTGCGTTGGAAGCAGAAGTCCGCAGATCTTTGGATCAGGATGGCAATGGTACATCTCGTGGTGGTGTTGACCGTGCATCTCATGATGCAGACCTGAAAGGGCAAGGTGGTCCAGGTAAGATTGGCCTTAGTAATATGGATGTTCTCAGTAAGCAGAATAAGCTTATTGAAGAACGTATTGCTTACAAATACGAGAATCTGAGTAATATGTTGGAACAGCTGGAACAAAAAAGTGTTACGCCAAATTATTGGCCGACGGACAGCGGTGAGATTTCTTCCCGCTACGGCTACCGTTATGATCCTTTTGGCTATGGTGGTGATTTCCATCCGGGGATCGATATTGCGGCCAATTATGGTGACCCGGTTTACGCTTCTGCTGCCGGAGATGTAGAACAAGCCGGCTGGAATGGCGGCTATGGACGTTATATTAAGATTTCTCATGGCAATGGCTATGAGACAGCCTACGGACATATGAGTTCTCTCGCTGTCAGTTCGGGTGAAAGTGTAAAGAAAGGTGATATTATCGGCTATGTAGGCAGCAGCGGTTACAGTACCGGCCCGCATCTGCATTTCGAAGTTTTGCTTAATGGACAGACGGTAAATCCCTTAAAGATTCTTAATTATTAAAAAAACTTTAATAGCATAGTTACCTATGAAGATGGGAGCTATGCTATTTGTTTTTGCCTCAATAGGAAGAGTCTTTTTAGTATGAAAGTCATATTATATAGTATAATAACAATAATCATTTTATAGCATATGGGGTGAATTTGATGGATATGAAAGAATTAAGGGAATTAGGCAGACAGAAATTCGGTAAGGTCTGCCGTATGTGCCCTGTGTGTGACGGACGAGTCTGCGCGGGAGAAATTCCGGGAGCTGGCGGTGTTGGCTCGGGCCAAGCTTTTCGTAATAATGTCATTGCTTTGGCTGAGGTCAAGCTGCGTCAAAGGATAATTCATACCGTTCATAAACCTACAACAGTTTTCAATTTATGGGGCAACGAACTTTCAATGCCGATTTTGGCAGCACCGATAGGTGGCATTGCTTTTAATTGGAACGGGTATCTTTCGGAGGCAGATTATGCCAAGGCTGTTATCAGCGGCTCCAAAGCAGCAGGGGCCATGGGTATGGTTGGCGATGGGAAACTAGAAGAAATTTACCAAAGCGGACTTGATGCACTGCTTGCCGAAGATGGCTGGGGTATTCCGACAATCAAGCCGAGACCGAATGAGCAGATTATTGAACTTGCCTATCAGGCGGAAGCTGCGGGTGCTGTTGCCGTTGCTATTGATGTCGATGCCGCAGCTCTGATTAACATGACCGTTTCTGGGCAGCCGGTGGGTCCTAAAACTTTTG
>CAYLRW010000166.1:0-1670 GCA_964386405.1 uncultured Acidaminococcales bacterium | reverse complement strand
TTAAGCCTTCCTCAGACGAGGAAGGTGGCAGCGAAGCTGACGGATAGAGGGAAAAACAATAAATTATAACTTATTATTTCATAAATAATACGACGAAGGAGAACTTATATGAAAAAGCAGATTCTTTTGGCCGGCTTTCTAACTTTTAGCGTTGCCTCTACAGCATTTGCTGCCAGTTATTATGACGGCAGTAAAATCAGCGACAGGGAAGGCCCTGATTTTGAAGTTGAGGAAACCTTGCCTGCAAAGCAACATTCTGTCAGCGAGGCAAAAAAGGCTAAAAATGAACAAAAACAGGTTCTTCCAATTGTTTTATATGGTGACAATGTACTTTATCATAAGGATACAGGTGATTTTTCTGCAACCGGCAATGTCCGCGTTTTGCAGGGACAGCAGACTCTTTATACTACTAAGGTCGAAGGCAATATGCAAACCGGAGATGTATTCTTGCAAAGCGGTGGTCGGCTGACCGAGCCGGATGCCGAAATGAAGGGCGAATGGCTGCATTATAATTTTAATAATAAGACTGGTGAAATAAAAAAAATAGCTGGTACCAGCGGCAAAGATATTTTTAAAGCTGACCATGCAATTATTATGCCGGAGGTAATAACTCTGGATAAAGGCGGCCAGACAACACGCTGCCCAGCAGTGGAACATGATCCTTGTGTTTTGATTACAGCCAAGAAAGTAGAAATATATCCTAATGACAAAATAGTAGCTCATGACGTGAAGATATATATCAAGGGTAAGCATATATATTCCAGAGATATTTGGGTTAACCAAATGGATGGCAAGCAGGAACAAAGTTTTGCACCGAAGTTGGGTTATAGTGACAATGATGGATTGAAAATGAAATTTCATTATGAATATAATTTCAGTGAACGCCTCGCAGCCCTAGGCGATTTCAATTATACTGATAAAAACGGCTATAAACCGACCTACGGCATTAAGTACGAGACCAAGGATTATTATGCTAAGGTCCAGGATAGCTGGAGTGAAGACAGCGACGATAATTGGATCAAAAAACAATCTGATATAACCGTTGGCCTGAAAAATCAACGGATAGCTGATAGCTTGCCTCTTTCTTACAGTGTTTACTACAATCATGGTTTGTGGGAAGAAGACGATATCAAGAGTTGGCACACTGAATATGGTATCAATGTAAATCATGATCGTATTTATTTTGACCAGGACAAGAGCTTATTTCTCAACTTTGGCATAGGTGCCAAGCAAAAGAAAGAAAGCTACGATGATTCTACGACCAATACAATGACCTATGCCGCTTCACTCGGCAAGAAATTTGATGAGCGCTGGAACACATGGACAAGCTATTACTGGGAAAAATCGGAGAACGACCTTTTTAAATATAACAGCCCCGATATGTCGGAAGAACTGCAAAATGGTTTAACTTATAAATTTGATAAAAATAACAGTTTAACTTTTGTGAACAGATATGATTTGGGCAATGGCGATCTTTACGAACAGGATTGGCGCTATACGCATAATTTCTGCTGTTGGCAGATTGAAATTGAATATAGAGATAAAAAAGCTGAAGGCGATAAATCCTGGCATATTAAATATGATTTGGTGAGATGGTAAGCGAGGAATATGATGGAAATAATAGAGCAGAGATTTGAAGAGCATTTACGCTTAGTACAAAAAGTGCGCAA
>CAYLRW010000165.1:0-1720 GCA_964386405.1 uncultured Acidaminococcales bacterium | reverse complement strand
TCAAAATTAACTCCCAGCTCTACAATATAACCTCCGGCAACATCATTTTTGTAAGAAGCTATATTATCGCTCCAGGTTTCAAGATTTACATCTATATCACCACGCACAAGCGCAGTATGCGTGATCGGCGTCGAACCGCTGACCACCTTCGTCTTCAGTCCATAGGCTTTATCAGCAATGTAACTGACTACCGCATTATGAAATTTCACGCTATCCCAACCGGCATCACTCAAAATAATAGTTTTAGCGGCACTCTTGTCAGGCCCTCCGCAGCCAGCCACTAAAGCGAGCGCCATTATCAGTGTCATGAATACGTAAATTATCTTGTTCAAATCTATTCCCCCCTTGTTTTTTTGACAACTTATTGATTTAATTAAGTTGTCGCTTTTATAATTAGTATATTTTATTTTTTACCCATATGTCAAATTGCCAATAAAACTTTATAAATAAAAGTCTGTACCGTTTACAACCTTTGACCGCTATGATATATTGAGTTCAGTCGAAAGAGCAACGCAAATACTTGATGAGGAGAGGACTCTAAATTGGCAAATAAACATAAATTTGCTGAACCGATGTACCAAAAAATTGCGCTCGATATCGCGGAGAAAATTGTCCAAGGAAAATTCCAGATAGGCCAAAAGGTATCTGGCAGATCAGTGCTTGCCGGCCAGTATTCTGTATCACCGGAAACGATAAGACGAGCAACTTTCATGCTGAAAGATTTGAACATCGTACAAATAGACGCCGGCAGCGGCATCACTATCACTTCTGTAGAAAATGCCGCTCTTCTGGTTGAGCGCGTAAAAAATATCTTAACATTGACAGACAGAAAAAATGAAATAGAGGCGCTTCTAGAGCAGCAAAAGCAGCAGCAAGAGAATATTTTATTAAAAATCAACGAACTGCTGGCACAAATCGAGCACTATCAATCGGCTGCTCCCATCTTAAGCTACGAAATAAAAATTACCAAAGACTGCCGCTTCTTGGGCAAAATGATTTCAGAAATAAACTTTTGGCAAAATACCTCTGTCACCGTCATCGGCATCAAGCGTAAAGGCAGCATCATTATTTCACCAGGTCCCTATGCTCTTTTTGAAGAAAATGATATTTTCATCATGGTTGGCAGGGAAGGCAGCGAGGCTTCCGTACGTTCTTATCTATACAATACGAATACCTGATAATTGACACTAAAATTCAAACATTGCATTTCCCTTGTTCTGCGCCCAAAACTTTGGTCTTTTTCTGTTTATCAGCTGTTTGATAGAGATTTTCAATTGACACTTTTTCTTAGACATAGTATAATTCGTATAATTCATAGCTAAATGATATGATTAATGTATTTTAGGAAAGAAGGTATCAACTGTGAAATTAAAGAAGTTATTTCTTCCTGTTGCTCTTTTAGCTGTAACCGCTATTGCCTTGGCAGGCTGTGGCAGCTCCACACCGACTCCTGATAAAGCTGCGGATTCCAAAAAAGAGATTAAGATTGGCGCCACTGCCGGTCCACATGCCGAAGTAGCAGAAGCTGTCGCCAAAGAAGCGAAAAAACAAGGCCTAAATGTTAAAGTAGTTGAATTCACTGATTACATTACGCCGGATAAAGCACTAGCCAGCGGCGACATCGACCTCAACAGCTACCAGCATAAGCCTTTTCTGGACAACTTCAATAAACAAAACAATTCTGACCTCGTACCTATCGGTAAAACAATCTTGATGCGTA
>CAYLRW010000164.1:0-1758 GCA_964386405.1 uncultured Acidaminococcales bacterium | reverse complement strand
TTTTCATTACTTACAGCCGAAGCCGTAAGTACGGTCGTGCGGTGGGCTCAACACCACACAACCTTTGAGTCCATAAATAGGTTTTTATTATAACATGTTTAACAAAATAAGCAAAGAAAAATTATTAAAAAGGATTTACTATAAGCCGTCCAAGCTCTATAATAAATAGAATAAATTACATTTATGAAAAGGAGCCGATTGTCTTGCGTACACGCACTAAGTTAACTTTGTCAATTGCCCTGATTATCGTCGTCTGTATCTCGGTCGGCGCATTATTTTATTTCTCCGGTCAGAAAAAAACTCCGGAACACTCCATCAACCTGATCAGCAATGCCATCAAACAGCATGATTTAGCAACCTTTGAAAAGCATTTTGATATGGAAACTTTTTATGGTGAAGCTTTTGATGACGTTATTGCCCCAACCTTAAGGCAGCCAACCCAGGATGGCATTAATGATTTTTTAGCCAGTATCATGGCCACTGTAAAACAGTCATTTGTAAATTCTATGGTTGAGCAAACAAGAAAATATGTTGAATCCGGTTCGTTAGAAAGTGACAATAAAGCACCTGAACAAATATTAGCAAAAAAATTCACCGAGTTAACCGATTTCCGTAATGTGACCTTTAAAACAGTTAAAGAAACCAAGATTGAAGGCAATATCGCTTACGTAGATGTCCTTATCCATCAAAACCAAGTTGATGAGGACTTCACACTACAGTTGAAAATGCGTAAGCTGCAGGATGAAACCTGGTGCATAGTTGGCATCACTAATATTCACGAATTCCTAACCGAGATTTCTAAAATGAAAGCAGAAAAATTAGCTGTTTTGAACAAACCGTTGTCGAAGAAAATTCAAGAACAAGTAGCCATAACTTCCGAGAAATTCGAACATCAGAAAAACAATCGTTATGGCGCTTCCTATGCTTTTTCCTATACTCCTGCTGTTGAATTCAAACAAGGCAAACAAGTAGCTGAATTTGTGGGCCAAGTCGATGTTTACAACAAAAACAAAGATAAAGTCTTCTCCCAAAAATTTGTGAACGCTGGTCCTTTCCCAGTTAATACCAAACAAGAATTTCATTTCAGCTGGCCTCTGAATCCTTTTGTTCCTAGTGAAAAAGAATTAATTAACACTTCCGATTCTGACTTGACCATTAAAGCAGAAATTATTCGTGTAACCTTCACAGATGGCAGCGAGCTTCATTTATTAGAGAATATGCCAGGAGCTAAATAACCCAGGAAAAGCAAAAATCGTCTGAGAGAATATCTCAGACGATTTTTTTATTTTATAAAACTTTTAATAACAATACGTGCGGTATGCCATCCTCCATAAATACTTCTGAAGACGTCCTATACCCCTGCTTATGATAAAAACCTTCAGCTTGGGTCTGACCATGCAGCTTGGCCTTCGTCATGCCTTTAGCACGTGCTAATTTTTCCAAGCCTTCAACAATCATTCGGCCTGCATCTAATTTGCGGTACTCCTGCAGGATGCAAATGCGTTCAAGTTTGGCTAAACAACCAAAATAACGCACACGGCCTGTACCGACAACTTTGCCTTCGTCGCACAGGATTACATGTTCTGCCGCATTCTCGTTCTGATCAATTTCACAATCTTCAGGCACGCCCTGCTCTTTCACAAAAACATTGATACGAACACGAAAAGCTTCTTCAAGCTCTTGTGGCGTAGCAACTTTCTTTATCTCCACAGTAGGATCCCCTTTACAATAAAATCACCAACCTATTGTAACAAAAAG
>CAYLRW010000163.1:0-1774 GCA_964386405.1 uncultured Acidaminococcales bacterium | reverse complement strand
TTGACGGTGCCGATATCATCACATTGCCTGTGATGCGTACAGCCTTCGGCAATCAGAATAGTGTCACCATCTGCAAGGTGGTCAAGTGCTTTAGCTGCTCTAACAGCAGTCTCCAGATTGCCTTTATAGCGAGCGAATAAAATTGAGAAAGAGGTCAGGTAGATGTCCTTTGGTGTATCAGCCGAAACTTTGGAAAAAACCTGACTGTCCGTAATAACAATTCTGGGCTTTTTGCCTAACGTGGCCAAGGTATCGCGTAATTCAAACTCCTTCACGACGATTGCAGTAGCATCAGCTTCCAGAATATCACGGATAGTCTGCTGTTGTGGTAGAATCAGCCTGCCTTTAGGTGCAGCCTTATCGATAGGGATGACCAGCACGGCAAAATCACCAGGGTGCAGGATATCACCGACGATTTTCAGCTTGCTTTCTTCCGTCACGGCCAGAGCGGCAATCTTCTCTTTCAGCAATTCGATGTGGTAACCGGTTTCCGCACTGACATAGATTTCACTTGCGCGGATTGTCTGCGGTTCGCTGATTAAATCAGTTTTGTTGTAGACTACAATGTAATTGAGTTTTTTATCTTTAAATAATTTGATCAGATTCTCATCTTGCTCGGATTTACCTTCAGTAGCATCGATGATCAAGACCGCTACATCAGTCTTATTGAGAACTTGTCTGGTTTTTCGTACTCTTAGCTCGCCTAAGGCACCCTCGTCATCAAAACCTGGGGTATCGATAATCATCACAGGGCCCATCGGCAGCAGCTCCATTGCTTTATAAACAGGATCGGTAGTTGTTCCTTTGATAGCGGAAACAACAGCGAGGTCCTGACCGGTAACAGCGTTGACGACACTGGATTTACCAGCGTTTCTTTTACCAAAAAAACCTATATGCACACGATGTGAAGATGGTGTATCGTTTAAGCCCATGAATAGTCCCTCCTGAAATCTGAATAATAAGTCATATTACAACCAATTATAACACATGAAGAATGTCATTTATAGAAAATGTAACATAGGTGATGAGGGCAAAATTAAATAAAGGATTTTGTTCAAGTGCATAGAAATGATAGAAATGTTTGTAGTGATTATTTTAAGTTGGCTTACATTTATGAAAATAGGAAAAGCGCCATATAGATGGCAGAAGAGAGGCTTATGAAGATGGGAATAAAACCTCAGAGAATAGTACTAGGCTCGACTGGCATTACCACGTGCCAAAATGCCTTTGGAGCACTACCGATACAAAGAGCGGATGAAGATACCGCCGTAAAAATCTTGCACAAAGCTTATGATGGGGGCATTCGTTTCTTTGATACCGCCAGAAACTATTCTGATAGTGAAGAAAAACTGGGCAAAGCCTTTGGCAAAATGCGGGATAAAATTTTTATTGCAACTAAAACAGCTGCAAAAACGCCGGAAGATTTCTGGACTCACCTGGAAACTTCCTTGCGTAATTTACAAACGGATTATATAGATATTTATCAATTTCACAATACAGATATCTGCTATGCGCCAAATGACGGAACGAACATGTATGAATGTATGCTGGAAGCCAAAAAGCAGGGCAAGATTCGCCACATCGGTGCTACCTGTCATAAAATCGGCGTAGCCATGGAATGTGCGGAATCCGGATTGTATGAGACGATGCAATTCCCTTTCAGCTACCTTTCTTCCGACAAAGAGCTGGCTTTGGTACAGAAATGCAAAGAAAACAATATGGGATTTATTGCGATGAAGGGCCTGGCAGGTGGACTAATCAATAATGCCCGGGC
>CAYLRW010000162.1:0-1779 GCA_964386405.1 uncultured Acidaminococcales bacterium | reverse complement strand
AGCAATCTATGGCAGGAACGTTCTATTTCGTTACGCACTTCCATCGCTTGCCAGGTTTTCTCATTGGCAAAGATTGGCAGTTTGTATTTTCTGCTTAAAACCGGCAGCCCGCTTACGTGATCAGTGTGCTCATGCGTGATCAGCACGCCTGACAAATCAAGGGGATGCAGGCCGCATTCTTTCAAGCCATTAGTTATTCTGCGGCAGCTGATGCCCGCATCAACAAGAAATGCGGTATCGCCCGCTTTAATAATGGTAGAGTTGCCTTTACTGCCACTTGCAATTACTGCAACTTCGAATTCTTTACTCATATATCCTCCGCTACAATAAGATGTCCTACACTTGTGCCTATACGCGTAGCGCCCGCTTCAATCATTGCCTTAGCCGCCACCGCATCCCGAATACCCCCGGCTGCTTTGATTCCAAGCCCTGACCCTGCGGTCTCTTCTTTAAGTAAGCGTACATCGCTTACAGTTGCCCCGCTCTTGGCAAAGCCTGTACTTGTTTTAACAAACTGTGCCCCACCGGCAATCACCAGTTGGCAGGCCTTACGTTTTTCCTCATCGGTCAAAAGAGCTGCTTCGATTATAACCTTCACTGGGCAAGGTACTGCGGCCCCAACAACAAGCTTAATCTCGCTTTCCACCGCTTGATAGTCTCCTGTTTTAAACGCTGATATATTCATGACCATATCAATCTCATCAGCATGGTTTTCTGCTGCCATTCTTGCTTCCAGCGCCTTGACTTCCGGGTATGTAGCTCCTAACGGGAAACCGATAACAGTGATGACCTTTACTCCCGTTCCTGCCAATAAATGGCGGGCTAATGCAACATAACACGGATTGATACAGACGCCTCTGAGCTGATATTTTTTTGCGTCCTCGCATAACTTTATGATATCTGCAACCGTTGCCTCTGGTTTCAGAAGTGTATGTTCCAAGTACTGGGCAAGTCCTGTCATTATGGTTCCCCCTTATAATATACAAATACCACTTGCCTTATATTATAGCAAATTCGCCAAAGTAAATTGTGAAAAAAGCGAAAAAGCCAGCTTTTCAGCTGGCTGCTTCTCTTTAGCCCCTATTTTTACAAGCTGGACAAACTCCATAGAAATAAAATTGCTGTCCTTGTACTTCATAGCCCGTATCGGCCTTTACTTCTGCATCTAACTCAGCAACTGAAAGCGGCCCTATATCATCGACACGCCCACATATGCTGCATTGGATATGTGAATGTTCACTAACATCAGCATCATACCTGGAACTGCCTTCGCCTGTGTTCAAAACAGTTATCAAGCCTAATTCATTTAAAATTTCTACAGTCTTATAAACTGTAGCAAAACTCATAGATGGATATTTCGGTCTCAACTCATTGTATAAAAGTTCTGCATTGGGATGGGACTTCGTATTGGCTAAGGCTTCATAAACAGCTAACCGCTGTGGTGTAACCTTAAAGCCGCTATTTCTTAAAACACCGGCTAGATTTTCACTTGTAAGCATATATTTCCCTCCCTTAACAGTAAATTTTTCACTTTTATCAGTTAATAACCATTATTATATTGATAATCTTTGAATTTTATTATATTTTCAGAATTATTATTTGTCAAGAATTTAAATAAAGAATTTGCAATATGGTGACTTCCTAATTATATTAACTTAATTTATTGCAACCAATTTTACCCGAAATACAATGAATTATTCAGAACTAACTTAGGTAAGGGGCTGAGAATTGACGGGCCTGCTGCACATCAGCGACCGACTGCTTGCAGGCGAATTGTCG
>CAYLRW010000161.1:0-1803 GCA_964386405.1 uncultured Acidaminococcales bacterium | reverse complement strand
GTGAATTACTCAAAATATATCACAATATATTTTATCATAAAAACAGGTAATATTGTGAAATTACTAAAGAAAAGTGAGCATACTTTTATATGTATGCTCACTTAATTGTTAAAGATATTCAAAAACCACAGCTTTCTTATTTAGTTGTTTTTGTTGATGTGGTTTCCGGGAAAATATTGGCCTCTTTATTGGCAGTTTGCACTAACCCTTCGACAGTGGTATCATTGGCAACCTGTACAAAAGTTGTAGCCCCAACTGGGATCACTACCGATTTACCGGTGACAAAAGCTCCGCCGATAGCGCCGATAGGTCCAAAGATAATCATGCCGCCAATAGTTGCGCCAGCCGCACCAGCTGCTGTCTTAGCTTCCTGTTTTGCAAGGTCGCCGACAAATACCGGCACTTCCGTACCGTCAATCGCGATCACACTGGTAAAGTTAATATCAATGCGAGCGTCACGGCCAAAACTCTTTGGCTGTACTATTTTGGCAATAGTACCTGCTCCGACGGCACCTTTCGGCAATACAAGCATATCGCCGACATATACATTATCTGCAGTTTTGAAATGTACCTGATCACCGACGCGATTGGTCTTACTGCTAATTTCTTCAGTAAAAGCAACCTTTACCAAAGTGTCCTTCGGCAATGTTACATTTTCTGTAGTAAGCTTGGCATCAGGGAAAGCTACCTGCATCAAATTTTCCAAACGTGTTGCCAGGCTGGTTTGTGTTTCAACCTTGCCATACAGCATATTTTCGATTCTTTCCAAACGTGTCTTGGCAGGTGACTCTGACATTGCCTGCGTAAACTGCCACTCAGCGGCATTCAGCTTAGCAGCAAATGACAAACTGCCACTTCCTTTCACGCCGAAAAGATAAGAATAGATATTGTCAACACGTGTTAAAATAGGGTCACTGGTTTTCACACCATACACATCAGTCTCAATGCTATCTACTCTGGTCATGAGTGCTCCTGCCTGCTCTGTACCGTACAAGAACTTTTCCATAACAACCATTTTTTCAGGTGCAGTCTGCGGTTTCAACCCGGCAGCAAATCCGGGAAGAACGGAAGTCAGGCAAAAAAGAACAGTCAACAGTAAAGTCAGTAATTTCTTCACAAGAACACCTCCATTATTCTAAAAGTCAATAATTAACCTTTGGTAACATTTTTAAAAGTATTGCGGCAGACTTTAGCAAATTGGTCATGTTTCCAATCATCACGCACTACCAATGCATACTCTATTTCGTCAGTTTTGTTGATTTTTTCGGAATATACTTTGTTGGTGAAAGCGTTAACAGCCATAACATCGGCTTTGATAACTAATTTTTGCAACATTTCCTTACCGCGGTTGTCACTATCTTCTTCAAAATCATTCAGGCGAACCATCAGAATGATATCAGCGCCGGAAGCTTTCAATATCCTGCGCAACATTGCTTCATTAGGACCTTTTTTGCCAACTTCTTTGTAGTTTTCTTTGGCAAGGATTGGATCAAGAATTTCATCACCCACTAAATCATAGGAAGGATATTTGAAGAATCCAACGGCTTCTTTCATGAAAACCGCGTTGGCATTATTTTCTTCTGTTTCCATATTAACCAATGGTAAAACAACAACTTTTGCGGCTTCTGCTTTGCCCATAGCTGGCGCTGCAAAAAAACATGCCATAACTGCTACTGCTAAAAATCTAAAAAACTTTTTCATCGCAAAACCTCCCAAATTTATTTAACTAACCCCATTTTACCACATGTTGCAGTAACAATGAAGAAAAATAGGCTAAAAGTCTATGTTTTTTCTGTTAACAAA
>CAYLRW010000160.1:0-1823 GCA_964386405.1 uncultured Acidaminococcales bacterium | reverse complement strand
GCCATTGTCACACTATAATCCAAACGCTAATGTTATAGCACAGTAGACTAGTATCAGACCCATGACGATATTGAATGGCCTATAATACTGCGTCAAAAGGTCTTGGAACAATCCACCTGCTAAGCCCCAAGTGATAAACCCTGCCATGCCGATGACAGTAAGATTGATTGCATGGGAAAAGAGAGAAGTCAAACTTGATTCATAAGGCAATACATATCCTGTGTAAACGGTAATGGCATATAGGATTATCTTTACATTAAAAAATTGCAGAAGAAAACCTTTCCAGAACGTCATCTGCCTGCCATCGCTGTTGTCAGGACTGCTTCTCGCTACGTGGATTGCGAGGTAGATGATATATGCCGCACCGACATATTTGAGGGTACCTGTCAAAGATGGCAGGTATTTTGCCAGTTCGTAGCAGAAAAGTGCACAGATAAACATTACACAAAGAAACCCCCCTGCCATGCCTAAAAGAACATCCTTGCCCTTGCGCCATCCATTTTGGCTTACGGCGTAGAGTGCCACGATGTTGTTGGGACCTGGAGTAAAGGCCGTTACCACCGTGTAGATTAAGTACGACATCATTATTGAAAAAAACACTTGCGTTCATCCTCCTTTATGAATATAATACAGGCGTAAAATAGTTTTAACAAATTGAAATAAATAAATTTTGTTTTCAATAATTTTGAACTATTCTAAGGAGGGTATCTAAGTGGATTTGAAGTATCTTTGTACTTTTCGCACGATTGTCGAAGAAGGTAGTTTTTCCAAAGCTGCTGAAAAACTAAATTATACGCAATCAACCATTACGTTTCAAATAAATCAACTTGAACAGGAATTGTCTGTCAGTCTTTTTGAAAAGATTGGCAGAAGAATGGTACTGACGACAGCTGGAAAACAACTGGTCCCCTATGTTGCCGAAGTTTTGCATTCTGTTGACCGGCTGCGCTATTTTGAAAATGACCTTGCGGAATGCAAGGGAGATTTGCGTATAGGAGTTGGTGAGACACTGCTTTGCTATCAGTCTTCGGCTATCTTGAAAGAGTTTCATCGGCAGGCACCGAAAGCACGATTGTTTCTTCGTTCGATGAATTGTTATGATATCAGGGACGAACTGGTAAATGGGACTCTGGATTTAGGTTTATTCTACGAAGATGTGGGCGGTTTTGGTTCCAGTTTAACGACCTATCCTTTCGGAAACTATCCTCTTGCATTGGTTGCGTCGCCAGAATTGCAGAAGCAATATCCGGATTTCATTACACCAGATCAGCAGATACCTATACCTTTTATCATCAACGAACCGAATTGCATATTCAGGCAGATTTTTGAAAAATACTTGAAAGAGAAGTCAATTTTGCTTGATCATACGATTGAATTGTGGAGTATTCCAACTATCAAGAATCTGGTGCGCAATAACGTTGGCATCTCATTTCTTCCCATGTTTGCCGTACAGGAAGAAATTGACAACGGTGAATTGGTTGAAATTCCTACCGAGGTAGCGAATGCAAACATTTCAGCAGTTTGCGGACATCACAAAAATAAATGGGTAAGTCCGCTCATGCAATTATTTATTGATTTATGTTCAAAAAAGTAATTGGTCATTTGCGGACGTGAGTTGACGGAGACGGTCCTAAATTGTCACATTTTCTAGTTCTATTTGCGTATCACTTATTGCTTTAGCATCTTTAAAAATTAGATTTCTCGACTCCGCTGCGTTTCGCTCGAAATGACAGGGTGGAGGGCGTAAAATAAAAGACTGCTGTTTGGCGATTTTTTCGCCAAACAGCAGTTTTTTATTTCTTAGTATTATTTTGTTTCAAGAC
>CAYLRW010000159.1:0-1840 GCA_964386405.1 uncultured Acidaminococcales bacterium | reverse complement strand
TTTTTGGAGGAATTTTTGTGTATATAGAAACACGTAATTTAGTAAAGGCCTTTGGTGAACGACGCGTCGTCAATGACGTCAGCATCAATGTAGAGCAAGGGACTGTAGTTGGACTTTTGGGCCCTAATGGTGCTGGTAAGACTACAACTTTTTACATGATCGTCGGTATTGAGAAACCTGATTCCGGTGAAGTGCTGATCGACGGAAGGGAAATAACTCATATGCCGATGCATGAACGGGCACTTGCCGGTATCGGCTACCTGCCGCAGGAAGCTTCTATCTTCCGTAAACTCACGGTAGAAGATAACATCATGGCGATTTTGGAGGCAACCGAATTATCAGCGGATAAACGAATTGAGAAAATGAACAGCCTTATTGCGGAATTCCATGTTGAGCATATCCGCAAGCGCAAAGGTTCAGAACTCTCTGGCGGCGAGCGTCGACGTGTGGAAATTGCCCGCGCGCTGGCTACTGACCCATCATTTATTTTGCTGGATGAACCTTTTGCCGGTATCGACCCTATAGCCGTTGCCGATATTCAGGGAATGATTGCCCATCTGGCACAACGAGGCATTGGTGTACTGATTACCGACCATAATGTGCGTGAGACCTTGAGTATTGTAGACAAAGCTTATATACTTAATAACGGAGAGATTTTAATTTCCGGTGACAGCAACGCGATTGCCAACGATGAACAAGCTCGTAAATTCTATTTGGGTGAGAAATTCACGCTGTGAGGAATGAATAAATAAATGCGCATACTTGATAAATATATCTTAAAAGAATTAATGGGACCTTTTTTCTTCGGCGTCGCATCTTTTTCGAGCATCTTTATTGCCAGTTCTCTGCTCTTTCGTTTGACAGAGTACATGACAAAATATGGTGCTTCGGCAGATATGCTTTTCCGCTTATTTCTGTGCGGACTGCCGGAAATAATTAACTATACGTTCCCAATGTCGATGCTGTTGGCCGCACTCTTGTCTTTTGGCCGTCTATCCGGCAGCAGCGAAATTACCGCCATGAAATCCGGTGGTATCAGTTTTTACCGTTTGGCGGCACCGGTTTTGATTGTGGGCTTTGTTGTCAGTATCTTTTCCGTCATTTGGGCAGAAAAGGTAGTGCCGGCTTCGAAAGCAGAATACACACATATTTTGAATTATGAAATAAAAAAGGACACCAAACCAAAATCACAGGACCATGTTGTTATCAAGAGCCTCAGCGGTGCGAATCTTGAGCGTTTGACCTATGCCAGAACGTTTGATGAGCAGACCGGTGTGATGAAGGATATTACGATTGAGGAATTTGAAAGTGGCGAACTGAAACGTATCCAAAAGGCCAAAACCGCGAATTGGCATAGTGGTGCCTGGTATATGCAGGATGGTACGATTCTTTCCGTTGGTGAAGAGGGCGTACAGCAGACAATGACTTTCGCTGAACAGGTACTGCCGGTGTCGGCATCACCAAAGGAAATTTCACTCGACCAGAAAGGTCCGGATGAAATGACACTGGGCGAATTGAAACAATATATCAAGATATTGGAGAAGCAATATTTGCCAACCGGCAAGTACTGGATGGAAGTCTATATGCGCTTCTCGATTCCTATGGCCAGCTTCTTCTTTGTGCTGATTGGCGTACCTCTTGGTATGCAGCCGCAGAGAGCTAGTTCTTCCATAGGACTTGGTATCAGTATTATCCTGATTTTTGTCTATTATTCGGTTATGACCTTTATGTCGGGACTCGGTAAGGGTGGCGTTATACCGCCGCTGCTTGCTGCGATTATACCTAACCTGTTGTGTCTCATAGCGGGTGTCTGGCTGATGCGCAAGAAGAACGAGTAGAA
>CAYLRW010000158.1:0-1843 GCA_964386405.1 uncultured Acidaminococcales bacterium | reverse complement strand
GCAGCTCTGATTAACATGACCGTTTCTGGGCAGCCGGTGGGTCCTAAAACTTTTGAAGAACTTGTTGAATTAAAACAGAATATAAAACTACCTCTGATTATTAAGGGTGTAATGGAAATAGAAGATGCCTTGAAGTGCGCTGAGGCAGGTATTGATGGCATTGTTGTTTCCAATCACGGCGGTCGCGTGCTTGACCATACTCCGGGAACAGCAGAGGTTTTACCTGGGATTGCCGATGCTGTCGGCAATAAAATGATGATTTTTGTTGATGGCGGAATCCGTACAGGTTTCGACGTGCTAAAAATGCTGGCACTGGGTGCTGACGCCGTTTTGTTGGGACGCCCGATAACACAGGCTGGTGCTGGTGGTGCTGAAGGAGTCGCTTGCTTGCTAAAATATATGCAGGCTGAACTCGAAGCGGCAATGATCATGACTGGTGCTCAGGATTTAAGCAAAATAACCAGAGATATCATTTACAATAAATAATACAAGAAGATATAAAAAAGCGGCTGTGACCAAAAGTCACAGCCGCATATTTTTTATTTATTAAGCTTTCCACAAACCATGCAGATTGCAATATTCATAGGCAGCAATAAATTTGTCGCCAGGAGTCATAACGAAAACTGCTTCAGGAGCATCGCCAGGTTTCAGAATCTTACGTTCGCCGCCTTGTTCGGTCAGCAGATAGATCCATTGAATGTAGTGTTCCGGCAACATCGGATGAGCTACGCTGCCAACTTTTACAGTAACGGTATCGCCTTCGATGGTGATAACCGGAACATGTTTTTCTTTTGCAGCATCGACTGTATTAGCTACTAATTCTGTCATGTTTTCACCGCAGCAGGATAAAGGAGCTCCACTGTCATGAATCATGCCTACAATATTTCCACAATGTTTACAGATAAAAAATTTCACATCTCTCATTAAAAATACCCTCTTCCTTTTTATTATTGCGGTAAAAGTTCCGCTTGTTAAACTACAAATATTGATAGTATCTTCTATCATTAACTAACTCATTGTTGAAACGTCTAACACTTCCTTTCGCTAAATCATGGTCTTTTAAACCACTATTTCTTTTAATTCGCCACTGCAATTAAAAATCCTTTCGCTTTTCTACAAAAATTTTAAAAGATATTGGATAATAACTATTATTTATTAAATTTGTTTTAAAATTAACATAAGTTTTTTGATGAATTGACTTGTTATGACCAATAAACTAGAATTAACTATAAGAAGTAGTTATCCGAATATGATAATTTTTTGTAAAGGCGGTCGAGGTTATGGAAAAGATATTTGATGTTGCCATTATCGGCGGTGGTCCAGCCGGCCTTTCGGCTGCAGTTACAGCCAGCATTCGTAATAAAAATGTTATTATTTTTGATGTTAATGGTTTTAGTCCGCGTTTGCGCAAAGCGCATATGGTAAGCAATTACCTTGGTTTGCCTGAAATTTCCGGCGAGGATTTAATGGATAAATTTTTTGCGCATGCCATGAGCTTTAATCCAGTTATAGTAAGAGAAAAGGTTATGTATGCCAGCCAGAATGACAAGACTTTTACTCTTGGCACGGCAAGTGGTTTTTATAACGCCAAATCAGTTATCTTGGCAATAGGGGCTTCTTCTTCGGAAATCATACCGGGAGAAAAAGAATTTATTGGCAGAGGCGTAAGTTATTGCGCTACTTGTGATGGCCATTTCTTTAAAGGCAAGACTGTCGCGGCAATAGTAACGGTTCCTAGTGCTTTGGAAGAAGTAGAATTTTTGGCAGAGATATGTGAGAAGGTCGTGCTGATGCCGCGTTTCAAGCTGGAAGGGCCCTTGAAATATTCTAATATTGAGATTGC
>CAYLRW010000157.1:0-1857 GCA_964386405.1 uncultured Acidaminococcales bacterium | reverse complement strand
TATCAAGTCCGACATCGGACAAAGTCTGTTCAAAAGAAGAAGGATTGCCAATGGCGGAGAACACCATGACTGAGCGTCCTTTAAATTCCTCCAGGGATTTTGGCTGGCTGCGCAGGCCCTTGTACCAATCAGCAATTTCCACGAAATTAACAGGTTTGTGCACACTTTCGATAATAGGCGCATGGCGATTATATTTCGCTAACGTATCACGCAGTTCATCTCTTGAAAAAATCGAGCTTTGGTCGGTCTTAGTCAAGAGAAACATGCCTGCCCTGTCGAGATTCTGCAATGGTTCACGCAAAGTACCACGCGGCAAAAGTCTTCTGTTGCCAAAGATATTCAAGGTATCAACCAAAACCACATCAAGGTCACGATAAAGCGTCCAGTGCTGATAGCCATCATCCATAATGATAACCTCTGCATCCAGATTCTTTACGGCGAATTCACCTGTAACAGCGCGGTTCTTGCCGATTACTACGGGAATACCAGGCAGCGTCTTCGCCATCAGATAAGCTTCATCGCCTGCTTCATAAGCCGTCATGAAGATTTTTTTGCCATCGGAAACAACGCCGATTTCTTCATTCCAGTGAGAACGATACCCACGGTTTAAAATTACTACGCGATAGCCCATTTTCTGTATGATAATAGCCATTTTTTGCGCTGTCGGTGTTTTACCTGTGCCGCCAACCGTAATATTGCCGATACTGATAACGCAGCAAGGCAATTTTGTTTGTTGAAAGACACCTGATTTATAAAGGCTGAGTTTCAGGCGAACGCCTGCCTCGTAGATTACGGAAAAAATACTCAAAACACTAAGTACAAACCAGTCAATCAGCGTATTGTCATGACCGTGTGCCAGCTGAAAAAGATACTGGGTAATAGCATCACCGCGGCGCATGTGAGTACCGCCTTCTTCGTTGATATTCCTGGTATTGATCTTATAATGAGCATTCACTCTGCATTCGGTAGCAGTGAGCGCCAATAACTCCATCAGGTACTCAATACTACGGACAGCAGCGCCCCGATTTTCACGAATGACCTGCAAAGAAGCCTTGCCCATCTTTTCTCTCAGCTCGTCATTGCCAATAATTTCCAGAATTTCACTGGTCAACTCTTTTTCATCTTTTACCTGACGGCAGGAGCCGCTCTTTTTCAATAAGGCAAAAGAATCTTTGAAATTTGACATGCTCGGGCCTACTAAAATAGGTTTGCCATGGGCTGCCGGTTCCAAAACATTATGACCACCGTGTTTGATCAGGCTGCCGCCGACGAAAACAACATCGCCAACAGCGTAAATGCGGCCCAATTCGCCAATCGTATCAATCAAAAGCAATGGATCACGTGGGCGTTCACCCTCAATTTGCAAGAGGCGGGAACGTAAACCTGTCTCAAAACCATACTGACGTCCCAGCTTGGCTATTTCATCAGCACGGGCAATTTTACGCGGTGCGATGACCAATCTTGCGTCAGGATATACTTTGCGTACTTCTTTGAAAGCTTCCAGAAGTGCCTTCTCTTCGGTCGGATGCGTGCTGCCAGCCACAATAACGGGGAAGCTGTCCTTAATTCCCAGTTCCTCTTTGTAGCGTGCCAGATCTTCCGGCGTAACTTCAGCATAAGTCTGATCAAACTTGGTATTGCCGGTAACCAGAATTTTACGTTTGTCGGCTCCCAAGTGGGTAATATATTCGGCATCAATGGTTGACTGCATGCAAAAGCGGCTGACGCTGCCCAGCATATCTTCCAGAATACCGTACAAATAGCGATAAGTTTTCACGGATTTCTCGCTGATACGTCCGTTGACCATCATGACCGGTATTTTGCGTGCACGCACAGCGCGAAGAAAATTAGGCCAGA
>CAYLRW010000156.1:0-1908 GCA_964386405.1 uncultured Acidaminococcales bacterium | reverse complement strand
AATGCCGCCCTGTCACGGCGGAGGTCGTCGGTTCGAGTCCGATCCGGGTCGCCATCATGCGGAAATAGCTCAGCGGTAGAGCACCGCCTTGCCAAGGCGGGGGTCGCGAGTTCGAATCTCGTTTTCCGCTCCATATAGGGGTATAGCTCAATTGGTAGAGTAGCGGTCTCCAAAACCGTTGGTTGTGGGTTCAAGTCCTACTGCCCCTGCCAGAAAAAATGAGTCGTGGTACGGATTGCCGGCCACGGCTTTTTTTATTTTACCCATAAAATATTTAACTAAATAGTCTGATAATTTGCTATAATAGGTGAAAGAAGTATACTTTTGCGCAGATTGCTTAGGTAGGTGCAATATGATGAAAAAAGTAATTACAGCCTTATTGGCAATCCTCTTGAGCTCCATGTTGTTTTCCGCTGCTGTTTCTGCTGCATCAACGATGTCTGCACCTGCAAGCAAAGTTTTGCTTATCTATGCCAATGGCAATCAATACGAAGGTGATTTCATCAATGGCATGTTTCATGGTAAAGGTGTTTTTACCTGGGCAAATGGTGATCGTTATGAAGGCGACTTTTTTCTTAATAAGCGCACAGGTAAAGGCAGCTATTGGTGGTCGAGCGGTGAAAGTTATGAAGGCGATTTTGTTGATGGCAAACTGAGCGGCTGGGGCAAATACACCTGGTCAGATGGGACGTTCTATAATGGTGAGTTTGTTGACAATGAAAGGACTGGAAACGGTATTTACGTCTGGTCGGTCGCTGACAGTGAAAAGAGAATGGCTGACAAAAGCAAGTATGGCGGCAAGGTTATTTTCCTTTGGCCAAGGATTAAACTGGAACTTAACGATTACTTTACGGGCAGATTGAATGCAAAAGGAGTTTTGGTAATTTCCGATGGCAATGGCGACTTCGTAATAGGTACTTTAAAAAATAGCGGAGTATTCATCTTATCAAGACGGGCAATTTAGTATAGATATTTTTAACTTGTTGATAACTGGCTGCTAGTGGAAAAAATGATGATATTGAGATATAATTCATTTTTGAAAGAAACAGATGTATCTGCTTTGCCATGTTTATATAATTGTTTCCAGGGAGGGATTCTATGGGCTACCCATCAATTGATGAAATTGCTTTACAGGTTAAAGATTGGACATTTATTAATGATTTGCCTGAAGAATTCAAAGGGTTCACTAAAAAGGTGCAAATTGAAAAGCAAGGTCAGATACTTTTTATTTGCAGTTACTTAAACGAGAAGTTGAAAGCTAAACTAGACATAATATATACTTCTGAAACTTTTGACTATATTCTATGCAGAACAATGGGATTAAATGAATACAGAGATATTCGTTTCATATATAAACAACGCGATATCTTTGAAAGAGAAGTTGACTTGAATATTGAGGGTATTTTGGCGGAGATGTCATCGCCTGAACATAGAAAGTTAGTCTATATTGTCGAGGAAAAGGGTATTCCAAATTGGGAGTATGGCAATAATCTGCCAAGTAAAATCGGACGCTTTGAGTTGTATATCAAGCCGTGTGAGGTAATTAGACATATTAACGGTTCTTTTATTTTTTTAGATTATAGTGATTTTGAACGCAAGGATCAATTAGTCATAATGTATAATGTTCTGCGTGATGAAATTTTTGCGGAACTGAAAGTGGCAGGGGTCTTCAGAACCTTAAGAGTTTTTGACTGCAGTACGTTGAAAGAGCTAGAAGCGAAGCTGGAAAAACATCTTACAGAGACGCTGGATTTCGTTACTCACACGGATCATGAGATATAAAAATAAAAAATAGTGATAAAACCTTGACAGTTCTATCGTTATAACCTATAATACACTTACGCGATTATTGAGGCCCGGTAGTTTAGTCGGTTAGAATGCCGCCCTGTCACGGCGGAGGTCGTCGGT
>CAYLRW010000155.1:0-1928 GCA_964386405.1 uncultured Acidaminococcales bacterium | reverse complement strand
CCACGAATTTACCGTTATGATAAGCTTGCGCTGTGAAAGGTTTTACTTCTGTTCCGATTAATGACATTTTTAATTCCTCCTAAAAGTTTTATATTGTAATTGATAACAAATTATAATTAATAATAGTTATCTGTTGAGTTAAATTATTGTATAAATCGCGAAGAAAGTCAAGCTTTTTTTACAGTCATATGATTATTTTTTGGTAAAAAATAGTCTAAAAAAGTAAAATTGTGGCGTGCAAACCAGTAATACTGTAGGATATATAGTAATAGGCTGCACCAAAAACAAAGTAGTTCCTAAAGAAAAGCTAAGAGCGTCAAAAAAATTTTAGATTGGAAATGCAGAATTTGTTCATCGTGATTTCTAAAAACTAAATAGAGAATTTATGGATAACAGGAGCTAAACATGTCGATTGATAATTATTCTGATATTGATGTTTTATTTTGCCAGCCCTTTGTCGATGTAGTTAAAAGTGTTGTAGTGAACAAGGGGTCTGAAGCGTTAACGATTGGAATCTTTGGACTTAAAATTTCTTTCAAACCGATGTTTCTTAAACTATTAAAGAAAGATATACCTAAAATCTCTGAGAAAGTTATCTATATAGAAGTAAATGCCTGGATGCTGGAGGACTATGAAAATGCCAAAGTTGCCTTGATGAAACCAATCATTAAGGAGCTTGCTGCGAGTGAACATCACCATCTTTTTGGTACTGTCGGTGATCAGCTTCATAATCTTGCGAAAGGTGTGGATTCCTTCCGGACGGCTCCGACACCGGTAATCGTCAATGTTATGAATGAGAAGAATAGTTATGTCGAAGCCAGTTCTATTGCGGCAACGGCACTTGAGCAAATCAAGAAAGAGGCTAAGGACGAAGCTTTTAATTGTCACATGGAAGACATTAGAAAATTTAAGAAGAATTTTGAAGCCATATTGGAAGAATCAGGAGTTGACCATGTGGTAATTCTCTTGGATGATCTCGACCGCTGTCAGCCGAAACGCATTGTCGAAACCTTGGAAGCTATTGAACTCTTTCTTTCTGTCAAATATACGACCTTTTTGATATTGGCGGACAAGCAGGTCATAGATAGTGCGGTCAAAACAAAATATTCCCCAAAAGTTGCCGTCAGAAAATTCCCGCCCAACGGCTATCTGGAGAAAAGCATTGATATTCCAATTCACATTCCTGTACTGTCTGTCAAGGATATTGAAAACTATCTTTTGCTGTTGGTTGCGCGGGTATCAATCAAAAAATCCTATTTCAGGAAGTTGCTTGGGCAAATTGCACAGAAAAAACTTTTGCTCAGAGAAAGTGCGATTACCCTTCAAGAATTGAGGCAAATGACGGCTGCCTTTTCTGAACCCTATCTTACTTCCGAGAAAGATTTTAATAAGGATACTTTGATTATTGATGAAATTCGTCCGCTGCTGGGCGCTAAATTCAAGGGCAGTCCGCGACTGGCAAAGCGGTTTATCGATTTGTTTTTTGTAAAGAAAAATATTGCCAAAATGCTTTATGATGATGAATTAGATACGCAGGTCTTAGCGAAGCTGCTGGTTCTGAACACAATTAAGCCAAATTTATTCCGGGAATTGGATAAATGGAATAAAAGAGTATCATTAGATAATAATGAATTTCAAAAAATGTTTGCCTATGTTGCTAATGGCAGATTGCTCCGCTCTAATAGTCACGAGGAATGGCGGACACCGGAAATGCTGATGTGGCTGGAATGTGCGCCAAGGGAAATCGGCAAGCTGGATTTGTCTAAGTATTTTTATATTTTACGTGAGTATCTGGAAGTAAACCCGAATAGTGGTGAGCAGGCAGAGAAAGAAGGCTGCAATAGGATGTTTGATTCCCGCTGAACTATTTTTGCTGACGAAAGTGCTGGCAAAGACAGGCTGAGCCTGGAAAAGAAGCCCAAAGAGGG
>CAYLRW010000154.1:0-1929 GCA_964386405.1 uncultured Acidaminococcales bacterium | reverse complement strand
CTTCCAGACCGAAAGCGATGTTTTCGTAAACTGAACGCCAGGGGAAAAGCCCTGTTTCCTGAAAGACTATACCGACCGCCGGTACACGTGCAGCTGCAGCCTCGGTAAAATAAATACTGCCGCCGGAAGGCTCCAGAAGGCCGGCAGTTAAGTTAAGAAGAGTAGATTTGCCGCAGCCGCTGGGGCCGACAAGAGCGACAAATTCTTCTTCGGCCACAGTCAGGTTTATATCTTCCAGGACTGTAAGCTTTTGACCATGGGTGTTAGCAAAATTTTTGCTGACGCCATCAATGACTAATTTCATTCTTTTTCCTCCGTATACCTAAAAATAAAGAGCGGACGTTTGGTCCGCTCCGGAGTGCTCGTTATTTTTTGAGCGCTTTTTCTAATAAACTGGTGTTTACAACCTGTGCAGGATCCAGTTTGCCGTTTATCATGTCATGAGAGCTGTACCATTCAATCTGTGTTTTAATATCGCTGTCAAGCAGTTTACCATTGCGGTCAATATATGGCAGGCCTAATTTTACATCTTCAACCGGTGCATTTGTATATTTGGCGATAATTTTGATTACTTCTTCCAATTTTTCCGGTGATTTTTTATCAATAGCTGCATCATAATAATAGTTGCAGGCCTTGATGTAAGCACGTAAGAAACGGACAGCAACATCGTCTTTCTTTACAAAATCCGGTGAAAAGAAAATGGCGGAAGTCTGATATGGAATTACGTCACCCACCTGGGTGATTACTTTGGCGTAACCCGCTGTTTGAGCTTTGGTTATATTTGGTTCGTTCAGGATACAGGCATCGATTTGTTTGCTTTCCAAAGCGGCCATGATGGCACTTAATTTGCCAAGCGGAACAAGTTCGACATCAGCAAGGCTCAGACCATTTGTTTCCAAAAGTCTGCCGATCATATAATGGAAAGTAGAACCTACTTGTGTGATGCCGATGCGTTTGCCTTTCAGGTTTTCTATTGAAGTAACGCCTGCAGCGTAAGCATCACTGTTCACCAGAAGTGCAGAAGAAGGAAATCCTTTTTCCTCACGTCCTTTATCAGCAACGATCGCCAGCTTTTGGTTGCCAGCCGCCATATTGAATAAACTTGCGGTAATGCCGGTGGCACCGACATCTACCTTAGAGGAAGCTGTTGCTACGGCGATTGGATGCGCAGCATCAAACCATTCTGGTTTGACTTCCAAATTTTCTTCGGCAAAAAAGCCTTTATCAAGCGCGATGAAAAGTGGCGCAGAACTGGTCAATCTCAGCAAAGCCAGCGATACCTGAGCCTTTTCTTTCGGAGCGTCTTTCTTCGTTTCAGTTTTACTGCAGCCGGCAAAAACAAGTGACATACAAAGCGCCAGCAGCAAGGCAACAACTTTTTTCATTAAACTTCCCCCCTGATTTGTGCATTTTGTTCGTACGTATAGCTCTTTTGGAGCTGCCATAGACTATTGTATCGTATAATAATAGAAAAAACACGTATTATATTAAAAAAAGTTTCTTTTTGTAATAAGTTTGTCCTTTGCAGACTGGATTAAATTTAAGTATTGCAGAGAAAAAACTTTCAGTAGTGGACATCTGTTGTTATAATGAAGATGTAATAGTTGGGAGGTATATAAGTTGAAATTAAATGATATGAAAATTAAGATGGCACTTGCTTTGTCGGTAGTCGTTTTTAGTTTTGCAGCGATGCCGGAAACTTTTGCTGAACAAGTTGATAAGGTCATTCCTGTCAAAGAAACGGTTGCAGCAAAAGAAAAAACAGGAAGTGTCGTTTTTGATGATGCTGCCCTGCAAAGAGGCGAACTTCTTGCAACTGCTTACGGTGATGTTGATGGTGATGGGCAGGAGGAAAAAGTGCTTCTGATGGGGACTAAATTCAGTAATGATTCGCATTACTACACCAAGTTATATCTCCTTGTGAAGGAT
>CAYLRW010000153.1:0-1937 GCA_964386405.1 uncultured Acidaminococcales bacterium | reverse complement strand
AAGATCTCTTAAATGCTTTATTCCATAAATATGATTGCAAGTCTTCATCAAGAGCTAATGCTAACATTACCTCTTGTTTGTTTAAAAAGCCTTCATGATATTTCATCTTATGTTTTTCAAAGCGAACGCTGCTTACAATGCAAAAATCAAAAAGAACAATATCTGCAGAGCTTTGATCAATCGTCTTTTTTACCTCTGCCAATAAATCTTCTTCAATCGAATCGTCAGCATCAACCCAGATAATATACTGCGCACAAGCTATACCCAGCGCAGTGTTCCTTGTAGCAGAGACTCCCTGGTTTTCCTGCTGAAAGAATTTTATTCTCCGGTCCAGCTGCGCGTATTTTGCACAAATCTCCGCGCTTTTATCCTGCGAACCATCATCAATAAGTATCACTTCAAAATCAGTGAAGGTTTGCTGCAAAATAGATTGCAGGCATTTATCCAAATACAATTCAACATTATGAACTGGTACAATAATACTAAAAAACATAGCTATCCTCCCAAACTGTGATTTCGAGTGAATTTGCTTGTCATTCCTTGCTGTTTTTATCTTTACCACCGGTAACCGCCGTGTTAACATTGTGGTAGACTACTTATTTCGCTGCAGGGGAGCCACTATCATGCTAACTGACAAAACAAATTACGGATTGGTAAGACACGTTCAGAAGTATCTTGCCTTGCCGACCGTTTATCTTTGGGGCGGGTTGGGGCAAATCTTGTCACTTACGCTTTTTCAAGAAATAATAAAGCGCTATCCAGACTATTATACCGAAAAAAAGCAACATGAATACGACGGATTTATCGATAACAATTACTACGCTCTTGATTGCAGCGGTCTCATCAAAAACTATCTGATGACCGGCGAAAACGGTTTTCGCTACAATCCCGCAGTTGACTACAACAGCAAACTTTTCATCGAAAAAGCGATAACCAAAGGAGCAATCTGCACGCTGCCGGAAATACCCGGCATTTGTCTTTATCTCGAAGGCCATGTAGGCGTTTATATAGGAAATGGTGATGTAATTGAAGCCACCAACAACCCTGATTTTGGCAATGGCGTAATCAAAAGCCGCTTAAATCAAAGGAACTGGGAACAATGGTTTTATTGTCCGCATATCAGATATGAAGATTAAACCAGGCCTTATAGCTGGCGGCTATTTCGCGATCAACAAAGAAACTCAAATCAAAATTCTCCTTGGGGTCAGCAGCTATGCCATAAGGCAAAAAGCCTAATTTCTGCGCTATATAGAGAGCCCTGGGTAAATGAAACCCGTTGGTTACAACCATAAGTTCATTGGCCATTTTTTTATTTTTCAAGGATTGAAAAGAACGCAGCGTGTTCCAGCCGTCGTAATCCTTAATAAGATTGGAAGTATCAATATCAGAATTAGCCGTCAGATATTCATACATCACATCCACATCACTGAAGAATCCTTTTTTCACCGGACACCCCGATAAAATAAATTTGGTGGCCGGTCTTTTTTTATGAATGGCAATCGCCTCATCCAACCGTGCTTTGAGTAACGGCGTCACAGTCGTTCTGACCAACGCACCCAAAACGATACAATATTCAACGCGTGCAGGCACATCATCTATTGCAGATATATGTTTATGGGCAGCCTCGTCTATTCCTATCTGCCTATATCCCCAGACAAGTATAGGCCGCAGCATAATAAATAGTTTATGCAAAAGTCTCATAGACACCTCCTCAGAATCTTATATTTTCTTCATAATATTTTCCAGTTCTTCACGATAAAACACGCCGCCGCTGATAGTCGCATACAATTGCTGAATAGGCTTGAAGGCCACAGGGCAGCCGTTGCCTTCGACTATGACGGGCCCGTCTTCTGTCAGAGCAATATCCCAGCCAATAAAGGGGATCTCCGGAAAGTAAGCCGCCGCTTCTTCAACGACTGCTTTAATTTCATCCTTAA
>CAYLRW010000152.1:0-2043 GCA_964386405.1 uncultured Acidaminococcales bacterium | reverse complement strand
TCTATGCTGCTTCACAGTATGCTGCTAATGCTGTTGAAGAAATTGCTCAAGCTGCCTACCCGGAATATTTTAAATAAGTACAACATAATAAGTTGGGAAATTCTTCAAGGTATATGTAACAGAATTGACAGTCGATTATACCCGTGATAAAATAGGCCATGGTATTATAAAAAAGAATATCGAGTACAATAGGTGCTGCTAGCTTAATAGAAAAATCGGTGAAATTCCGATGCGGTCCCGCCACTGTAATGATGAGCAAGGTCAAACTATGCCACTGAGATAAAACTTGGGAAGGCTTGACCAAGCGATGATTCTGAGTCAGGAGAACTGCCTTATTGTCGATTGCCAAAAACCCTACGAGAGATGGGGAGGTAATGTTGACGTTTCATTAACTTTGTATGCCTCCTCTGAAAATAGGGGAGGCTTTTATTTTTGCCTTTTTATAGTAAATACTGGGAAATTTGTTTTAATGTTAAGTTGATTAATGGAGGAACAATAATGAAAAAATATGTATCAAAAAGAAAAACGATGATTTTGACTCTGGCATGTACAGCTGCTCTTGGAACAGGGGTATTATCCAATAGCGTAGCTTATGCCGACGAGCCGCAACAATTTACATTAGAAGAAATGGTTGTGACAGCAAGCCGGGTTGATACTAAAAAAGTCGATACTCCTGCCAACATTACTGTAATAACGCAGGAAAAACTGGCTGAATCAAATTATGCCGATGCCGCTGATGCTTTGCGTGATGTACCTGGTGTCAATATACTCGGTTCAGGAGCTAAAGGGTCCAACATGGGGCAAGATTTAATAATGCTCAATGGTGACAAACGTGTACTTGTTTTAATTGATGGCAGAAGGGTAAACATGGCTTCCAGCGGTAATTACAGCGCTGACTGGCTGCCACCGGTTGATGCCATCGAAAAAATAGAAGTTTTAAAGGGAGCAGGATCAGCACTTTACGGCACTGATGCGGTCGGCGGCGTAATTAATATCATTACCAAAAAAGGGACTGCAATCGAAAATAAGGGAACAGTCAAAGTTGCTACAGGATCATGGAACACGGAGCAATACTCGGTTACCTATGGTGGCAGCGAGAACGGCCTTGGCCTTTTTGTCAGTGCTAATAAAGATCGTCGTGGCGACTATTCCTATAAAGATAATCTGACCGGCGATGTAAAAAAACTCGCTAACTCCGGTTATGATACTACAAGTGCTACGGTTAAAATTGATAAAGAACTTGGTAATAACGATCGTGTAACATTACAGGCAGAACATATGTTGACTGAAGGTGGGTCACCATTTGGTTACAATGAATTTGGCACTACTGATACACATCAACGTTTAAATAATGATGTATCCATTCGTTATGATTGGAATGAAAGTAAAGATAATTCTGGCTTTGTCCAAGTTTATAAAAATTACCACCATTCTTATTTCCATAGCCCTTATACTTCTAATATTTCTGACTTTAATGAAGATAAATATGGTGTAGAGTTACAACAAAATTGGAAAATTACTGACAAACACAATTTGACTAGTGGTTTTGATTATTATAAGACGGACGTTGAAAATGAAATAATGTACTCAGGAACAGAGTCAGTTAATAACAAAGCTGTATACTTAGAAGATAGGTGGAAAATTGATAATACTTGGCAATTTAATAGTGGCATCAGATATGACAACCATAGTAACTATGGTTCGGAAGTAACGCCACATTTTGCTTTAAACAAAAAAATTAACGAAGATAGTAATGCCTATATCTCTTGGGGCAAAGTATTCAATGCACCTACGACCGATGAGTTATATTGGAAACAATTTCAGTATGGAGCATGGACCTTGGGGGATCCTAATCTTAAACCAGAAACCGGACATGTTTTAACGATTGGAGCTAACACGAAAATATCTGAGAATACAACATTAAATGCCAGCATCTTTAGCAGCAAAATAAAAGATGCTATTGATTGGTCTTATAATGACGTAACCTGGGAGACTCAGGCAATTAATGTTGACCGGGAAAAACGCAAAGGTATGGAAGTAAGC
>CAYLRW010000151.1:0-2054 GCA_964386405.1 uncultured Acidaminococcales bacterium | reverse complement strand
TTTCATGGTTATCCTCCCCTTTCTTTAAATTAGAGAAGGTTTAGAAGGAAACCTTAGGAACGGCTTTTGCACTTTCTTCAACCTTAAAATAATCTTTCTCATGGAAGCCGAATGCGCCTGCATAGAGTACTGTCGGGAATGATTTTATGATAGAGTTGTAACCTTGCACTGCATCATTATAGTCTTTGCGGGCTACTGCTATGCGGTTTTCGGTACCTGCCAGTTCATCGGCAAGTTGGCGGAAACTAGCATCGGATTTGATTGTTGGATAATTTTCTACGACAACCAATAAGCGGGAGAGGGCACCGGTAAGTTCGTTATTTGCTTCAGCCTTCTGTGCAACGCTTTGAGCTCCGGCAAGTTTAGCGCGAGCATCAGTAACCGACTGAATAACATCTTTTTCTTGTTTGGCCATGCCTTGTACGGTTGCTACGAGGTTGGGGATTAAATCATTACGGCGTTGAAGTTGATTGTCTATCTGACTCCATTTGCCATTGACACTTTCATTCATTGTTACCAGACTATTGTAGCCGCTGAATAGAATTACGGCGAGGAATAGAATGACACCTAAAACAGCTAATAATGTTTTGTTCAAGACTTGGACACCTCCTGAAAACTCTTGTATTGTAAATCTAGCTTAATTGTAATGTAAGCATATGGTGTTGTCAATTTTTATGGGCCTAATAGGCAGTAAAAAGCAAGCGTTTAGCAGGATTTTTGCTGATTGCCTATAATAGTTATATTTAAACACAACTAATAAAAGCAGGTGAATTAATGAACGCTTTAAATGGGATAAGAATACTTGATTTGACACGGTTGCTGCCGGGACCGTATTGCAGTATGCTGCTAGCAGATTTCGGAGCAGAAGTAATTAAAATAGAAGAACCATCAGAAGGTGATTACGCGAGAAAATTTCCTCCAACCCAGAATGGTTTTGGCTTTTGGCATTTGCAGCTTAACCGCAATAAAAAAAGCCTGGCTGTAGATTTAAAGACGAAAGCGGGAAAAGAAGTTTTCTTTAAATTGCTCAGCAAAGCTGATGTCGTCATGGAGAGCTATCGTCCCGGAGTTTTGCAACGTTTGGGCATTGATTACGCAACAGCCAGAAAAGTAAATTCAAAAATCGTTTATTGTTCACTTAGTGGCTATGGAAAACAAGGGCCAAGAGTCAACGAAGCCGATCACGATATCAACTATGTGAGCTTGGCTGGCGTGACCTCAATGAGCGGCGAACAAAATGGCAGACCAGCCATTCCGGGGGTCTTGATGGCTGATATGAATGCTGCGTCCTTAGCTGCTGTCAGCATTTTAATTGCTTTGCGCCATGCAGAGCAAACCGGTGAAGGACAGGAAATAGAAGTTGCTCTTTATAATAGTGCACTCAGCCTGATGCCGGGAGCTGCCAGCCTGTATTTTGGCAGTGGTTTTGTAGCTGAAAGGGGTAATAATTGGTTGACTGGCGCCTATGCAAATTATAATATTTATGAAACTAAAGACCATCGTTATTTGGCAGTTGGAGCTTTGGAGAAAAAATTCTGGGCTAATCTGTGCACAGTTCTGGGGCGTATGGATTTGATTGATCTTCTTGACGATGAGAACAATCATACAATGACCAAAGTTGAGTTGGATAAAGAGTTTGGGAAAAAGACGCTGGAAGAGTGGGAAACGCTGCTTGCTGGCAAAGATACCTGTACTACGCCAGTTCTGAACTTTAAGGAAGCTCTGTCTGCTGAACAAACTCTAACAAATGATATGGTGTTAACGATTGACGATCCTGAGGTTGGCTGCTACCAGCAGATGGGATTTCCAATCAAAATGTCTGGAACACCGGCTAACTTAAGGCATCGTGCTCCTAAACTTGGTGAAAATACGGTTGAACTTTTGCAGGAATGTGGTTATTCGGAAGAAGAGATAAAAAAGATCATTAAAACATAAAAAAACAGCATGCTCATTGAGCATGCTGTAATTTACCTTGGTGGCCCCGGCGTGATTCGAACACGCGACCTTTTGATTCGTAGTCAAACGCTCTATCCAGCTGAGCTACGGAGTCCTAT
>CAYLRW010000150.1:0-2151 GCA_964386405.1 uncultured Acidaminococcales bacterium | reverse complement strand
GCTTTTTATACCAATCATGATAAACCACTTTCTCTGTATATTTTTGTTTGATTTTGTCTATGGTCGCTTTCAATCCATGGTTAGACAAGTAATTAATTACACGCCATATATCATGATGATTAAAATAAGCAAGTCCCATTTCAGCTGATCCCTTCCTGTGTGATATACTCATTGGTTTTATCTCTCAACAAATCATTGCTTTTTTGAATCTTATCATTATAGCTGGTATTTTTAAATCCCCACAAAATTGAACATAATTCTTCTTTGTGACCGACTAAAAATGGGCTTGTCGTCACTATTTTTAAATTCTTCTGTCTTTCCAAAAATCTATCTATGGTAATAACTTTATTATCTTTGTCTTTTTCATCCCATTCCAGAAAATATTGATAAAAAGATTGATTATAAACATTAAAAACCATACTGACCATTTTATTGATGTACACCAGTTTTTCATCATTATAATTAACGATGCCCTTAATTTTTACATCACTTAAATCTGCCAGCAAACCGGAGAACAGATGCCACTCTTCTTGGTGTTCTTGCAAGTATTTACTGATATTCAAAAATCTTTCCTGGAAACTGTCAGGAAATAATACATCATCCTCACAAACCGCGAGCTGTGGCAGCTTCTGCTCCATAGCCTTTTTCATAATAAATTTATAGCTCAGGCCGCAGCCGATCCAACCTATTGGGTGTCTTAAGCCAGGGAAATATTCAAAACCAAACTTATTGTCTTGCTCAAATGCTGTTTTCCTTTCCGTACTTTCGGGCAAACCCAGGCAGATTTTATTGCCCTGGAACTTAATATTGCCGCCGGCCAGGCAATAAAACTCATCAAAATCAATGCTGCCAACGGACAACAAAAACCTGAAGAAATAATATTCGAAGAAATTTGCTTTACCATCCAGAAAATCTCTGTTAGCTTGCAGTTTCTTGTTTCTTCTTGCATCATCCTGCAGCCAATAATTTATTCGTTCAAGCATTGCCGCTGCATCATCAACGTCAACAAAATCAACAACATTTTCCAAATATTTATTTTCAGCAAAATCTTTGCTTTTTTCCGATACAATAATACAGCTGTTTAAAGACAGACATTCATTGATTCTTGTTGTCTCTAATAACGCGTCCTCATAATAGTGAATATTAATTAAAACCTTTGCTTTTCTTACTTCATTTAGCAGTTCCGCACCAAAAAGATTATTAATTATTTTGACCGAATAATGTTCTTTAATCTTATTAATAAAACTTTGGCGTCTTGCATTGTTTGTATCACCATAAAAAATTACGTCATACTTTTTTTCTTGTTGGTCATTTTGGGAATGATAATTTTTTAAATAATCTATCGGCATATAGTAAATTTGCTGCATACCAAAACCGTGCTTTTGCAAAAAACCAATGTTGGTTATTGAATAGTCAAATATTGCATAAGCGTCTCGCAAAATTGCAAAGTATTTTTCTGTGAACCATCTGGAGTTGACAGTTTGTTCCATTTGAAATGCAATGTATAATTCCGGCAAATTTGAAAACATTTGCGGGCAAATAACAAAATGAGGGACTTGCTTAAAGCCTTTTTGAGGACATTCAGTAATGATTGATGCATTAATCCGGATTTTACTTAGGCTTTGACGAATCAATTCAGCAACATAGATACAATGTTTGGTCGTTAAAATAACAACCTCACCATATTGAGCAAGCTGCAGTGTTTTTGGTTGAATTTTACGCACGCGGACGGCAACCGCAGAACCCTGCCACGAAAAATACTGCCAACCTGGGCCTTTTGTCGCGGCAGCCGAGGGTTTAAACGCAACATTTACAAAAGAAGAGATGGAGCGGCCTTCTTGCATCCCAAAATTGAACCAGTGTTCAACAGGGTCGACACCCGCTAATTTGACATCAGGATTGTTTTTTAAATAAGACTCCCGGTCAAAAACTTCTAAAATTAAAGCTTTAAAAAGCTTCTCCTCTTTGGAAAGTCCTGCCTTTCTCCTATTCTTTGGGGAAAATGACAAGAAAAAGCGTTTTATTGCAGAACGCAGCGGTTTAAATACTGGCATCATCAATGGGATTTCGTCTCCTCATCTTTAATAATATTAGGCTTCTCCCAAATACGCTTTACATACCTCGTCGGCAGTACCGATACACATCAGATCG
>CAYLRW010000149.1:0-2162 GCA_964386405.1 uncultured Acidaminococcales bacterium | reverse complement strand
CCAGGAGAATTTTTTACTCTCTTAGGTCCTTCTGGCTGTGGCAAAACTACTCTACTGCGTATGATTATCGGTTTTAACTCCATAGAAGGCGGCGAAATTTCTATTGACGGGAAAGTTGTCAATGATATTCCTACCAATCTCCGAAATATGGGGATGGTTTTCCAGAACTACGCAATTTTCCCGCACATGTCTGTTAAGGAAAATGTAGCCTTTGGCTTAAAAAATCGCAAAATAGGAAAAGAAGAAATGGAGCAGAGAGTAGAAGAGATATTGGATACGGTTAAAATAAAACATCTGAAAGACCGTATGCCAAGTCAATTATCAGGCGGTCAGCAGCAGCGTGTTGCCTTGGCCCGAGCGATTGTCATTCATCCTGAAGTACTACTAATGGATGAGCCGTTGAGTAATCTTGATGCCAAGCTGCGTGTAGAAATGCGCAACGCCATCAAATTGATTCAAAAAAAGATCGGCATCACTACGCTTTATGTAACGCATGACCAGGAAGAAGCACTAGCGGTTTCTGATCGCATTGCCATTATGAATGGCGGTGTTATTCAACAGATTGGAACGCCGCAGCAAATATACAGAAGACCAGTTAATACCTTTGTAGCAACTTTTATTGGACTATCAAATATTTTAAAAACCACAGTAACAGTAAAAAATGGCGTGCAAGGTTTAAGCTTTGGCGACTATTGGGTGGCGATGCCGGAACTGGCAGCCAATGCTTACGAAGGCAGCGAAGTCATTGTCGCAGTGCGGCCGGAAGAATTCTGTATCGACGAGAAAATGACAACAGGTATACCTGCAACCATTAGGCACAGCGTATTTTTAGGTGTTAACACCCACTATTTTCTTGAACTTAGTGATGGACAGGAAATAGAAGTAATTCAAAATACTGAGCTTACTAATGGTGGTGCAGGCAGCAAAGTTTATTTAACCGTTGATGCCCCAAAAATTAATGTTTTTACAGCTGATGGAACGCAGAATTTAATTGCGGGAGGCAGAGGCGATGAAACAGAAAGGCTTTAATATATGGATTGGCATTGCGGCTGTGCTGCTGTTCTTCTTTACGCTTTTTGTGGTTTATCCTTTAGCACAAGTTTTGTATAAAAGCATTCTGGCGTCCAATACGAATGAGCTAACTTTTACTCTCGACTATTTTAACAAATTTTTTGCGCGCAAATATTACTGGAGCACATTGGTAAACAGCTTCTACGTGACAGTGGCGTCAACGTTACTGGCTTCGTTGATTGGTTTGCCGATGGCCTATTTATTAAGAAGTTACAAAGTTCCTTGCAGTAAATATCTGAACATACTTATTGTCATTTCTTATCTTTCACCGCCGTTTATCGGTGCTTATGCATGGATCCAGCTTTTTGGACGCAACGGCTTTTGGACGAAGTTTTTAACTGAAAGTTTTGGCTGGCAGGTTCCCAGCATTTATGGCTTTACGGGCATTGTACTAGTCTTTTCTTTGCAAAGCTTTCCTTTAATTTATATGTATGTATCGGGCGCTTTGAAAAATCTGGATAATTCCTTGAATGAGGCGGCAGAAAGTCTAGGGTTGAATGCTTTTCAGCGAGTCATTAAAATAATTCTGCCTTTGGTTATGCCGTCCTTGCTTGCGGGAGCGCTCTTGGTATTTATGCGTGTGTTCAGCGATTTTGGTACACCGATGTTAATCGGCGAAGGTTTCAGAACCTTTCCAGTGCTGATTTATACCCAGTTCATGGGAGAAGTAAGTACGGATGACCATTTTGCAGCAGCGCTTTGCGTTATTATCATAGCGATTACCCTGCTATTGTTCTTTATGCAAAGATATCTGTCAAGTAAGTATGCCTATTCAATGACTGCACTAAAGCCAATGGAACAGGTTGAACCGAAAGGCATACGCAAGGTTTTTGCCTATTTATTCGTCTATGGCATTGCATTATTAGCAATTTTACCGCAACTTACGGTAATTTATACTTCTTTTTTAGAAACAAGCGGTGGTACGGTCTATACAGGCAATCTCGGTTTTAGCAATTACGAAAATACACTTTTGGCAAAGGATAATAACTCAATTATCAATACCTATATTTTTGGGTTATGTGCCATTTCACTTGTTGTGGTTATCGGCGTTTTTGTGGCTTATCTGACGGCGCGCAAAAAGTCTTTCATCA
>CAYLRW010000148.1:0-2202 GCA_964386405.1 uncultured Acidaminococcales bacterium | reverse complement strand
TTTCACTTTCGTAGTTGGGCGAAGTAATGTCGCCGTCAGGATATACTTCGAAGTCAATTTCGTTTTTGGGAGCATAGTCGGAGGTGGGGAAGAATTCCTGGTAGATTTGTTTCCACAATTCCTGGATAGCGTTGGGCATTGCGCCTTTGCATTTAAAGATTGCCCAGGTGTTTGCCGGGATTTCGTTTACGCGAAAACCTGTAGGTATTTCTTTGCCGCTGTAGCCGGAGGCGATGGCATAAGGGAAATCTTTGGCTGTGGTTGTGCCATCACCATAGCAGATGCCGAGAATCAAGCCGGGAAAGTCGTTGCCGCCGGAAAAATCACAAAGTGTTTTTATAGTGCGGTCGCTCCGGGCCTGCTGCCAAAAAGCTGGTATTTCTTTCATGGCTGATTCATCTCTGGTGCTGAACATTTTGACTTTCTCAATAACTTTAAATGCAGCTTTTTCTTCAATTCTGTAGTTCATAATATTGCCACCTTCCAAGGCTAGTTTTACGGTGAGTTTGGATAACGATTTGAGATTATTGCCATAGGCTTTTGCCTGCGACGGTGTGACACCGTGAAATTTAGTGAAGGCGCGGCAAAAACTTTCTGGTGAGTCGTAACCATATTTTAGCGCGGCATCAATGACTTTCAAATCCGAAGAAGAAAGTTCGCTGCCGGCTAGGGTAAGCCGTCTTTCCCGTATGTATTGTCCGAGTGTGCGTCCACAGAGCAGACCAAATACTTTTTGAAAGTGGTAACTGGAGGAACAGGCAATTTTGGCAATTGCTGAGTAATCAAGTTCTTCTGTGATATGTTCCTCGATATAGTCGATGGCGCGTTGGAGGCTCATGATCCAGTCCAACCGTTCCAACTCCTTCCGTATGTCTCAATTATAGTGAGGCAGTATTATTACTTCGTGATATTTTATGCTTTCAAATGTCAGGTATAGTTTATTTTAGCTCTAAAGAGTGTTGTTGTATACCTATTTTCAGATTGCGGGAACAGGAAGAAATGCAGTAAAATACAAGTGAAAGAAAATTATGACGTGGAGATCATAGTAAATTCTACGCGTCTTATTGATAATTATTGTGAGAGTTACTTAAGGGAGGAATTTGCTGTGCATATAAAGGATGAAGGAGCGCTGGTGGTTTTCAGCGGCGGTCAGGATAGTACGACTTGCCTGTTCTGGGCACTGGAAAGATTTGCGAAGGTAGAGGCGGTGACGTTTGATTATGGTCAGCGTCATAGCAAAGAAATAGAATGTGCAAAGAAGATTTGCGCTGATCTGGGTGTTCAGCATACAATCCTCGACATGAGCCTTTTGGGTCAGCTGACAGAGAATGCGTTGACCAGGGATAATATCAAAGTAGAAGCTGGCGAAGATGGCCATTTGCCTTCGACGTTTGTCGATGGGCGCAACATGTTGTTTTTGACTTTTGCGGCAGTGGCAGCGAAACAAAAGGGCCTGAGAAATATCGTGACGGGTGTCTGCGAAACTGATTTCAGCGGTTATCCTGATTGCCGCGATATTTTCATCAAGTCGCTTAACGTAACCTTGAACCTGGCAATGGACCATTCTTTTGTGATTCATACGCCGCTGATGTGGATCGATAAGGCGGAAACCTGGGAACTCGCGGACAAGATGGGCAAACTGGAATACGTGCGCGATAATACGCTGACTTGCTACAATGGTATTATGGGAGCGGGCTGCGGTGAGTGTCCTGCCTGCAAACTGCGCAATCATGGCCTTGAGAAATATTTGGCAAGGAGGAAATAGATAAATTATGACTGCGATTAGTGTTACTAAAATCTTTAAATTTGATGCGGCACACTTTTTGCCTGAACATAGCGGGAAATGTGCTGACTTGCATGGTCACACCTACAGGCTGGAAGTAACGGCTGCCAGAAAAGACGGCGGCTTGCTTGCCGAAGGCTCAAGTGCCGGTATGGTAATTGATTTCGGCGATTTGAAAGCTATCGTGCAGCGTGAGATAATTGAAAAGGTTGACCACAAAATGCTTAATGAAGTGTTTCCTTTCCGGACGACGGCCGAAAATATGGTTATCTATTTTCATGAAGTGCTGGAAAAACAATTGGCACCGCTGGGCGTGGAAGTTCTCAAACTCAGGTTGTGGGAGACACAGACCTCCTTCGCCGAGGTGGTCAAATGAGTGTGCGTTATCCTGTCATAGAAGTCTTCACCAGTGTGCAGGG
>CAYLRW010000147.1:0-2264 GCA_964386405.1 uncultured Acidaminococcales bacterium | reverse complement strand
TTGGATCAATAACAAGCTTGCATTCTGGCAAAAAGCTCAGGACGAAAAACGTGAGCGCGAAATTGCACAGGGTAAAAGCTTGCTCTATCTAGGTAAGTATTATTCTTTGCAGCTGGAAGTGATACCAGGCTTAAAAAAGGACAGTGTCAGGCTGGAGAATGAAAAAATAATCGTTCAAACCGGTGACGCAAAGCCGGAACGTATCGAAAAGACTTTAAATAAGTGGTATCGGGCAAGGGCTCAGGAGCTAATCACACAAAGGGTACTATATTATGGAAGGTTTTTTGATGGTAAGCCCTTGGCAGTACAGATCAAAGAGCAAAAAAAGCGTTGGGGCAGCTGTACTTATGATAACAAACTGTTTTTTAACTGGCGCTGCATCATGGCAAGACGAGAGGCCTTAGATTATGTGGTCGTACATGAAATGTCCCACATGGTGCATAAAAACCATTCGCCGGCTTTTTGGCAGGTAGTGGAGACCATTATGCCGGATTATAAGCAGGAGAAAAAATGGCTGAAAGAGAACGTAATAAATATGGATTTGTAACACTGAGTTGTTACAAATAACCATTTTTGTGATACAATACATAGTATTGATGCATTAATTTTGTTTGGAGGAATGAACATGCTTGATATGAAATTTGTCAGGGAAAATCCTGAGCTTGTGGAAAAAGCCATGAAGAATCGCAATATGGATATGAACCTGGACGAGTTTTTGACTTTAGAAAAACAACGCAGAGAAATCTTACAGCAGGTTGAGACTTTAAAGAGCGAGCGTAACAGCGTATCCCAGGAAATAAGTAAAATGAAAAAAAGCGGCGAAAATGCCGATGATAAAATTCTTGCTATGCGTGCCCTTGGTGAAAAAATTGCCGAGGACGACAAAGAGCTTAAAGAAATTGAACAAAAGCTTAAAGATATTATTTTAACCATTCCAAACATGCCGGCAGATGATGTGCCGATTGGTAAGGATGACAGTGATAATCCTGTAGTCCGCAAATGGAGCGAACCGACAAAATTCAGCTTTGAACCTAAAGCCCACTGGGATGTTGGTGAAGGTCTAGGGATTCTTGATTTTGAGCGTGCTGCCAAAGTAACCGGTGCCAGATTCACTTTCTACAAAGGTCTGGGTTCCCGTCTGGAGCGTGCCGTTTACAACTTCATGCTTGATGTTCATACTCAGGAACATGGCTATACGGAAATTTTCCCTCCTTATATTGTTAACAAGGACAGTATGCTGGGGACCGGTCAATTACCAAAGTTTGCGGAAGACATGTTCAAGCTGGAAGGCATGGACTACTATCTGATTCCGACTGCTGAAGTACCTGTAACCAATTACCACCGCGGTGAAATTTTGAGTGTTGATCAGCTGCCTATTTGTTATGCAGCGTACAGTGCCTGTTTCCGTGCTGAGGCAGGTTCTGCTGGCCGTGACACCCGTGGTCTTATCCGCCAGCACCAGTTCAATAAGGTTGAACTGGTTAAATTTACCAAACCGGAAGAGTCCTGGAGTGAGCTTGATAAATTAACAAGCGATGCCGAAGATATCCTGAAACGTCTGGAACTGCCATACCGTGTTGTGCGTCTTTGCACCGGTGATATCGGTTTCAGTTCTGCTACAACTTATGACCTCGAAGTATGGCTGCCAGCGGCTAACTGTTATCGTGAAATTTCTTCTTGTTCGAACTTCCTTGATTTCCAGGCAAGAAGAGCTGATATCAAATTCCGCCGTGATGCCAAAGCGAAACCGGAATATGTACATACACTTAATGGTTCCGGCTTAGCTGTGGGACGTACAGTTTGTGCGATTCTCGAAAACTATCAGCAGGCCGACGGATCTGTCGTTGTTCCGAAGGCATTGCGTCCTTATATGGGTTGTGATGTCATTTCAGTTCCTAAAAAATAGTTAAAAGCAATTATAATTAATCCGCTGCAGCAATGTTGTGCAGCGGATTTTTTATTTTTTTCGTAATGGCAATGGCATATTTGCCGCATTTTTTTTATGAACTACTATATATTGTGGTCTAGCTCTTCGTGACAAAATGAATAATCGGCAGATTTTGGCGAATTTCGCGATATTATGGCAAATTATGGCGTATTTTGTTGTTTTTTGAACTTTTCCTTCCAACTCCTCAAAAATTATGCATTTTCCTCAATTTTCCTCTTGTACTTTTTCATATTTGTGGTAAAATCATATAGGTGAATTAAGACTATTGTAAAGGGAGAGTGGATATGAAAAGGCAGCCTTTTTTTCAACTGACACA
>CAYLRW010000146.1:0-2308 GCA_964386405.1 uncultured Acidaminococcales bacterium | reverse complement strand
AAGGAGGTATTTGTTTGTGCATTGCTGCGCAGGCGCTTGCATATATGCTATGAGTGTGAATTACAGCATTAAACATAGGATATTTCTTGTAAATAGCCAGATGTAAGCGCAATTCTGAGGATGGAATGCCAGCACCAGCAAGTTTGATGCCATCTGAATTAACAATGACAATATCATCTTCCACAAGCAAATCATAGGTTCGTCCTGATGGTGTAATCGCAAAGCTATCCTTGTCGATCCTCATACTTATATTTCCCCAGGAACCGGCAACTAAATTCTTCGCAAGAACTTTTAAGCCAATGTCAATAATTGATTTACGCGCATCTGCAATCTGAACTTCCAGCATTTTTCGATACATCCCCTTTATTCTTGATGTAAATAAAAGTTTTGTTCCATTGTTAGTTTATCAATAGCTGCGCCCATGCATTCTAATTTTAAGGCTGCAATTTCTGTATTCAATTCATCTGGTAGTGTATAGAGGTCATTAGAGAGTTTACCTTTATTATCAAGCAGATATTTCATTGCTAAAAACTGCATAGCAAAAGAAAGATCCATGATTTCAATTGGATGTCCATCACCGCAGGCCAAATTAACTAATCTACCATCGCCAAGCAAATTTATTTTACGACCATCACACATTGTATATGTTTTGATATTTTTGCGAACTTCGTAAGGAGCAGCAACCGAAAGTTCTTCTAAATCCGGGATGTTAATTTCAACATCAAAATGGCCTGCATTAGATAGTACAGCTCCGTCTTTCATTACTTTGACATGTTCTTTAGTAATGACATCTTTGCAACCAGTTACAGTTACAAAGAAATCGCCTTCTTTTGCTGCTTCACTCATTGGCATTACGCGGAAACCATCAAATACAGCTTCTATTGCCTTTATGGGGTCAACTTCTGTTACTATTACATTTGCTCCCAGGCCTTTGGCACGCATGCTTACTCCTTTACCACACCAGCCATAGCCGGCAACAACAACATTTTTGCCAGCAATAGAGAGGTTAGTAGTGCGCATGATTCCGTCCCAGGAAGATTGACCTGTACCATAACGATTATCAAAAAGGTATTTGCAATAAGCGTCATTTACAGCAATCATCGGAAAAGCAAGATTGCCAGAATGTGAAAGTGCCTTTAATCTATGGACGCCAGTTGTTGTTTCTTCTGAACCACCTAGTAAACCAGGAATAAGGTCTGTTCTGTTCTTGTGCAGCATATTAACAAGATCACCACCGTCATCAATAATCAATGTTGGTTTGCAATCAAGGGCTTTGCTTAAAAACATGTCATATTCTTCAGAAGAACAATTATGTGTAGCATATACGCTGATGCCCTCTTCTACAAGCGCAGCTGCAATTTCATCCTGAGTTGAAAGCGGATTACTGCCTGTTACGTAAACATTGGCACCAGCATTTTTTAAAACTTTAGCAAGGTAAGCAGTTTTTGCTTCTAAATGGATTGTAACAACCATATTAATTCCGTCAAATGGTTTAGTTTGAGAATACTTTTCATTTAATAAATTCAATAAAGGCATATATTCCTTTACCCAGTTAATCTTTTGTTTGCCAAGTGGTGCAAGCGAAATATCTTTTATAATACTATCACGCATTAATGTTTATCCTCCTCATATATTCTATCTTTTAATTTTAAAATATTTGCCTCGTAGGGTTTTTCAATTATACCATAGTCCGTGATTATTCCTGAAATAAGTACACTTGGTGTAACGTCGAAAGCAGGGTTAAAAACTTCTACATTGTCTGGAGCCGTACTGACACCCATGAGTTTTCGTAATTCTTCACCGCACCGTTCTTCAATAGGAATTTCAGCTCCGGTTTTTATGGAAAAATCAAAGGTAGTTGTTGGAGCAGCTATGTAAAAAGGTATATTATGGGCTTTCGCTAAGATAGCCAAGCTATAAGTCCCAATCTTATTAGCAACATCACCATTGCACGCAATTCTGTCAGCACCGACGACAACAGCATTGATTTTCTTTTGCTTCATAGTCCAACCGGCCATATTATCGGTAATCAAGGTAGCAGGTATTTTATCCTGAAGCAATTCCCAGGCGGTTAAGCGTGCGCCCTGAAGAAGTGGTCGGGTTTCATCCACGTACACCATTTTAATTTTACCATCCAGATGAGCCTGACGAATTACACCTAAAGCAGTTCCCCAGCCGCAAGTTGCTAAAGAACCTGCATTACAATGTGTAATAACATTAGCATTTAACGGTAATAAATTTGCTCCATATACTCCTATTTTTTTGTTTTGCTCAATATCATTTTGATAAATATTGATTGCCATTGTTT
>CAYLRW010000145.1:0-2337 GCA_964386405.1 uncultured Acidaminococcales bacterium | reverse complement strand
AACAAAAAAACCTTCCGCTTTGACCCTAAAGCAGAAGGCTTCTTAATTAAAACTCTCAATATTCTCCATTTTCATCCTCTTTTGCATATTCCTCAATAAGTTTACTTTTGTAGATATAGCCGAAATCCTTGTCATAAACAACCAAATCCGCATCAATCAATTCTGTGGTTTCAATCTTCGTCATACCATACTCGAAATAATACCTGCCATTTTTTTCGTAGACCTTGAACATACGCACCATCTCTTTTCCATTACTTTAATTAACCATTCATTTTATAATACTTAATTAGTTCTCTATGAATTGGTAAATCCCTGCTAGCACAAAATATGCTCCCAAAGTTTGCTAGTACTTCACCAAGCATTGGGAGCACAAACAAATAATCTCCGCTATTCTTATTTAACACCGTAATAACTTACATACCAGTGAGCGAACTGCGTCAAGCCTTCTTTGATGCTGGTTTTGGGTTTGAAACCCACTGCTGCCTGCAAGCGATCCGTGGATGCATAGGTCGCCGGCACATCCCCCGGTTTCAGCGGTTCAAAAACTTTGTCAAATACCACTTCACGTCTCAACGCCTCACTCAAAGCTTCTTCCAGCGTCTGGATGAAAGTCATCAGTTTTTCCGGACTGTTGTTACCAATGTTATAGACCCGGCTCAAAGCGCCGTCTTCCAGTTGCGGTGGCTGTGGCAGGAGTCGCATGATACCTTCCACAATATCATCCACGTAGGTAAAATCACGATAAAGATCATGTGCAAAATCACCATTGTTGAAGATATGGATCGGTTCGCCGGCAAAATACTTATCGGCAAAGCCAAAATAAGCCATATCCGGCCTGCCCAGCGGTCCATAGACTGTGAAGAACCTAAGGCCGGTAGACGGGATCTTGTAAAGATGACTATAGGTATGCGCCATCAACTCGTTGGACTTTTTTGTCGCCGCATATAAGGACACCGGATGATCGACGAAGTCCGTTTCTTCAAATGGTACTTTTTTGTTGGAACCATAGACAGAGCTTGATGATGCATAGACAAGATGTTCTACCGGATAATGCCGGCAAGCTTCCAAAATATTGTAGAACCCTATGATATTGCTCTGGATATAGTCGTCAGGATGGTCAATCGAATATCTTACACCAGCCTGCGCAGCGAGATTCACTACGACGGCCGGCTGATATTTGGAAAATAACCCCATGATTGATTCCTTGTCCGCAATATCACTGCGAGAGAAAGTAAAATTCTCGTGAGACATCAAAATGGTCAGTCTGGTCTGTTTCAAACGCACATCATAATAAGCATTGAGATTATCGATGCCGACTACCTGATAACCTTCCTCCAGCAGCCTATTGGTCAGGTAGAAGCCGATAAAGCCAGCCGCACCGGTAACCATGATCGTTTTAGATTTATCAAGTAAGTTCATTAGCTTCATATCCTAACTATCGAAAATTTTGCAGCTTCTCATATCTCCCCACTTTGGTCGAGACGACATTTTCGCTGCCAAGATACTTCATCCATCTTGTTATTACAAGCTCCAGCGCAAAGTTACCGATGCCAGGCAGCTTGTATCGTCGCGTCCATTGTTAAAATCTGCATTGTCTAACTTTGCCAAGCCGAGCATGGCTTCCAGATAGACATCTTTTTCTAACTGACGTTCATAGGAGAACCAGAATTCATCAAGCTGCTGTGCTGCGGTAAGTGAGCGTTCCATATCAACATGCATAGCATTGAAACCGATTCTTTCATCAGCGTTCAAATGGCGTTTCACGCCTACGTAGAATTTTTGGGCATCCGGGCCCATCGCATCGCCCAAGAGCCCACCCTTATAGGACCAGCCATCCTGATAAGTGCCATGATCATACCAGCAATTCTTGGTATGTGCATATTCCGTCTTCAATTCCCACGCCCCATCTTTGCTGAGCTGCGGGAAATACAAACCTATCCGTTCAGCAGTCTTGGAAGGCAGATACCCCGCTTGGTCTTCGCCGTACAATTCACCATAAACCTGTACGCCCGGGAAGCGGTAACGGAAGTCAAAGCCGGCAATATCATTCCACAGATCATTATCATCAGCATTCTTTCCTGTCAGCCAATCACCCCAATCTGACAGGGACAGGCCATTACCATCACCGCCCAGCATTGATACTCTGGTCAGGCCGAAAGTAAAATTGGCGGAAGGCACAAAATCGGAACGAATACCCAAAAGACCAGCATTGTTATAATCAAGCGCATCACCGTTCGCTATTGCCTTGCCGGCACGGTTGCCCTCTAACTCGCTATAGAACACATTGATGTTCGATGTACCAAGGAACTTAAAGAAACCGCCTATCTTCTGCGGTTC
>CAYLRW010000144.1:0-2338 GCA_964386405.1 uncultured Acidaminococcales bacterium | reverse complement strand
TCCCTGCATGCGGTAACCGAGTCTGTCAGCACTGGTCGTTACTTTGAAAGTTTCCCGCAGGAAAGCTTCGACACATTCGTCCTTATAAGCTTCCATCTGCATCCCTTTGGTCAAACGGATAGGTGCAGCCAGATTGGCCTCTTCCATGTGCGGCGGATTGACGAACCAATTAGCTTTACCGAAGGAACGAGCGCCCTTCATCAGCAGAAAATGCAGCGTATGCTCGCCAAAGGAACTTGGCTTGCCGCAATCCACGATATCACCCTTTTGCAAGGCTCGGCCCTTATAGCCGCCGAGTTCTCCCCGCAAATAGGTACTCTTGCTGCCCATAACTTCAGGCACGTCGTAGCCGCCAGCTGCCGCCAGATAAGCACGACAGCCTTTGCGGCAGGCACCGAACTTCAGGACTGCTCCTGCTTTCACTGCGACAGGGCGATTCATCCTGACAGCGACACCATCGATAACCGGGGAAAGATCAGCACCGACGATAGCGATCAAGGTATCTGCCAAAAACTCCAAGGTCGGGCCGGTCATCGTGATTTCGAGGGCCGCTTCATTTTCTTTGTTGCCAACCAGGATATTAGCGAGGCGCAGGGAGAAGACATCCATGGCGCCCGAAACATTAATACCGTATTTTTGATAGCCGATGCGGCCAATGTCCTGCAGACTGCTTAAGAGTCCGGGACGTAAAACTTTGAAACTCATTTTGCGTCACCTCTTATCTCAGCATATTCTTCAGGTGTAATGCTGCGGAAATGCACGATATCGCCGGCTTTCAGCAAGGTCGGATTTGCCGCGGCGGCATCAAACATCTCAATAGCGCTGCGGCCGATAATCTGCCAGCCGCCCGGCGTACTGATGGGGTAACCGCCGGTCTGTTGTCCTGCGATGCCAATGCTGCGGGCAGGAATAGCAAGACGCGGGGTCTGCCTTCTTGGCGTAGCAATGCGCGGATCCATGCCGCCCAGGAACGGGAAGCCCGGGCAGAAGCCGATCATGTAGCAAAGATATTCGCCGGAGCTGTGTATCTTCACCACTTCTTCTTCCGTCAGATGGCAATGTTCAGCAACATAAGCCAGATCCGGGCCATACTCGCCACCGTAGCAAACGGGAATTTCGACGACATTAGGAGCTGTTTCCGGCATCAGCTCCGACTTCTGGACATAGGCTTCCAAAAGTTTAGCCACCGCGGCAAAACTTGTCTCGCCCTTTTGGGCCAGCTTTCTTTTCACTACCCACGGGTCATAATTGACGGCCGTGCCGGTATAAGTAGCGACAAATTCGATATAACCGGGGAAAGGGTTCTGCTCCAGATATTCTGACAGGCGTTTCACCTTCTTATGAATAACCGGGCTGATTTCCTGTCCAAATTTTACAAATATGCAATTTTCACCAACATTTAGCAGCTGGTACGACTTGTTCTGCATATCAAGCACCTCATAATGGAGTTCTGTTTAATTTTTTCAAACAATTTAAGCAAACAATTTGCCAAGCTGAGTAGTCATGGTTACATAGCCCATGTAAGCAGTCATCACAACGACGATGGCACCGAAGACAGCCATCCAGACCGGATGTTTGTATTCGCCGACAATCTTCTTGTTATAAGCGGCAACCAACATAACACCCAAAGTAATTGGCAGGATCAGGCCATTCAAGGTACCGACAAGCACCAGAATTTTGACCGGCTGTCCGACCACAGCGAAGACCATAGTTGAGAAGACAATGAAGCCAATGATGAACCAACGGTAATTCTTCTCAATAACCGAGCTGAAAGAACGTAGGAAGGAAACAGAAGTATAAGCAGCACCGATAACGGAAGTAATAGCAGCTGCCCACATAACAACGCCGAAGAACTTGTAGCCAAGGTCGCCTGCAGCCAGTTTGAACACAGAAGCAGGAGGATTGGCAGGATCAAGCGTCATACCAGCGGACAAAACGCCCAAAGTAGCAAGGAACAAGAAAATACGCATGATACCGGTTGCGGTTACGCCGATAACGGAACTGCGGGAAATCTGCGGCAAGGCTTCAATACCGGTTACGCCGGCATCAATCAGACGATGGCCGCCGGAGAAAGTAATATAGCCGCCGACTGTACCGCCGACCAGAGTGATAATTGCCACCAAATCAATGGTGTCAGGAACAAAAGTTTTGACAACTGCTTCGCCCATAGGAGGGTTAGAAGTAATTGCAATGTAGATAGTCACAAAAATCATCAGGAAACCGGCAATTTGCGCAAATTTATCCATTGCTTTGCCTGCTTCTTTAATAAGGAAGATACCAATGGCAATCGCTGCGCTGATAATAGCACCGGTGATTGTATTGACACCAAAGATAACAT
>CAYLRW010000143.1:0-2350 GCA_964386405.1 uncultured Acidaminococcales bacterium | reverse complement strand
CCGGCGGAGTTTATCCAGACAGGTGTTTCGGCAATTGATGGTCTGAATACCCTGGTGCGCGGGCAGAAACTACCGGTGTTCTCCGGTTCCGGCCTTCCACACGCCCAGCTGGCAGCACAGATAGCGAGACAAGCCAAAGTGCGTGGTACCGGCGAAGGGTTTGCCGTAGTTTTTGCGGCTGTCGGTATTACCTTCGAAGAAGCGAATTTCTTCATGAATGATTTCAATCGTACCGGTGCGCTTGAGCGTGCCGTCATGTTCATCAACCTCGCCAATGACCCGGCTGTAGAACGTATCGCGACACCGCGTATGGCGATTACGGCCGCTGAATATCTTGCTTATGAACTTGGCATGCATGTACTGGTCATTATTACGGATATCACGAATTACGCAGATGCTTTGCGCGAAATATCCGCAGCCCGCAAGGAAGTGCCTGGCCGCAGGGGCTATCCTGGCTATCTTTATACTGACCTCGCGACGATGTATGAGCGCGCCGGCCGTATCAAAGGCAAAAAAGGTTCTATTACCCAGATACCGATCCTTTCCATGCCTGAGGATGATAAGACGCATCCGATACCGGATTTGACCGGGTATATTACAGAAGGACAGATCATTCTTTCCCGCGAATTGCACCGCAAAGCTCTGACACCGCCTATAGATGTTCTGCCTTCACTATCCCGTCTGAAGGATAAAGGCATCGGCGCAGGCAAAACCCGCGAAGACCACGCAGATACGATGAACCAGTTATTTGCGGCCTATGCCCGCGGCAAAGAAGCAAAAGAACTGGCAACTATCTTGGGTGAAGCGGCTTTATCCAAAGTTGATAAACTTTATGCTAAATTTGCCGACAGTTTCGAGAAGGAGTACGTTTCACAAGGCTATGAAACCAACCGTTCCATCGAGGAGACGTTGGATCTCGGCTGGAAGCTGCTTGGCATTCTGCCGCGTGCGGAACTTAAACGTATCCGTGATGAATATCTTGACAAATACTATGTTCCTGCTGTGAAGGAAGAGGCAGAGGAGGAATAAGCGATGGCTGTACAGGTAAATCCGACACGTATGGAACTTACCCGCCTTAAAAGGCGATTGGTTACAGCTGTCCGTGGCCATAAGCTTTTGAAGGATAAACGCGATGAAATGGTACGCCAGTTCATGCTGCACGTCCGGCGCAATTACGATTTGCGGCTGGAAGTTGAAAAAGCCATTGCCAGAGTAGAGATGCGCTGCAGTATCGCGAAAGCGCAAATGGGCTCTTTCTATCTTTCTGAGTCGCTGCTGTATCCGGCAAGGGCGGCAGTATACGAGATTGGCGAAAAGAATGTGATGAGTGTTGACGTGCCTACTATCAGATATACCGGTAGTGACGGCGGCACGGAAATTCCTTATGCTTTTACTTTTACATCTTATGAGCTTGATGCCGCAGTTATGGAGTTGTCAGACCTATTGCCGCAATTGCTTGAGCTGGCAGAGGTGGAAAAAACCTGCAGTTTGCTGGCTGAAGAAATTGAAAAAACCCGCAGACGCGTCAATGCCCTGGAATATGTCATGATACCGGAAATGCAGGAAAGTATCAGGTATATTACGATGAAACTTGAGGAAAATGACAGAGCCAGCCTCGTACGCCTGATGAAGGCAAAAGAAATGATGGCGGCTGCTGCGGAAAAAGCTGAGAAGGAAAAAATGACTTCTGCAGGAAACTTATGCTAAAATTAGCATGGTAGTAAATTAGCAGAGGAGATGGACAAATGGCAATGAAAAAGTATTCCTTCCACTACGGTCACGGGCATAAAGATTTTGTAATCGACAGTGACCGTGTCATCAAGGAAGTCAAGATGGCGGCAATGGAACCGCTTCAGGATATAAAGGCCTCAGTACTCGATGCCATTTATCATCCTATCGGTACGAAACCAATTAATGAAATCATAAAACCAGGCCAGACCGTGGCCTTTATCTGTAACGACCCGACACGTGTCGCTAACAGCTTCGATTTCATGCCTATTCTGGTCAATGAACTGAACAAGTATGGCGTTAAAGATGAAGATATGCGCATTGTTTTTGCGCTTGGCACGCATAGGCTGATGACACACGAAGAAATGGTCGAAGGCGTTGGTGAAGAAGTCGCCGGCCGCATCAAAATGTACAACAGTGATGCCAAAGCTCAGGACGATTTTGAGTATTTCGGTAAGACCTCCTTTGGTACACCTGTCTGGATCAATAAACTGATTTGTGACGTGGACCATGTTATTCTGACAGGCACCATTGTGCACCACTATTTTGCCGGTTATGGCGGCGGCCGCAAAGCAATTCTGCCTGGTGTGGCGGCAATGGAAACCGTCAGAGTCAACCACAG
>CAYLRW010000142.1:0-2389 GCA_964386405.1 uncultured Acidaminococcales bacterium | reverse complement strand
ATCTCCGGAAAGTAAGCCGCCGCTTCTTCAACGACTGCTTTAATTTCATCCTTAAAAGGCACGACAACATCTTTGAAACGTACATTAGCAGCTTCATTCATTTCTTTCATCTGTGCTTCACCTTGCAGGAACCATTCTCTGCCGCCAATCTCTTCGTCCAAGGCATCAGTAATAATTCTTCCGCTGTCCGGATCCACTAACGCAACAAAAGCATTGTGCATGTCAATACTTTCGCCTTTCCTGCCAAAGCGTGCCAACCAATGCCAGCAGGCTGCATATTGTCCGTCAGCAGACTTGACCGTGTGCACCCTGATGGTATTGACACAATCAGGATTGATCAGCGACCATTCATGATGCTGATGGATATATTCCTCAATAATATAGAGCGACTTGCTTTGATAATCTGCAAATACCCTCGCCAATTTCTCTTGATTAGCCAAGCCGGTCAATTGTTCACGCTCAGTATCAACGACGTTAACCTGGTCGCCCATAGCTGAATTGTAAACCTTGACTACGATCTTCGGATGCCGGTTGACAAACGAATAAAAATCTTCAAAAGTACAAAAACGCAAATCTAAAAATTCGCGTTTTAAAAGATGCGGCGGCAGCCGCCTCAGTGTCGTACCCTTATCGCGCAGAATTTTCTGTGCTTCTAAGTCGTTATTTATTTTATTTTCAATGATATCCACATATTCATCATAAGAAACATATGATGCCAAATTGGCAAATGGTATACTGTCCAAACCCAACTTAAAATAAACATCCGCATGTATCCCGTATTTTGTTTTCTTATGGATATAATCATATACAGCAAAAACAGGGTTCTGCTTTTTAGCGAAAAAACAGCCCATCGCTTTGAATTTTTGCCATTTTTTAGCAATGCCCATGAATAAAATCACTCCTACATTCGTCAAGATAATCTAAATCTGCCTGCAGATTGTAAAATGCGCGTTTAAATTCTCTTTGCATTATCTTAACGTCAAGACATTAAATTTATACCGATAAGGCCTAGTTGAAGTTATCTTGATAAGGTGCCCTTCGGGCATTTTTGTCAGCCTTGTTTCAATGGTGTTACGCGATTTTTTGGTGGTCTCCATTATTTGTTCAACCGTCACCCCTTCACCACTAAACAAAGAGGCTTGCAAAAGAATATCATAAATATCGTTAAGCAATTCATCGTCAATACCAGATTTGTTCAGAAGTGCAGCCAGTTTATTTTCGTAGCAATGCAGCTGTTCTATCTTTTTGAGTAGCAGTTGCTTCGTTTCTTTAATGGTATCAAAAACAAACATTAGAAATCCGTGAATAAATGGAGTTAGATCGCCCCTGTTTAATTCATTATTTGTCTGTTCAAACAGTTGGTAATATTTCTTCAACTGTTTTTTTATGGTAATCGATATTCTTATGCTGATAATGCCGCCCAATTCTTTTGCAAGATATTGCGAGGTAATAAACCTTATTAATCTGCCGTTACCGTCATAAAACGGATGTATATAACCGAATAGATAATGGAAAATCATTATCCTTACTAATAAAGGTATTTTTTCATCATGAAGCAAATCCAATGCCTTATTCATGATTGCAATAATAACCGTCTCCGGATAAAGTCCTTGGTGAATTATTTTATCCGTGCCTGTACAAACAGATACGGATCCCTTGCGAAAGATACTGCCATCAGGAGCATTGTCCGGATTATCAGCGATGACTTCCTTCAAAATAAATTCATCATAAAACTGTCTGACGTCTTCGCAAGTCTTAAAATTCTTCAAATTATTATTCACCAAACTAAGATACTTATTAACGACGCGCCACAGACGCAGATTTTCGCTGCCTGAATTTTGCTTAGCAAGCGCCAATCTAATTTCTTTTCTCGTGCTGCGAACGCCCTCAATATCATTAGTAGATTTTACTTCTTCTATAATACTGCTTTTGATAAACTGCTCAACAATAACCCCTGGTATGTCTGCTAGCAATTTATCAAGTTCATATTTTTCATGCAATATACTGATAATAGAATTAATAATGGATTCATCATAACAATAAAAAAGAGGATATTCATTTTTGTGGTTGTATTGATGGATTGTGATATCAAGATGCTTAGTTGTAGAAGAGTTAAACCGTGCTAAGTAAGCCTCTTCATATTTTTCTGGTGTCTGATAATAAACATTTTTTAAGCTTTCATATGCCACAACAAATCCCACCTCTACATATTACTATCTACAGAAATACTGCTTTTTGATAAGTCATTATTCCCAGATATCAAAAAACGCCTTTTTTGATAAGTCACTCCTTATAATATATCAAAAAGTTACCTTTTTGTGAAGTGATATTGGATATAATCGGGGACGTTCTGCAGTGCGTCAATCTCTCTTTAATGTTTCAACAGCCC
>CAYLRW010000141.1:1340-2398 GCA_964386405.1 uncultured Acidaminococcales bacterium | reverse complement strand
CGAACCCACAACTTATTCATGTATAGCCTCTTTATGGTTTTATTATAAACGAAAATCATTACAAATGCAATATCATTTCGCGAAATATTGTGACAATTATGTGATTTATCGGCATTATTTAAGTGCAAATAGTAACTGTAACTTTTGTTACGCAGCAACAATCCCTTTGCAGCGGACTTTTGTTTTTTTCTGTTACGCAGTATATTTATCTAATGAATTTCTTCAAAAAGTGTAAATTCTATATGATTAATTTACTATCAATAACTCGAAATTGTTTCCACAAAATTTCCAATTATAGTACGCATTGCATGATATACTGATTCTAATAAAGGTACTTTTGCTACCTTGTTGTTCAAAGGAGGTTTTTAACATGTCTGAAAAGAACAATGAAAATGCTTGCCAATGCAGCTCACAAAGCAAATGCTGGGGCAGGAAGATTCTCCCTTATCTGGCTGCTTTCTTCATCATAATGTTGCTGATAGAAATATTTGGCAACAAATAAACAAATGCCGCTGATTTTTAAAAATCAGCGGCATTCTTTTTTATTATTAGCCAAGAATCTTTTTGAGGTCTGCTTCCGGAGTGCTAATTGGAGTAATATTGTAGTTTTCCACCAAGAATTTCAGGATGTTTGGTGATACAAACGCTGGGAGAGTTGGTCCAAGGTAGATGTTCTTGATACCCAAGTAGAGCAAAGTTAACAAAATGCAGACTGCTTTTTGTTCGTACCAGGAGAGAACCAAAGTCAACGGCAACTCATTAACTTCACAGCCAAAAGCTTCAGACAAAGCAACCGCTACTTTAATTGCGCTGTATGCGTCGTTGCATTGGCCCATATCCATAATACGCGGCAAACCACCGATTGTGCCCAGATCAAGGTCATTGAAACGATATTTACCGCAAGCAAGAGTCAGGATAACGGTGTCCTGAGGTGTCTGTTTAACAAAATCTGTGTAATAGTTACGACCAGGTTTCGCACCATCGCAGCCGCCTACCAGGAAGAAATGTTTAATTGCGCCAGCTTTAACAGCATCAATAACAGTGCCTGCTACAGACAT
>CAYLRW010000141.1:0-1240 GCA_964386405.1 uncultured Acidaminococcales bacterium | reverse complement strand
GGCAGGTTAGCAAATTCTTTTTGTTGGTTTTGCCAAGCTGTACCAAAGTTACCTTTCAGATGCGGATATGCCTTCAATTTCGGATAGGCATGGCATGGAAGCATTTCGCCGTGAGTATAGATGTTGATACCTTTATCTTTTGTTTGCTCAAGCAGCGTATGCAAATCTTTCAGATCATGTCCTGTAACAACGATGAATGGTCCTTTTTCAACCATCAAAGGTACAGTGGTCGGAACTGGTGTGCCATAAGATTCTGTGTTAGCTTTATCGAGCATCTCCATACACTTGAAGTTGATGCGGCCAGTTTCCATGACCAACGGTAATAAATCTTCTGCTTTATCTTTATTAGCAAGAGCTGCCATACCTTTGTAGAAGAAAGCATTGACTTCTTCATCTTTATAGCCGAGCATCCAGGCATGATAAGCGTAAGCAGCTACGCCACGCAGGCCTAGTAAAATAAGTGATTTAAGTGAGCGGACATCTTCATTGGCATCCCAAAGATCCCACATTTTATAGTCAGGGAAATCAACTTTAGCACCGAGCAATGCTTTTTCGCGATGCACATCAGCGATTCTTTTTTGTAATACTTCATCATCAAAATTTACATTAGTAATGGTTGTAAATAAACCTTCGAGCATAACTTTGGTTGTTGAATCAGTCGGTTTGCTTAGCTCAGCGACTTGTGCCAAACCAATCATTGCTCCTGTAAGATCATCTTGCAAATTAGCAGTACTGGCTTGTTTGCCGCAGACTCCAGCTTTACCCATGCAACCTACACTACCTGCAGTTTGTTCACATTGAAAACAAAACATATCTTTCATTGTCTCATCTCTCCTCTGTTTCTTTTATTTATAGGCTTTTTGCAGCCTACCTTGCCAATAGATTAGTCTTCCAGAATCTCGCCTTCTGTCGAAATTGTCACAACCTGCCATGGAATCATTTTGCCGCTGTTTTGCAAGGCTGTTTTGACAGCAGCTTCAATGCCGCCGCAGCAAGGCACTTCCATCCTGGTTACCGTAACACTCTTGATATCATTATATTTGAGTATCTCGGTAAGTTTTTCACTGTAATTGACCATATCCAGCTTAGGACAGCCAATCAGTGTTACATGGTTACGCATAAATTTTTGGTGGAAATCACCATAAGCAAAGGCAGTACAGTCTGCTGCAACCAAAAGTCTGGCATTTTTGAAATAAGGAGCGTTTACCGGCACTAACTTAATCTGCACCGGCCATTGTCT
>CAYLRW010000140.1:1162-2410 GCA_964386405.1 uncultured Acidaminococcales bacterium | reverse complement strand
CGTCAGCAACAGTAGGCCCCTCCATCGTGTCACAGTGAGCACTTGCTGTAAGAGGACTCATAAACATAATGCCTGCCGCGGCCACAATACCCAGCATTGATTTTTTCATGATTGATTTAATACCCTGTATTTCCATTTTCCTATTCCTCCTGCTGTTTTTAGTCTATTAATTTACGTGCTGAAGTTTGTTTATTCCTTCATCCCGGTGACTTTATTGTAATCGCGTTGGCGAAAATTAACCTTGATTAAAATCAAGGTTTTAAAAAAAACATAAAAAAAGAGCCGAATAAATTCGGCTCTTTGCGCATGATATTTATCTGTCTATATGAGGTACAAGCCCTCCAAATCCAAAATTTCTATTCTCTTCTTTGCTTTTTGTTTGATATAACCCAATTCTTCCAGTTCCAATAATTTGCGGCTGATGGTTTCCGGAGTAGTGCCTAAATAGGATGCTATATCTTTCTTACTCATCGGCAGCACAAATTCTTTGGAAGAGTGCTCGTCATCAAGACATTCCGCCAGGAAAAGCGCAAGCCTCGTCTCAACTTTTTCAGTAGCAAAACGAGCGGTTTGCTTTTCCGACTGTTCCAGCCTGCTGGAAAATTCTGCCAGTATCTTGAGTGCGATAGCCGGGTACTTGTTAAGAAGCGTTTGCAAATCATTCCGTCTGATAGTGCACACATTGGTTTCTTCCATAGCTTCCGCATAGGCTTCGTGAATGCCCTCATTAAATAACGCCAGTTCGCCGGTAAAATCACCTGGACGCAAAATGCGTACCAGCTGTTCTTTACCGGAATCAGACAACCGATAAATCCTTATCTTACCTCTCCTTACAATATAGAGGGCATCTGACTGATCACCGGCACGGTAGATGTTTTCACCCTTTTTGTAGTCAAAATGCTGGATAACTTCTGCTATTTCATTCATTTGTTCCTTTGCCAGATGGTTGAAAATCGGCACGATGCTAACACAGATATCCTGCAGCCCGCCGTCGTCCTTATGTTCATGGCTGTGGCATGAATCAGCACTTGTCAAATGGTGTCGGTGATGGCCGTCACATGTATTTTTTGCTGTTGCCATTTTGTATCGCTCCTGTCATTTGGCAGCGTGTTCTTCCTGCCAGTGTTCCAGATAAGGAATTAAGCCTCCCAGGTTGACGAGCTTGGCAATATGCGGCGGTATCGGTTGCGCAGTATACTGCTCGCCTCTGGTTTTATTTGTGATAATACCTTTTTCATAGTCGATAGC
>CAYLRW010000140.1:0-1062 GCA_964386405.1 uncultured Acidaminococcales bacterium | reverse complement strand
TAAATAGCCGGTGAAATAATATCCGTGTTAATATTATCGCCGTATTTCCATACTTTTCCTTCTATTATACTCATATGGCACCTCCTATAAAAATTCACGCGGATCAGTTATCTGACCGGTAATGGCAGACGCCGCCGCAGCCGCAGGCGAGCCCAGATATACGAAAGATTTTTTGCTGCCCATGCGCCCAATGAAATTGCGGTTGGTTGAAGAGATGCAAACTTCTCCTTCACCTATAGTGCCTGAATGCAGCCCCAGACATGCGCCGCAGGTGGCTGGCAGAATAATTGCCCCCGCAGCTGCTAAATCGCTGAGGATTCCTTCCCGCAGGCAGCGCTCATACACAGAGCTGGAAGCCGGCGAAACTAAAAGTCTGACACCGCTTGCCACTTTGTGCCCTTTCAAAATCTTCGCGGCCATCTTCAAATCGGTATAACGTCCGCCGGTGCAGGAACCAACATAAGCCTGGTCAATTTTGGACTTAACGTCGGTTACATCAAAAACATTATCGACTTCGTGCGGGCAGGCAATCTGCGGTACCAACGTCGAAGCGTCAAATTGTAAAACAGAAGAGAATTTGGCGTCCGTGTCACTGCTGATGCGAGCGAATTCTTTCTCTATACCAATGCTGTGAAGATAGGAAGCAGTTTCTTCGTCGTATTCCATCAGACCAGCCTTTGCTCCCATCTCTACTGCCATATTAGCGATACAAATGCGCTCATCCATCGGCAACGCGCTTATGCCGGAGCCCACATATTCCACCGTTTGGTAGGTTGCGCCCGCATGCCCGATTTGCTTAATTGTCCGTAAAGAAATATCTTTAGCCATGACACCGGCATTAAGCTTGCCGCTCCAATCCACACGAATCGTCTCAGGTACCTTTAACCAGATTTCACCCATCATCAAGACCCCGAGCATCTCTGTCGAACCAATGCCCGTAGCAAAAGAACCGACAGCTCCATATGAGCAGGAGTGTGAATCAGTCCCTACAATAACTTCACCGGGTAAAGCATGTCCCTTTTCAATCATGATCTGATGGCAGGGGCCAATATATTCGTAGTA
>CAYLRW010000139.1:0-2419 GCA_964386405.1 uncultured Acidaminococcales bacterium | reverse complement strand
TTATTTGACAACCTTTTTTTCTAAATTACAGACGAAAATTCTGCCAACTTTTCAACCGGATACCCGTAAGCTGCCAGTATTGTCTTGACGATGCGTTCTGAAGCTTTGCCATCGCCATAAGGATTGCAGGCATCAGCCATCTGTCTGTAATAATTTTTATCGTCCAGCAGCTTATTCGTCTCTTGCAAAACATCTTCAAAAGCCGTCCCAATGAGTTTTACGGTGCCGGCTTCAACCGCTTCCGGACGTTCTGTTGTATCGCGCAATACCAAGACAGGTTTGCCCAAGGCCGGTGCTTCTTCCTGAATACCGCCGGAATCAGTAAGTACTATATCTACTTTAGCCATCAAATTGGCAAAAGGCTCATAATCAAGAGGCTCTATCAAATGCACCCTGTCAAGATGCCCCAATTCCTGTTCAACTATTTCCCGGACTTTTGGATTTTTATGCACCGGGAAAATTGCTTTTACATCAGGATGAGTAATGATTACCTCTTTCAGCGCCTGATAAACCTGGCGCATCGGAGCGCCAAGATTCTCACGTCTGTGCGTCGTCACCAAAATAAGACGCCCGCCGCTATTGAGTATGCTGTGAAGCGAATCATCTGAGAATCTATAACCAGAATTTACAGTTTTTACCAAAGCATCAATTACAGTATTACCTGTAATAAATATTTTGCCGGGATCAATATTTTCCCGCAGTAAATTTTCTTTGGAAATAGCGGTAGGAGCAAAATGAAAATCAGCCAGAGAGCCTGTCAATTTGCGGTTCATTTCTTCAGGGAACGGTGAATACTTGTCACCGGTACGTAATCCTGCCTCAACATGTCCGACAGCTATCTGAGCATAAAAAGATGCCAGCGCCCCTACGAAAGTGGTTGTAGTATCTCCGTGCACCAATACTATATCAGGCTTAGCTTCTGCAAGTACAGAACCCAATCCTTCCAGAGCGCGGCGAGTAACATCGTAAAGAGTCTGGCCTTTCGTCATAATATTCAAATCATAGTCTGGTACAATACCAAACAGGTGCAATACCTGATCAAGCATCTCTCTGTGTTGAGCTGTAACGGCAACAACCGGTTCAATGAAATCCGGATATTTTTTCATTTCCAAAACTACCGGGCACATCTTGATTGCTTCTGGTCGTGTCCCAAAAACTGCCATGACTTTAAGTTTTTTCACTACATACTCTCCTGACATTTTTTATTAACGGTCGTTCAAGATACCGATTTTCTTTGCGCAGAAACATACACACGCAACAATGATTGATACCAATAAAACTGCATAAACTCCATCTATCTCAGTCAGCAGGATAGCGCTCAATCCAAGGCCTGCGCTGATAAGATACATCAACATCACTGCTTGCCTTTGCGTAAGTCCCATCGCCAGCAATCTGTGGTGGAAATGACCTTTGTCGGGTTTGAAAATAGGTTTGCCTGCCAGATGACGGCGCAAAATAGCAAAAGCCGTATCCATGATTGGCAGTCCCAAGGCTATCGCAGGTACGATCAAAGCAATAGTTGTTGCACTTTTTACCGCACCCAAAATAGATATTGCAGCTAAAATATAGCCGATAAACATACTGCCGGTATCTCCCATGAAGATAGTAGCCGGGTTAAAGTTATAGCGAATAAAGCCGATGATACCGCCGGCCAAGGCTGCCGTCATAACAGCAACCGTATAGTATCCCTCCTGCAAGGCGACAAGAATGATCGTGACCGATGCAATAGCAGAAACACCTGCTGCCAGGCCGTCAAGGCCATCCATAAGGTTGACAACGTTAGTAAAACTTACTACCCAAAAAATAGTAATTGGGATGGAAAGATAGTCAAGGTAAAAATAACCACCCATCGGGTTGTTCAGCCATTCTATCTGGATGCCAAAAAGAATCAGAACCGCGGCTGCGGCAATCTGTCCAAGCAACTTAACCTTGGCTGGCAATTGATAGACATCATCCACAATACCAACTATCAGTATGACAAAAGCACCCGTTAAAATACCAAACAAGTCTTTAGACATGGTTACAGTTGAAAGCACTGCAATCAAAAAACCCACAAAAATCGCCAATCCGCCAAGCCGAGGCATAATGCCTTTATGAACTTTGCGCGGATCAGGTTTATCGACTGCTCCGATCTTAAATGCAAGATTTTTTACGTAAGGAGTTAAAACCCAACTCGTGAATAATGCTATAGCAAATGCTACTACATATGTTTTCACTAAAATATACCTCTTAACGGCCATAGCCACTTTCTATTTTTTCTTGCGTGTTTACTTTTTATTGAAAATATATAAAAAACTATACAGTTAACATTAACAGTATATACCCAAAAGGATTCATCGACAAGTATATTAATTTTTTGTAAATTAGCTACAAACATATATTTTGAGTCTATCGGCAATGATTAAAGAGTTTCTCTGGC
>CAYLRW010000138.1:0-2423 GCA_964386405.1 uncultured Acidaminococcales bacterium | reverse complement strand
GACAAAATAATCCAGTTAAGTGAGCCAATCACTTTGACCACTATACTGGAAATGGTAAGAATCAGAGTACCTTTTAAAAATTTATGATTATTTGTCTTAGCTTCCGTCTTTTGCTCCATAGCTCTCCGTCCTGCTGCCAAACCAGCAGCGATAATTAACACAATTATACACGATAATTATCTACTCATAAACCAATTTTTACAAGTCTTTTTCCGTATTTTGCCTTCAATTATGTTGCTTTCCTTACAATCAGTTGCTACAATTAGTTTGATAATGTTTGATACTAGAAGGAGGTCCTTACATGAAAAAATTGTTTGCCCTCGCGCTTGCCTCCATCCTCGCTTTTTCAGCTCTTGCAGGATGCGGCAGCGATAAAAAGGGCGCAGACAAGAAGGCCGGTGAAAAAACCAAGGTTGCCTTTGTCTATGTCAGTTCTGCCAAAGATGGCGGATACTCCATGGCTCATGACCTCGGCCGCCAATACGTCGAGAAAAATATGCCCAACGTAGAAGCCACCTTTATGGAATCGGTACCTGAGGGTGCTGATGCTGAGCGTGTCATCAGCCAATTGGCGTCACAAGGCAATAAGATTATCTTCACTACCAGCTTCGGTTACATGGATCCAACCATTAACGTAGCGAAGAAATACCCTGATGTGACCTTCCTGCATTGTTCCGGCTACAAAACAGCCCCGAATGTCGGAAATTACTTCGGCCGTATGTATGAAGCACGTTATCTGACCGGTATCGTTGCCGGTAAACAAACGAAAAGCAACGTGATTGGTTATGTTGCAGCTTTCCCAATTCCTGAAGTTGTCCGTGGCATCAATGCTTTCACACTTGGTGCTAAATCTGTTAACCCTGATGTAAAAGTCAAAGTTCTCTGGACCAATACCTGGTACAATCCTGCCAGCGAAAAGCAAGCTGCTCTTACCTTGCTGGATGCCGGTGCCGACGTTATTGTCCAACACCAGAATACGCCTGGTCCACAGCAGGCTGCTGAGGAAAGAGGTAAATTCGGTATTGGTTACAACGTAGATATGTCCGGTGCGGCTCCAAAAGCGGAACTGACTTCTGCTGTCTGGAACTGGGGTCCGTATTATGCAAGTGCCATTCAGCAAATTATTGATGGCAAATGGAAGTCCGGTGCCTACTGGGGTTCTATGAAAGACAAAGTCGTTGACATCGCTCCTTACGGTCCTGCTGTCAGCGAAGATACCAAAAAAATTACTGATGCTGCCAAAGCAAAAATTATTGACGGCAGCCTGAAAGTATTTACCGGTCCTATTAAAGACCAAACCGGCAATGTGAAAGTTGCTGAAGGCCAGACAATGTCAGATGAAGATCTGTTGAAATTTGACTGGTTTGTAGATGGCGTGGAAGGAACAATTAAATAAAATAAAATTTAAGGGGATGTTTCGCATGAAAAAATTGCTTGCTCTCGCCTTGACGCTCACAGTAGCGTGCGCTGCTCTGGCAGGCTGCGGCGGTGACAAAAAAGCAGCTGACAAAAAAGCCGGTGAAAAAACAAAAGTTGCTTTTGTTTATATCGGTTCAGCTAATGACGGTGGTTATTCCATGACTCATGATCTTGGCCGTCAATATGTCGAAAAGAATATGCCTAATGTACAGACCAGCTTCGTAGAATCTGTGCCAGCAGGTGCTGATGCTGAACGTGTTATCAGCCAATTGGCTTCCCAAGGCAACAAAATCATCTTCACTACCAGCTTCGGCTACATGGATCCAACTATTAACGTTGCTAAAAAATACCCTGATGTAACTTTCCTGCATTGCTCAGGCTACAAAACAGCTCCCAATGTAGGTACTTATTTCGGCCGCATGTATGAATCCCGCTATCTGACCGGTATCGTTGCCGGCAAACAAACTAAGAGCAACGTAATTGGTTATGTTGCAGCTTTCCCAATTCCTGAAGTTGTACGCGGCATCAATGCTTTCACTCTTGGTGTTCGTTCCGTTAACCCGGATGCCAAAGTTAAAGTTGTTTGGACCAATACCTGGTATAATCCTGCAGGCGAAAAACAAGCCGGCCTGACCTTGATTGATTTCGGTGCCGACGTTATAGCTCAACACCAAGACACCCCTGGCCCACAGCAAGCCGCTGAGGAAAGAGGCGTCTACGGTATCGGCTATGATATGGACATGACCAAAGCAGCACCTAAAGCTGAACTTACAGCTGCTGTTTGGAACTGGGGTCCTTATTACGTAAATGCTATTCAACAAATTCTTGATGGCAAATGGAAATCCGGCGCTTATTGGGGCGGCATGAAAGATAAAGTTGTTGACATCGCTCCTTACGGTCCTGCTGTCAGCGAAGATACCAAGAAGGTTACTGATGCAGCTAAAGCCAAGATTCTTGATGGCAGCCTGCAAGTATTTGCCGGTCCTATCAAAGACCAATCCGGC
>CAYLRW010000137.1:0-2470 GCA_964386405.1 uncultured Acidaminococcales bacterium | reverse complement strand
GCTGCCGTTGCACCCGGTGACCTCAGTCTGATAGGTGTAGCAATGGTTTTTGGTATCGCTGGCCAAATGATAACTCCTACGCATGTTTGCCTCACAGTCACCCTTGACTATTTTAAGGCCGATTTCTTTAAGACTCTGCGTCCTGTCGTTGTCATGGAGATCTTGTTACTTGCCATTTTTGTTGCTAAAACAATATTCTTCGGCTGAAGTTCTTGCCAAGATACAAAAAAACCGCTTCCGAAGAAGCGGTTTTTCTTTTTGTTTAATTACAGGCTTTTCTCAATACGTTCCATGGCCTCAATTGTACCTTCGCGACTGCCGAAAGCAGTGAGTCTCAGGTAGCCATCACCCATTTTGCCGAAACCGGCACCTGGTGTACCAACTATAGCCAGTTTCTCCAACAAATAATCAAAGAATTCCCAGGAATCCATGCCTTGCGGGCATTGCAGCCAAATATACGGAGAATGCACACCACCATAAAACTTAATACCTTTTTTGGTTAAGGTATTCATCATGATTTTAGCATTTTCGCGATAGAATTCGAGCATTTGCTGGCATTCTTTCTGTCCTTGTTCGCTGAAAACAGCTTCTGCACCACGCTGAATAATATAAGGAACACCATTGAATTTAGTGGTCTGACGACGCAGCCACATTTTATTCAAGGACATTTCCTGCCCGTTACCCGCTTTTCTCTTCAGAGCCTTTGGAACTACAGTATAGCCGCAGCGAGTGCCAGTGAAGCCAGCAGTCTTGGAAAGTGAGCAAAGTTCAATTGCACATTCTTTAGCACCTTCCACAACATAGATGCTGCGAGGAATTGTAGGATCAACAACAAAAGATTCGTATGCTGCGTCATAAAGAATAACCGCATCATTTTTCAGTGCATAGGCAACCCAAGCTTCCAATTGTTCTTTGGTATAAGCAGCACCGGTTGGATTATTTGGTGAGCAAAGATAAACAACGTCAGCTTTAATACTGTCGTCTGGCATTGGCAGAAAATTATTCTCCGGTGTGCCATTAATATAGACGATATTGCGCCCGCACATAATATTGGTATCAACATAGACCGGATAAACAGGATCCGGAACCAAAATAGTATTAGCATTATTGAAAATATCTGTAATATTACCGCAGTCACTTTTCGCACCATCACTGATAAAAATTTCATCAGTATCAAGCTCGACGCCATGTTCGTTATAATAACGTACTAAAGCTTCGTGCAGAAAATCATAGCCTTGTTCAGGGCCATAACCGCGGAAAGTTTCCTTAACACCCATTTCTTCAACTGCTTTTTTCATAGCATCAACAACTACCGGAGCTAAAGGCAACGTTACATCGCCGATACCCATGCGGATTACCTTTTTGTCCGGATTATTTTTCACAAAAGCTGCTACCTTCGCCGCAATCTGTGAGAACAGATAGGTTTCTTTTAAATTACAATAGTTTTCATTCATTACTGCCATGTCTCAAATTCCCTCCAAATAAAATATGTAAAGATAATGTAAGCAAAATTCTTGTGCTGATATTTTAACATATAATCGTTTTTTCTGTATAAATATTTAGCTAAACCAACACAAAAACTTATTTATTTAAAATTTCTTCAGGTATCTCAATAACACCGTCAAAAACATGCGTTGCCGGTCCTTTCAAAAATACATGGTTGTCAGAACGGTAAGTTACCTTTAATTTGCCACCTTTGACGAGTACATTTAGTTCCTGATCCTTTTTGCCAGCCTTACTAAGAAAAATGGAAGTAACAGTTACAGCGCAAGCACCTGTGCCGCAAGCCCAGGTTTCGCCGCTGCCACGTTCCCACACACGGAATTTAACGGTATTATCATCAATAACCTGCACGAATTCAACATTGGTACGTTCCGGAAATAGCGGATGATTTTCGATGCGAGGGCCAATTTCTTCCAGTTTCAAGGAATCAACATCGTCAACGAAGATTACAAAGTGCGGATTGCCCATAGAAACCGCGGTTCCATTGTAAGTCAAATTATCGTCAATGACCAGGCCTTGGTCCATAAAGACATAATGGTCGCTGATCATCGGTATTTCTTTGGTTCTGAAAATAGGCTCACCCATATCGACAACTGCTTCGGTAACTTTGCCATCAACAACAGTCATGTCAATCGTCTTAATACCGCCAAGTGTTTCCAGTGTTATAGTAGTTTTGTCAGTCAATCCATTGTCATAAACATATTTAGCAATACAGCGTGTACCGTTACCGCACATTTTACCTTCAGATGCATCGGCATTGAACATGCGCATCCTGAAATCGGCAACCTGAGATGGCATGATGCAGATAAGACCATCTGAACCGATACCAAACTGTCTATGACTTACATATTCAGAAATTGCATTAGGATTCGGCAATTCTTTCTCCATGCAGTTAACATATACATAGTCATTACCGCAGCCATGCATTTTGGAAAATTCCATTTTCATTTATAAAGTCCTCCTAATT
>CAYLRW010000136.1:0-2479 GCA_964386405.1 uncultured Acidaminococcales bacterium | reverse complement strand
GTGTATTTTCAAAGGACATGATCATCGACTCGGTAGCCGGCTGACTGGTCGATAAAGCAAAGGGGGACAGAGCCGTGTCGATAATATCGACGCCCGCCTCCACTGCTTTAAGATAGGCCATCGAACCCAGACCACAAGTAGAATGAGTATGTATGGCGAGCGGAAGATCAAAGTTTTCCTTCAACGCTTTGACCAGATCATAGGCATCAAAAGGTGCCAGGAGTCCGGACATATCTTTAATACATAAGGAATCTACACCCATTTCTACAAGTTCCTTGGCAACATGGAGAAAATTCTCCGTTGTATGGATCGGGCTGATTGTATAAACAAAAGCTCCCTGTACATGTACTTTCGCAGCTTTCGCAACCTGGATTGACTTCTCCAGATTACGGGTATCATTTAAAGCATCAAATACCCGAATAATATCTATGCCATTATCCACTGCACGATTAATGAACTCATAGACAACGTCGTCCGCATAATGCTTGTAGCCGAGAATGTTCTGTCCTCGCAGAAGCATCTGCAGCGGTGTCTTTTTTACATGTTTCTTCAATAAACGCAAGCGTTCCCACGGATTTTCATTCAAAAATCGCATGCTGGCGTCAAAAGTCGCACCACCCCAGCATTCGAGGGAATGGTAGCCAACTTCATCCAAAGCTTCCAATACTGGCAGCATCTGACTGGTATGCATGCGCGTTGCTGCAATTGATTGGTGCCCATCACGCAGCACCGTTTCCGTTATTTTAACTCTTTTTCCGGTAACCATATGCACCTCCATGAATTTCTCCAGCATCAGTTAATTGCAATTTAAATGGTCACGATGCCGCGCAGAAGTGCCACAATCAGCATACAGAAGGAAAGTCCGATCGCCGGCAGCAGAGCATAACGCTGCAAATCGCCGAATTCGATCTTGTTCAAACCAACCAAGAGGTAAGTGGAAGGAACCAGCGGACTGAGAAGATGTGCGCCTTGGCCAATCAAGGAAGCAATACCCATCATAGCGGTTGGTACGCCATAAGAATTAGCTGCTTGGTTTAAAACCGGCAATACGCCGAAATAATAAGCATCATTGGTCAGGAAGAATACACCTGGTAAGCTGAGGAAGGCTGAGATGAAGCCCATGTGAGGTCCCATGCTGGCAGGAATTGCGTTAACTATTGCCTGTGCCATAACGTCAATCATCTTGGTTCCAGACATGATACCAGTAAAGATACCGGCAGCAAAAACCATGCCAACAACAGGGATGGCATTAGAACCGGAGGAAATCAGACGGGCAGACTGTTCTTTGCTCTTCGGATAGTTAACCATCAAGGCCAGAGCAGTACCAACCATGAAAATAATAGCAGACGGCACAACATCAGCCATCAAAGTTACAAACAAAACAACAGTCAGAATCAGATTGAACCAAATAAGTTTAGGGCGTGCCATTTCTTTTTCTTCCTCGGTAATGCTTGCTTCATATTGAGCTACAATATGTTGTTCATCCAAAGCAACAGTACCAATGCGTTCACGTTCTTTTTTGCCAAGATAGTAAGAAAAAGCCCAAATATACAAAGCACCGACAACCATACCAGGAATCATCGGATTGAAAACTTCGCCGATTTCCAGGTGTAAAGCCGCCAATACGCGTGCTGTCGGACCACCCCAAGGGATAATATTGAGAACCGAATTACACAAAATTACGATCGTCGGCAAGATAACCGGTTTGATACCGACCTTACGATGAATAGTATAAAGAGCCGCAGTAGTGATCAAATAGGTAGTGGAGCCGTCACCATCAAAGGAAACGCCAGTTGCTAAAATAGCGGTACCTACACAAATTTTTAATGGATCACCCTTAACCCAGATCAAAACCTTTTTGACCAAAGGTGAAAATAGTCCGGTTTCCAACATCAAACTGAAATAAATAATTGCGAAGAAGAGCATAACACCCGTTGGTGCTACTTGTTTAACCCCAGCCATAGCCATTTTGCCGATACCAGGTCCAAAGCCCAGTCCTAAAGCAAACAAAATTGGAACAATCATTAGTGCAAGCATTGGTGCTAATTTTTTGGTCATAATCAAAACCATAAATACGATGATCATTAAGAAACCCGCAACTGCTAACATGATAAAACCTCCCAATATTATTAATATTATGAATACTTATAGGCTGGGTGTCAGCAAGAAAATGCTCTTACTAAACCCATTTTAAAACCGTAAAAATTAAATACTCTTAAAGTGGCTTACGCACCAAATCGATAATCGAACCATCACGATACTCAACTACAGCAACAATATCCTTGTCATCCTGACTAACCTCAATGTCTTTTGGTTTACCCACCAGGTCATAAGACATCTGCTGCAGTTCCTGTATAGTATATAACGGCAAATTGCTTCCTTTCAATTTTTCCAGAAGATCCGCGCGCTTTGGATTAACAGCAATGCCGCGTTCCGTTACTATAACATCGATGCTTTCGCCCGGTGTAATCACTGTCTG
>CAYLRW010000135.1:0-2528 GCA_964386405.1 uncultured Acidaminococcales bacterium | reverse complement strand
TTCACAAAAGAAGGAATACCGACTGCTGCTACGATAATGTCAGCCTGCCTGAGAACGCTCGGCAAGTCCTGGGTGCGTGAATGGCAGATAGTGACCGTAGCATGTTCCTGCAAAAGCAGCAGAGCAACGGGTTTGCCCACTACATTGCTGCGTCCGAGAACAACAACGTGTTTGCCTTTCAGTTCAATACCATAATACGAAAGCGTTGCCATGCAGGCACGCGGCGTGCACGGTGCCCAGCGGCTGCGTCCGAGATACAATTCGCCGGCATTCAAAGGATTGAGGCAATCAACGTCTTTCGCCGGTGCTAATAAAGCTCCGACGGCGTCGCTGTTCAAATGCTTCGGCAAAGGCATCATCGGCAGTATTCCGGTAACAGTCTCATCAGCGTTCAGCTCTTTAATTACTGTTTCGACTTCTTGCTGGGAAGCACTGGCAGGCAATTCAACAGTCTTCACACCTGCGCCCAGGCTTTCTGTCATTTTAATCAAACGGCTTTTATAAACATGTGAAGCCGGATCATCACCTACAGTAACGATTGCCAGGGTAACTTGTTTGCCGTTGGCTTTAGCTGCGGCTATTTTGGCAGCAATTCTTTCTCTGGCAGCATCCGCAACCGGTTTGCCAGACATTAATAATGTTTCCATCCTCTTACCTCGTTTATTAGAATAGGCCGCTGATGACGCCGTCATCACTTACATCAATTTTCTCGGCCGCCGGTACCTTCGGCAAGCCAGGCATCGTCATGATATCACCGGTCAGTACAACTACAAAACCAGCACCGGCTGAAATGCGTACGTTCTTCACGGTCATGGTGAAACCTTCCGGACGACCGAGCAAAGCTGGATCGTCAGAAAGTGAGTATTGTGTTTTAGCCATGCAAACCGGCAAGTGCCCGTAGCCCATCTCTTCGTATTGTTTCAAAGCAGTTTCTGCTTCTTTAGCATAGGAGACAGCGGCTGCCCCGTAAATTTCCCGGGCAATTGTATTGATTTTTTCTTTCAGTGTCAGATTGTCTTCATAGATAGGAGCAAAATCAGCTTTACCGGATTCAGCCAAGGCAACAACTTCTTCTGCCAATGCCACGCCGCCTTCGCCGCCTTTAGCAAAGACATCGGATAAAGCTACATTAACGCCATGTGTTGCGCAGTGGCTGCGAATAGCTTCCAATTCTTCTTCGGTATCCTGGGCGAAGATATTAATCGCAACAACCAGTGGCACGTTGAATTTTTTAATATTTTCTATGTGTTTTTCGAGATTAACAAGACCTTTTTTGACAGCTTCGACATTAGGCACAGCCAGGGCCGTTTTTGGCACGCCGCCGTGCATCTTAAGAGCACGAACTGTAGCAACAAGAACGACAGCATCAGGTTTCAGTCCGGCATACCGGCATTTGATATCAAAAAACTTTTCAGCACCAAGATCAGCACCGAAACCTGCCTCAGTGACAGTATATTCAGCAAGCTTCATTGCTGTTTTCGTAGCCATAACGCTGTTACAGCCGTGTGCGATATTGGCAAAAGGACCGCCATGAATGATTGCCGGTACATTTTCGAGAGTCTGCACCAGGTTCGGTTTAATGGCATCGCGCAAAAGGGCCGCCATCGCGCCCTGTGCTTTAATCATGCCTGCAGTGATCGGTTCGCCTGCATAGCTATAGGCCACAATAATTTTGCTGAGGCGTTCTTTTAGATCTTTCAAGCTGCTCGCCAGGCACAAGATAGCCATTACTTCGGAAGCAACTGTGATATCGAAACCATCCTGACGGGGTACGCCATGTGCTTTTCCGCCCAGACCTACGACGATATTACGCAGTTCGCGGTCATTCATGTCTACTACGCGTTTCCAGACAATTCTGCGCGAATCTATATTCAGAAGATTTCCTTGTTGGATATGATTGTCCAGCATAGCAGAAAGCAACATATGCGCTGAAGTAATCGCATGAAAATCGCCAGTGAAATGCAGATTGATATCTTCCATTGGCACGACCTGTGAATAACCGCCGCCAGCAGCGCCGCCCTTAATGCCCATGCAAGGTCCAAGTGATGGTTCACGCAAAGCAACGATTACATCTTTGCCAATTTTGGCCAGGCCTTGTGCCAGACCAACAGTAGTTGTGGATTTGCCTTCACCCGCAGGTGTCGGAGTTATAGCAGTAACCAGCACTAATTTGCCGGCCTTCTTTACCTCTAAGCTACGGATAAGATCCATGGATAATTTTGCCTTATAGCGGCCATACATTTCAATGTCATTCTCTGCGATACCAAGTTTTTTTGCCACTTCGGTAATGGGGAGCATTTTTGCATGTTGCGCAATTTCAATATCAGTTAACATAGATATCCTCCTTAAATTCCGGGGCCAGCCCTTAAATCATAATATACGAAAAAAGCCGACAATCCGGGCTCATTTTGCCCAGACGGTCGGCTTAATACCGGTCATACTCCATGTGGTTATCCACTTCCGTCAGTTATATGACCCCTATGGATTTGATTATACCTTGCACACTTTTCTTTGTCAACGCAAAGGAC
>CAYLRW010000134.1:0-2541 GCA_964386405.1 uncultured Acidaminococcales bacterium | reverse complement strand
ATATATCCCTTGTTTTTTCATGAGTTCCTGGTGATTGCCAATCTCAGCCACACCATTTTTATCAAGAACAACTATGCGGTCAGCATTAATAACTGTTGTCATACGATGAGCAATTATCAAAGTCGTTCTATTTTTAATAAGCTTTTCTAAGGATTGCTGAATGACTTTTTCAGTTTTATTATCCAAAGAAGAAGTAGCTTCATCTAAAACAACTATCGGAGGTTTCTTTAAAAACATGCGTGCAATAGCAATTCTCTGCTTCTGACCACCGGATAACTTAACACCACGTTCGCCAATTTCTGTTGCATACTTTTCGGGCAGTTCCGCAATAAAACTGTCAGCTGAGGCCATCTTTGCAGCCTCTTCCACGTCAGTAGGTAAAGCATTAGGTTTACCAAAAGCAATATTGTTATAGACGGAATCAGAAAATAAAAAAACATCCTGCTGCACAAGTCCAATGCTCTCATGCAGGTGTTTTTGCCTTATTTTTTTGATATCGATACCGTCAATGGTAATTTTGCCTCTGTCCGGTTCATAAAACCTTAACAGCATATTAGCTACAGTTGTCTTCCCCACTCCAGTTTCACCAACAAAGGCCACAGTTTCGCCAGGTAAAATCTTTAAATTTAAACCAGATATGATGTTTTTATCATTGGCATAAGCAAAAGAAATGTTCTCGAATGCAATCTCACCCTTGATTGGCCAATCAGGCACAACGTCTTCTGCGTCAACAATATCCGGCTCTACCGACATAACCTCCTGAAACCGATGAAATCCAGCCATTCCTCGCTGGTACATCTCGGTGAAAACGGTCAATCTGAACATAGGCTTCATAAACAAGTTGACATAAAGCAAAAAGGCCACAAAATCGCTCATCGCCAATTCATTTTTTATTATTAATAAACCGCCCACAAACATGACGACTAAATTGGCGAAATTAGTGAAAAAATTCACACTGCCGGCAAAATGTGCCAAAATTTTGTAGGATTTTTTTCTTGTTTGCAATAATTCAAGACACTTTTCCCAAAACTTTTTTAATTGATGCTCTTCACGGGCAAAAGCTTTAACAACTCTTATTCCGCTTAAGCTTTCTTCTGCCTGGGCACTCAGTTCACCATTTTTGGCCCGATTAGCGCGGAAGGCTACTTTCATTTTTTTGTTAACATAAATCGTATGAATGGTTTTGAGGATTAAAAGTGCGGCAACTAAAGCACCGAGTGTCAAATTCATCCAAAAAAGTAAAAATATGGTGCCCAACATTGTGATACTGCAGACTATCAAATCATTTGGTCCCCGAAAGGCCAGCTCACCTATCTCGGAAATATCACTAGTCAATCTGGTCAGAAGCTGCCCGGTACGTGCATTATCAAAATATTTGAATGACATGCTTTGCATATGCGTAAATAAATCACTGCGCATATCATTTTCCATGCGCGCACTAAGCATATGTCCGACATAGCTGACGAAGAATAAAATCAGATAATTGAATATATACAAAATAGTAAGACCGATAGTATATAACAAAAGGTCTCCCATATTCTTTTCCGGAACAACAACATTCAAAACATACCTGACAGCCATAGGGAATATAAGATCCAGCCCAGCGGCAAGGAGAGAGCCAATTACAACGGCATAAAGAGTAAGTTTATAAGGTTTATAATATCTTGTGAAATTTCCGATCATAACTTGCTCCACTGTTTCATCATTTAGTTTTTTACCTCAGCCTAAAAGAAATAGGCACATAAATATAACAGCTGATAGCTTGACCAATTCCATTTTTTGCAGGATTAAAACTCCATTTATAGCAGGCCGAAACTGCCGCTGCATCCAAAGCATCAGAGCCAGAAGAACCATCAACGGTTACTTCATCAACACCGCCATCAGCGCCAACAAGCATACGTACAGTTGTAGTTCCCTCTATGCCAGCACTTCTTGCACTGCTCGGATAATTGGGTTCCTGGTGTGATATAAGCCTTGGTGGTATTGCTGGTGCAACCGTAGTTGTGCCACCGCCAGCATAGCCTCCGCCGCTGCCTGTTCCAACCCCAGAGCCAATACCGTCGCCAATGCCTGTCCCTTCGCCGGCACCGTGACCGCCACCGCTGCCACTGCCTGAGCCAGGGCCTTGTCCACTACCATAGCCGGTACCTTGTCCAGTGCCATAGCCGCCACCACTGCCTGTATTCTGAGTAACACTAACGCCGGCGATATTTTTACTTTGTTCTTGATTACCTTCTTGTTCTGTAGTGCTTTCCTGCAAAATAGGATTAGTCGGCGAATTTTTTTCGAATTCTTTTGTTAATTGCTCAACTATATCATCAATAGATGGCTGGACAGCCATATTTTGTGAGTAGTTACTATCAGCATTTTCGTGATTTGTTTGTCCGCTTTTTGAACTGTTTTTTAATGCTTCTGCCCTGGCTTTTGCGAAGTCTTCTGAAGTCGGATCCAATGGTTTTTGTCCGCCACCGCCGCCACCGCCACCACCGCCGCCTCCTCCTAAAACAGCAACTTCAATGATTCTATCATCAGTTTTGCTGA
>CAYLRW010000133.1:0-2583 GCA_964386405.1 uncultured Acidaminococcales bacterium | reverse complement strand
AAGACCGGACGGTCAATAAAAAAACGTGCCATTGGTTATTACCTCCTTGTTATTTAGTTGTAGATGTATCAAGATCCTGTTCAGTCATCGTCTCTGGCTTAACAGCAGAACCCTTCTTAACCTTTTGGGTTCCTTCCACTATGATATTTTCAGTACCGTCAAGACCGCTTTCAACAACCCACAATCTGCCAACACGAGCACCGAGTTTGACCTCTTTCATCTCAACTTTGTTTTCGCTGTTAACTACATAAACAAATGTTTTGTACATAATTTCGGTTACAGCTCTCTGCGGCACCAACAAAGCGTCTTTCTTCGTACCGACATTGGCTTGCAGATGTGCAAACATGCCAGGCAACAACACTTTGTCAGGATTATCAAACTCTGCTTTCAACGTCAGCGTGCCAGTACCTTCGCTGATACTGCGGTCAACTTGCGTCAGCTTACCTTTTAACGGATAAGTCGATCCATCAGCAAGAACAATCGTCAGATTTTCCAGCGGAGCACTGCCATCATCTGCTTTTGCAGCTACCAGTTTCAGATATTCTGCTTCAGCAAGGCTAAATTTCACACGCACAGGATCACTGTTGGAAATTGTAGCCAATACTGTTGTTCCTGACGTTACAAAAGTTCCGACGGCCAAATCGTTAGCCGAAACTTTGCCGCTGAAAGGTGCAACGACATTGGTCTCCCCTAAATCAACCTGAGCCGAAGACAACAAAGCTTTTTGTGCTTCGACCTTTGCTTCACTCTGTTCCAGCTCAGCCATGGTATTGTCCAAAGTTTGTTTGGAAATAGCCCCTTGTTCGTACAATTTTTGATAACGGTCCGCATCACGGCGTACACGGCTCAAATCAGCCTGTGCACTGGCAACTTGTGCCTGATAATTCCAAGAAGCCGCTTGATAAGTCCTAGGATCAATAACAAACATCAGTTGACCTTTCTCGACTTTGTCACCACCGTTAACGTATTTCTCCGTAATCATACCAGTAACACGTGCTTTCATCTGCACTTCATTCTGAGCCTCCACAAAACCGGAATACTCGTAAATAATAGGCGTATCCCGTTTTATGACCTGCATCGTCTTTACCAGTGTTTCTGCAGGTGCTGCCGCCTGTTTACCACCACAGCCGGTTACAGCAAGCATGGACGCAATTGCCAGTGCCAGCGCCATAACTTTCTTTTTTCCTAACATCTGTATCCTCCTCCACTAAAGCAATACTGCTTAAAGCATTACCCTAAATCTAACTGTCCCATATTTAAAGAACACAGTCATCATTATAGTTGACCAAATCTGCAAGTGCAAACCCAATTAAATGAGATTATTGTCATTTTCCTCATTTTTTCTTAGTTATACTGCTTTTTTCTCTGTTTTGACTAAGCAGTCAGTTTTGTATTTCTATTTTGTTTTTATTGAAATAATTTTTCAGCTCTTTTTTAGGCACAGTTAATTGCTCCATACATTGTTTTTCTTCATTGCGCTGCATGAAAACGAAGTTTTCGCCGTCAAAATAGTAGCCCTTCATAGTATTCTGCATTACTTTATTTCCTTGTTTAGCAGTAATTTCAGCTACTTTATCCCACATTTTTTTATCATTACCAAGCAATTTTTCCAGCGGAACCAATTCGCCTGTGGCAAGATCAAAGTTAAAAGCTTTGAGAATATCATCGCTGCCGTTTTTGCCTTCTTTTTTACCGGTCAGCAATATGCTCAAAAGCTTATAGCCGCCATATTTAACTTCATAATTCATTTCCAGGTAACCATTATTCCTGATTTCCTCGAATTGCGAACGGACAAAGTTTTCTATTTGCAAATTAGTTTTCCACTGCGCTTGACCCTTGCCAGCATTGCTGATACGCGGGTAAGTGATAATTGTTCTGCCGACAACCGCCTTTTCAGGACTGACTTTATAACCACCTAAGCCTATAAAGTTTTCACGTGCCAAGGCGCTTGAACCACGTCCCATTGAGTCTAGCTTGCTTTGAAAAACATAATTATCAAGTTGCCAGCCAGTCACTGTGTAACGCCAAACAGCACGTACCTGGCCTAATGTATCCGTATTATTCAAGCCAACGATTCGCTGCGTGGTAACAACTTCCGCCACGCCATCACCATCAGTATCCAGAAGCAATAGTCCTGACAAATATTGTCCATAAGGATGATAATAATCTTTCAGTAGGTTACCGTCATCGTCATACACTTTAAGATAACCATAAAACCCAAGGTCAGAGGGAATGCTCATAATCACTTCTTTACCATTATTACCAAAAGTAATACGCACCTTATAATCCGGCAGATAATTTCCGCCTATCTGCACACCTTGATTATCTTCTGCCGTAAATATTTCTCTTGGCTGGTTGTCGATAAAATCTATAATCCGATAGTCGACAATACCGCCACTGCCACCAGTCGGTGCAGCTATCAAGATATCATCAACACCATTACCGGTCACATCTGCCAGACGCAAGCTGCAATCATAACCGCCGGCAATAGATGGCCGTATTGCTCCCTTGATTTTGTCCGTCTTAACATCCTTCACAAGGAGATATAACTTGGTGTAGTAATGCGAATCATTACTGAATTTA
>CAYLRW010000132.1:0-2635 GCA_964386405.1 uncultured Acidaminococcales bacterium | reverse complement strand
CTTTTGTGTGATCTGGCAGCAACAGATAAATACGGCACCTATCATGCTACCAATACCGGCACCTGTTCCTGGGCGGAATTTGCGGAGGAAATATTCAGGCTCGCAGGCATTAACTGCCAGGTAAAGCGTATCGCGACAGCAGAATATCCGACAAAGGCTGTAAGGCCTCAGAATTCCAGAATGAGCAAAAAAAGCTTGGAAGCGGCTGGTTTTCCTTGTTTACCGCTTTGGCAAGAGGCGGTTGCAAGATATCTAAAGGAAATGGGAATCAATGGCAATGCTTAAAATCTATTTAAATCGGTGCGTGATGAATTTATGATAGTACATGTTAGTACATTTTGGCGCTACAAATGGCTTCTTTATGAACTCGTGCTGCGCGATTTAAAAATTAAATATCGTAGTTCCGTATTGGGGTATCTATGGAGTCTCTTGAACCCGCTGATGATGATGACGGTTTTAACCATCGTTTTTTCTACATTATTTAGATTCGATATACCGAATTATCCGGTTTACCTGCTTAGTGGACAGCTGATTTATAGTTTCTTTTCCGAAGCTACTAATATGTCTATGTCCTCGATCATCAACAGTGCTTCGTTAATCAAGAAGGTATATATTCCTAAGTACATCTTTCCTGTTTCCAGGGTATTATCTTCATTTGTGACCTTGCTGCTTTCATTATTGGCTATGGTTATCGTGATGGTGGTTACCCAAGTGAAATTTACCTGGGTCATCTTATTTTTCCCAATACCGTTAATTTATATACTGGTATTTTCTATTGGTATGGGACTGCTTTTGTCAGTTCTGGCAGTTTACTTCCGCGATGTAATTCATCTATATAGTGTATTATTGTCTGCCTGGATGTATCTGACGCCTATCATGTACCCAATCAACATGGTGCCTGATTATGTTAAGAGATTTATTTTTTGGAATCCGATGTATTACTTTGTGGAGATTTTTAGACAGATAGTTTTGTATGGCGAATGGCCCAGCCTTGAAATGCATCTTATTTGCCTTGGCTTTGCCCTGCTCGCTCTAGTAACGGGATTGTTTGTATTTTATAAGAATCAGAAGAATTTCATTTTGCATGTATAGAGAGGATTCACAAAATATGAGCAAATACGCTGTTGAAGTGAAAAATGTTTCAATGAAGTTCAATTTAGCGCAAGAAAGAGTCGATGGCTTAAAAGAATATTTTGTAAAACGCATGCAAGGCAAGCTGAAGTATGATGAATTTTATGCATTGAAAAATATTACTTTTGACATCGTTAAGGGTGATTCGTTTGCGCTTGTAGGTTCGAATGGCTCCGGCAAGAGTACGATGCTTAAAATCATTGCCGGTGTTTTAAAACCAACCTGTGGCACGGTCAGCACCTATGGAAATATTGCTCCGCTAATAGAACTGGGAGCTGGTTTTGATATGGAACTGACCGGCAGGGAAAACATCTTTTTGAACGGAGCAATCCTGGGACACTCCCGCAAGACCATGAGGGAAAAATACGATGAAATCATAGATTTTTCCGAACTGAAAGAATTTGCAGATGTCCCCGTGAAAAACTATTCATCCGGGATGCTGGCCAGACTTGGTTTCTCGATAGCAACAATTATTAAACCGGAAATCTTAATAGTTGATGAAATTTTGTCTGTTGGTGATTATGCCTTCCAGCAAAAGTGTCATCAAAGAATGGAAGCTCTGATGTCAGGCGGCACAACGGTAATCTTGGTGTCTCATTCCAGTGATGACGTAAAAAGGATTTGCAATCGGGGAATTTGGATCAATAAGGGCGATCTGATGTGTATCGGCACTGCCGATGAGGTATGTAAAGCGTATTTGGGGGGCTAAAGAAGTGGAAGGCGTTAGTATTATTATTCCAACTTATAATGGCGGAGTAGTTTTTAAAAGATTACTTCACATGATAAGTAAGCAGCGATATGAGGGTGAAAAGCAAATTATTGTTATAGACTCTGGGTCAGATGATGGTACCTGTGAAGAAGCGCTTAAGTCAGGGGCTGAATTAATAAAAATTGATAAAAAAGATTTTCATCATAGCAGAACAAGGAATCAGGCTGTTGCAAGTGCTGTGCATCCTTATGTTATATTAATGGTTCAAGATGCAATTCCTTTGACAGAGACATGGCTGGCTGATATGGTAAATTCACTTGAAAAAGATGATGTGGCTGGAGTCTATGGCAGACAAATACCCCATGATGATGCGGACTTATTTGCCATGTTTTCAGTTGATTACCATTCTTCTTATTTAGGCAATAAAAGTATTATACAGGGAATAGATAAAATTAATGAGTTTAACAAATTGTCATATGAACAAGCTTTATTTTTAATAAGATTTGATGATGTATGTGCGATCTATAAACGTGAAATTGTTTTGGCAAACACGCTGCCCGAGGTTCCTTTTGCAGAAGATATGGCTTGGGCATTTGAAGTTATGAAGAAAGGGTATAAGGTAAAATATGATCCGACGATCATGGTTGCACATTCACATAACCGCAGCAAAGTATATCATTTTAAACGTGCGGTAATAGATGCCATCAGTTGTGTAAGAATTTTGGGGAAAGAATCCGAAGATTATTCCTACTTGACCGCAAATGATTTGTTAATTGTAAGAGATATAATGCATAA
>CAYLRW010000131.1:0-2648 GCA_964386405.1 uncultured Acidaminococcales bacterium | reverse complement strand
GAGTGGCTGGGATTTGAACCCAGGCGAGGTTTAACCCCCCTAACGATTTAGCAAACCGTCCTCTTCAGCCACTTGAGTACCACTCCGAATGCCTTACTGCGATATTATAGCTTATTTCATTGAACATTACAAGCTATATTTAAAAAATGGCGGAGAAGGTGGGATTCGAACCCACGGTTCCTTGCGGAATCACTAGTTTTCAAGACTAGCGCCTTAAACCACTCGGCCACCTCTCCGTGCGATACACAAGAAAGTATAATATAGACTAACTCCGTTGTCAAGTGACAATGCTAGCCCAAAATTCTGTCCGTCTCACGAATAACGTCTTCCTCAAGTTCTTTGGCTTCCGCAACTATTTTTTGAAGATGTGCTTCGGTTTCCTGCACATATTTCTTATCTTTCAGCAACAGCAAATTGCTATGCACATTATAGCAAGCACTGCGCAGTGCTGCTCTCGCCAAAAGCGCCGCAACCGTAGCATCAGTAATTGCGCTGGGGTTGCCTATTCTCACAAGCATAGAGGATAGATGCAAGATATCCAGGCAGGAATCGGCTATCTTCATAGGTACCTCAGAAGCGTCATAAGCTGCTATTTGAATGCTGTTGATTCTAAATGCTTTTTCTTCATCAGTAGTTTTTGGCAGCTTATAAGCCTTCATAAAGCCATCAAATACCGCTGCATCTGCTGCAACCAGTGCCAGCATTCTTGTCCTCAGTATTTCTGCGCTAACCAGCAGCGGGCGGATTTTGTCTTCAACATCAGCAAACTTTTCCTTCCCCAAAGTCAGGTTAGAAACCATTGATGTTAATGCCGCCGCGATTGCTCCTGCTAAAGCTGCTGCTCCGCCACCGCCGGGCGTTGGTTCTTTGGAAGCGAGGTCGGTTAAAAAATCTTTGCATGATTTGTCTAGTAATTGTGTTTCCATTCTATCAGCCTCTCTTTATCAGGATGCAAGTTTCAGATATCCTATGGACAGACGGCCATCTGCCCGATAGTTGACAATTTTTTCATTTCTGAGGGCAAAGTTGAAAAATTCTTTGATATCACCAGCATACCTTATGTTTTCGCCCTTCGTCAAGGTAGTGTAGCCATCCCCTCCCTTTGCTAAGAATTCATTGGTGACGACTTTATACTGCTTATTGGGATCAATAGAGCTATTGTCTGTCAGTCTGTTTTCTATAATACGATTCCCTTGCGGCAAATCAATATCTACACCCAATTTGACACCGGCAAAGCGAACTTCACCAATACTGTTATTGCCTATGCCATACTCCAGTGCCGCCAGAATATCGCTGCCTTTGAGCTGCATCACTACAATCTGGTCCTTATAAGGATAAGCCTGCTCCATCACTCTTAAGGTTATTGGCCCGGCTGGAATATCGCTGCGGAAGGCACCGCCATTCAAAATGGCTATATCCGCATTAAACCCTTTGAGCAGCAAATCCGTAAAATGTTCAGCCAAAGTTGATTCTCCGTATCTGTCATTACTTAAAGGATAAACATTCTGCGCAACGATTCCATTATATTTTTTATCAATATCAGTTAAAATTGGCTCTACCATTTTAGCAATACCAGGATTTTCTTTCCATTGGTCTTTGTTCACAGCAATAAGCGAAGCATTAGAAGCGATTATCTTCTTGTCTATTCTGGAATAAAGCAGATGTATCTTGCCGATTGTTTCGCCGTTACTGCCGGCCTGCACTACTGGAACGTCCTTGTAATTACCGAAAACCTTCTGATGCGAATGTCCGGTTATAGCGGCATCAGCGCCATGTATTTGTTCCAAAAGTCCGGTGATTTCACCCGTTATTTGTCCTTTATTATTTTGAAAACTTGCACAGTGAGTCAAAAGAATAACGATCTGAGCACCCCTGCCGCGGACTTCATCAATATACTTTTGCACTGTTTCGGCTGTCGGCAGCAGCGTTACACCCTGGCTATTCCTTTGACTGCTCTTAAGAAGAGTTTCTTCGGTCGCTACACCTATCACCGCAACCTTCAATCCGTTGCGATTAAGGATTACATATGGTTTAATCAAGTTGCCATCCGGGAAACTTAAATTGGCAGCCAAAAAAGGAAATGTAGCCGCGGAAGCTTGTTTCGCAATAATTTTTTGGTCATAATCAAAAATATGATTGCCCACCGCATCTGCGGAAAACCCAATTTGATTCATTGCATAAATAACAGGCATGCCATCATATTCATCAGCATCCAGGGTACCTGCAAACATATCGCCGCCACCCAGGATAATTGAACCTGCGGGATTCTGAGCTCCCAGCTGTTCGATAGCACCGCCCAAAACGGCAATACCCGGCTTTGTTCCTTCTGCTCTGAGCGCTCCGTGAAAGTCATTAACAGAATAGATATCGATTTCAACTAATGGTTTTTCTTCAGCCATTACCGGTAAAGCAGCCATCACTAAAAACATTACCATTACAATAATTGCCCAGATTTTTTTGATCCCTTGTTTCAACCGACACACCTCCACAAAAATAATTACAGTACTATGTTTTCGTCACAGGCACTTATTTCACCTTTTCTTTTCTTGAATTTTTATTTCATTGGTAGTATATTTAGATGGTAAAGCAAGAAAGTGGGGACGTAGCTCAGCTGGGAGAGCGTACGGTTCGCATCCGTAAGGTCGAGA
>CAYLRW010000130.1:0-2651 GCA_964386405.1 uncultured Acidaminococcales bacterium | reverse complement strand
CTTGAGGCCGGCTTCCTTTCAAATCAACCTGAACCATTTTAACAAATTCCGAACCTAAATCAATACCAAGAACGCTCCCCGGGGTGGAAACAAACAATTTTCTGATAGCCTTTTTGAAATCCATCGCTTTACCCTCATTTCTGAGAACCTAAGATGCCAAATGCCTTGCCAAAACGAACAAATATTCACATTTATTATAACATACTCAAACGAACAAACGCCAATAGTAATAAATCAAATAAGGTGAATACAGCATGGAAATAAGGGCTCCCAGACAAAGAAACGGTCCAAAAGGGATCGGATCCTTACGTTGCTTGATGCCAGTCGCCAGAAGAAATACACCTATAGCGCCGCCCAAAATAAAAGCCAGCATCAGGAATACAATTGATGCTTTAAGTCCAAGCCATAACCCTAGCACAAAGCTTAACTTAACATCACCTGCACCCATACCGCCACGGCTGAGGATAAAGATGAGCAGCATCAGTCCACCGGCAAAACCCATGCCATAAAGCGCATCCCAATAATCGCCATGAGAAAAAAACACGTAAGCCATACCGCAAACAAGCATTAAAATAAGAACTTCATCCAAAATTATTTGATAATCAAAATCTACGAATGTCAAAACAATCAGACTAGCAACAAAGACAAAAACCAAGGCGAGCTGTATGCCTGGTAAGTAATAAACTCCGCACAAAACAAATAAGCAGCCGGTGAAAAATTCTACCAGTGCGTAACGTGCGCTATAAGGCATACCGCAATAACGGCATTTACCATCAAGCAAAAAATAGCTGAGAACCGGGATCATATCTAAAACACCAAGACGATGTCCACAACTGCTGCAAGCAGATGGTGGTGAGACAATTGACTTTCCCTGTGGTAAACGATAAATACAGACGTTGAGGAAACTGCCAATAACAACTCCTATGACAAAATAAGCAACCAACAATAAATACAAAAAGCATCACGTCCTTAACGTATATTTATTTAATTATAATGCTTTTTACGCAGTTTGTTTATATGCTTGTTTAAATAAAATAAGACGCACTTAAAAACCAGTGCGTCTTGCATATGTTAATTTTTCATTCAGTATCATTCAAAGTTAATAATTCCTCTGAAGTAGACAAAATTTCCTCAATGGTCATGCCACCGAGGGTTACGCGGCCAACGCGAACATTTAATTCAGAACCAGATTCTGGTTTCACATAGATATAATTTGCAGCTTTTACATCAAGAAGGAGATCATTTCGATCATTCTTATTTATCAATGCCATACCAACTGGCGGCTTTGGCCAAGTGGTAAGATATGAAGCAACAAGGACATTAATATCTGCTGGGAAATTGCCAGTTTTCGTATAATAAACGTTAACTGCCGATTCGCAGGCATTCATATCAGCAAGAATCTTGCTGCCGCGAGCAGCCATATTAGCATTCACAAATCGCGGTATAGCGAGACCGGCTAAAATTCCTAGTATTGCAATAATGACAATCAGTTCAACTAGTGTAAAGCCTTCTCTTATATTCTTCATCATCGTCCCTCTCAAAGATAAGATATCATTTTAGTATGATTTTATCACATAATATCTTTTTAATAAATATACCATAAAAAGATAATATTAAGTGGTATAATGTACAAATAATAATAATCTGGAGGTAGTATCTTTGCAACCAAAGAAATTTCTTAACGTTCTTTTCTATGATAAAGTTTCTTTTTACTTGTTATTAGCCTGGGTTACAATGCCGATATTCATATTGATTGGGCAAGCGCTAAGAAGTGAGCAAGTTATAGGCAATCTTTTTCTTATGTATATAACGATTTTAGGCCTAGCTACTCTTGTTTTTGTGTTATTGTATTCTTATATGATATACAGGGTAAATGGCAACAATTATTTTAGGAAAAGCTTAGCCAAACGCCCCTGGAATTTAGCATTTCTCGCCATGCTCATCTGGGGCCTTTTAGCTTCTTTATTAGCGAATGATTTAATGCTTGCTTTTTATGGCACAACTTATCGAAATGATGGTTTTTTCACTTATTGTATATATGCTGCAATTTACTGTTGCGCGCAAATAAATCGTAATGAAAATTTAAGAAAAAAAGTTTTACAATGCTTTATATTATCCTCTTTACTGCTATGCCTAATAACCATATTACAGTATTTCAACTATTCTACCGCTTTTCTTGGTATTTATTACCAAGAAAGACTGCTAACTAATTTGAAATACGCCGCTATTTTTTACCACCCTAATCATTACGGTTATTATCTGACAATGATAATTGCCGTTAGTGCTAGCTTATATTGGCAAACAAAAAGAACGCCATCACAAATCCTTTATTTATTTATTTTTACCATAAATACTTGGTGTTTGGTTATAAACAATACCTTTGGCTGTTATTTGGCTGTTATTTTTATATGTTTTGCAGGGGCGTTACTCGTGCATAGAAAAAATCCGGAATTCTCGAAAACAAAATGCTTGATACCCTTGATGCTTTTTATACTATTGACTATCTCCTCAAGCCAAATCGTAACAAATAATTTTCAAGTTCTTTCCACTGACTTAAAAAACATAGCAGTTGACAACTCGTCGGCTAAGAATGCCGGCTCTAAAAGATGGGAATTATGGACCAACGGACTGGATATGTTAAAAGCCAAACC
>CAYLRW010000129.1:0-2744 GCA_964386405.1 uncultured Acidaminococcales bacterium | reverse complement strand
GGCCTCTGGTGGAAGTGCCGGTAATGATTGCTTTAGTTAATGCTGCTCTTTATTTTAAAGATAAATATTATGATGCAAGTGGTTTGCCAAAATAAATGCTTAAATCTTGCATATCAAGGTATGCAGCAAATTATCTAAAATGAAATCAATCAAGGAGTGAGAAGTTTGAAGCTGGAGCAAAAAACTGAATATGCTTTAAATGAAATCAATGATTTATTAATAGCATCTGACCTTGTGCCGGTTCAACTTGCAAGTGATAAACTTCACTTTTTTTGTCATAATGATAACGCAGGAAAGATGGATGGCGTAATAGGTGTTGAGGTATATGGCAAAAGCTGTCTTTTACGTTCACTTACGGTTACAAGCGAAATGCGTAACAGAGGAATTGCCAGATCTTTGCTTGAAGAAGCACTGGCCTTTGCTAGAAGCATTGCAAGCTACGATATATATTTGATTACCGAAACAATTGGTGATACCATGGAGCGCTATCGATTTTTGGATATTGGCCGTGAAAAGGTGCCTGACGCTATACTAAAATCTCCCTATCTTAATGGTATCTGTCCTTGTTCTTCAAGAATCATGTATAGGAATATTGATGAATAAAGTAGTGTTAGGATACACATTTTTGAGTAATATATTTAAAATATAAAGGAGAAGTTATATGACTAAACCGAAAGTCGCCTTCGTCTGTGTACATAATTCGTGCCGCTCACAAATGGCGGAAGCAATTGCCAAAATACTTGCCGCTGATGTATTTGAGGCGTATTCAGCAGGGACGGAGACGAAGCCGGAAATTAATTCGGATGCCATCAGCATTATTAAAGAGCTGTATGCCGTTGATATGACTGGAACCCAGCACGTTAAGCTGCTGGAAGCATTACCCAGGATAGATATTCTTGTCACCATGGGCTGCAATGTTACCTGCCCGTATTTGCCCTGCCAACATCGCGAAGATTGGGGACTTGAAGATCCAAGCGGTAAAGATAAAAAGGCCTTTTTGCAAACGGCGGCACTTATCAGGGAAAAGGTAATGGATTTGAAAAAACGTATTGCAAGCGGAGCCCTGAAGTAAATTACTGTTCAGGAGATAAGGGAGATTAAGTAATGAATATTTTCGATTTTTTAAACAATCAATTGTTGAAAATGGAATGGCTTTCCAACTTGGTAAAGTTCTTGGTGGAAAATGTGTTTGGGTTAAGTATGGCGGACAGATTAGGCGGCAGTCTGCACTTTTTCATCTATGATGTTATCAAGATTTTTATTTTGTTGTCGTTTTTGATTTTTGCTATTTCCTATGTGCAAAGTTATTTCCCGCCGGAACGAACAAAAAAGATTTTGGGCAGGTTTAATGGTTTCTCGGGTAATGTGTTGGGAGCGCTTTTAGGAACTGTAACACCTTTCTGCTCCTGCTCTTCAATTCCGCTTTTTATAGGCTTTACGAGCGCAGGGTTACCGCTCAGTGTTACTTTTTCTTTTCTGATCTCTTCACCTTTGGTGGACATTGCTTCGGTAATCTTACTTGCCAGTATCTTCAATTGGAAGATTGCTATTGCCTATGTAGTCGTTGGGTTAATTCTGGCAGTAATTGGCGGCACCATTATCGGGAAAATGCAAATGGAAAAGTATGTCGAACCGTTTGTTTACGGCAATAGAACGGCAGGTAACGTGTATGAACCGGAAGAAATGACCAAAAAGGAACGTATTGACTATGCGATAGGCCAGGCATTGGCAATCATAACAAGGGTATGGCGTTACGTTTTAATCGGCGTTGGCATCGGGGCACTGATTCATAACTGGATTCCGGAAACTATTATTTCCGCAGTCCTTGGACAGGATAAATGGTACTCGGTTCTGGTTGCAACGCTTGTCGGTGTGCCGATGTATGCAGATATCTTTGGCACGCTGCCAATCGCGGAAGCCTTGGTTGACAAAGGCGTGGGGCTTGGTACCGCCTTGTCTTTTATGATGGGAGTAACGGCTCTTTCTCTTCCGTCGATGATTATGCTGGAAAAAGTTGTCAAAACTAAGTTGTTGGGGACCTTTGTAGGAATCGTAACTTTGGGTATAATTATTATAGGGTATACATTTAATGCTTTTGCTTATTTGTTCGTTTAAACATATAAGATAAGCTGCAAAAAAAGGCTATATTCCTGGAAAGGCTAGTTATTATGGAAAATAAGAAAAAATTGTTTAGAATCTTGTTGCCGCTTCTGATTTTGGCTGTTATAGCTGGTATTTGGATGTTCAAAAGCGGTCAAAAGGAAGAAATTAAGGAACAGGCTAAAATACCGGCGAACTCGGATTTTGCCCTGCATGCTACAGACATTAATCTGGAAAAATTAAAATCTTATGGAATGCCTATTATGATTGATTTTGGATCTGACAGCTGCCCGCCTTGCCGCGAGATGGCACCAATCCTCAGAGAAGTGAATGCCGAATACCAAGGCAGAGTCATTGTGGTCTATGGAGATGTCGGCCGTTATCCTAAACTGGCGGAAGGTTTCCCGCTGGAAGTTATACCGACACAATTTTTCTTCACCAAGGACGGTAAACCTTATGTACCGGCTGAACCAAACAACTTGCATATGCAGATGTTCATCAATAGGGAGACCAAGGAACATGTTTTGACGGCACATCAGGGTTTTTTGAGTAAAAAGCAGATTCAGTCCGTGTTTAAAGAGCTGGGTGTAAGTGATGTTAAATGAGTGGCTGGAAATAGTTTCTAATTTGATAACGCAAAGTAC
>CAYLRW010000128.1:0-2759 GCA_964386405.1 uncultured Acidaminococcales bacterium | reverse complement strand
AAAGGCTCTGCCTTTTGTTCAAGTTCCAGTTCTATGCTATTCAAAGTATCTTTAAAAACAGACGGCAAATTTTCATAATTTTTGTTATTGACACATTCTCGCAAAAATTCAATTGGGAAGAAACATCCTGATACTAAGATATTTGGTGGTTCAATTCCCAACAAGCGCGATTTGATTAGTGTTTTTAAATTGTGTATATCATCTTTTAGGAAAAATAGGCTTGTCAGTTCTGGTTCAGGAGTCAGTTCCCATACAATTTTATATGCAGCCTGCAGCTCTTCCCTAATAAAATTATCAATATCGATTTTTATAGTTTTACCGCCGTTAACACTTCCACCATAACCTGTTTCTAAGAGTATTGTCTGTGCTTCTGTTTCATCAACTGCCTCAGCAATTCTCCTTAACTGAGCCTCATTCAACATTTTTTTAGTCAGCACACTTATCCGGCCCATAGCATATTCATAACTTGGCTGCGGCATCCTGACCCACCTCCGTGCCAAACAGTATCGCCGCCACCTCACGTTCTGTCCTTCTGCGCATTTCCTGCAAGATAGTGCTAAAAGAGCAATCAACATCACTATTTTTGCCAATCAGCAAAACACCGTCATTAAACGGAGCAGCGCCTTCTGCCAATGATAATTCGCCTCTCTTGCCATTCGCCGCTAAAGCTGCGTTAATTTTCTGCAAGAATCCATTTTGGTACTTTTTAAAATCTGCGGCAGGCACGCACAGTTTCTCCTGACCGGTCACACTCGCGTTATTGATAATGGCGATAATCAGTTTTTCCCATTTTTCGCTAGTTAATTGGGACATCTCTTTTTCTGCTAGTTGGTAAGCCTCTTCCAAAATCTGTCGTTTGCTGTCAAGTGAATTTTTTCTCGCTTCCAACTCAGCAATCAAATTTTGGCTTCTGACGGCTTCCTTGGCAGCAAGCAAGGACTCTGCGTGTATTTCTTGTACTTTAACATGAGCTTCATCTGCAATTCTTTTTGCGGAAACATTTGCTTTATTCTTAGCTTCTGCCAGAATTGCTGCTACTTCTGCCGCCGCTTCTTCCTGAATTTTAAATACTATCTTATTAGTTGTCACCGTGCTTGACCTCCTTGCTTAAAGTTTGACACCATTTACCATTAAGAAAGAAATCAGCAATCCAAGTACAGCATAGGTTTCAACCATGGCACCAAAGATAAGCCCTTTGGCTGTTTCTTCCGGACGTTTAGCGGTTAGATAGATACCGGCTGCGCAAACTTTGCCCTGATATATAGCTGATAAAAGTCCCACAATTCCAATAGGCAAGCCAGCAAAAAAGAGTGACAATCCTTGGTAGAAAGTTAAATCCTTAATATTCCCGTCAACAACTCCAATATTCAGCATAATAATAAATCCAATTAATAATCCATATATCCCCTGAGTACCTGGCAAGGCTTGAAGCACTAAAACATTACCAAACTTATCCGGATCTTCAGATACAACACCAGCAGCTGCCTGTCCAGCAATGCCTACACCAATTGCCGAGCCAACCCCTGCTAAACTTGCGGCTGCAGCCGCGCCTGCCAATGCCAAAGATGCACCCAAACTAATCATAATCTTTTCCTCCTTTTAGTTTCGTTATTTATATTATTTTTATTTGCTCACATTGACATATTTAGTGCGAATCGCCAGAGGTTTGAAAGCTCTGCCGCCGGGTTCGAAGAACTTGCCGAAGAACTCAATGTATTGCAAGCGGCTGGTATGTACAAACGCTCCCATTACATTAACCGCAATATTAAAGGTATGTCCCCCCAAAAGAAGTAAAATTGCGGCAACCATACCAATTGGTCCTGCCTGCCAGAGCATACTTGCAATTGTGTTGATGACCATTGCAATAACACCTGTAGCAAGACCTAATGCGAACAACCTCGAATAACTTAAAAGATCGCTTAAATACCCGCTTATATTATAAAGAGATAGAAGCCCTCCAAAAAGTTTTCTGGCAAAACCTTTTTTCTCACGGCCACCTGTCACAATTATTATAATAGCGCCACTGAGAGCAACATAACTGCCTATTTGCCTCTCAGGCAAATAGGCCATTAATCCCAACCCCATGAAAATAATTAACCAGGACAATTGGTCGAAAACCGCATTCCCAATTTGTCCTCTTTTAACTTCCAAATATATTTTCATGCAGATACCTATAATTAAATGTCCTGCTCCAAGTCCAAAACATAGGGCCAACATTTTTAATGGTTCATTCATAGGTGAAAGCATTATTGGTTGAAACTCAACCCCAAACCAACCGCCAAACATCGCTCCCCAAAAAATAGTTGCTATACTGCCAAAAAATACCACTGTTATTAATTTTCCCGTTTTATCTTCCGGTTTAAGAAATTTTAAGATACAGAACAATAAAACAGTCAAGACAACACCATAACCTGCATCTGACAACATCATACCAAAAAAGATAAAATGCCAGGGAGCCATCATGAAGCTTGGATCAAGAGAGCCGATCTTTGGTCGGGAATACATTTCCGTAACTGCTTCATAAGGAGCGGCAAAAGCCACATTTTCCATAACAGAAGGAGGAATTTCGTCTTCGGCCGCTTCTGTAAATTGCAGATCATAAATAACAGTAGCTTCTGCAATAGCCTTGACCACTGCATCTGCTCTATCGGCTCTCAGCCAGCCTTGGAGGCAAAAAGTTTTCTCTGTTTCCTCGCCAACAATTGCCAGACGCTCCTGGCAAGCAGAAAGCTGGTCATAATAAAGGCGTAAATTGTTAG
>CAYLRW010000127.1:0-2786 GCA_964386405.1 uncultured Acidaminococcales bacterium | reverse complement strand
GACTTCGAAGTATATCCTGACGGCGACATTACTTCGCCCAACTACGAAAGTGAAATCTGGATTGCTGTTGTTAAAAAATAGTGGTTAGCAACACCCAATTGGAACAATTTATTGAAAATGATTGCACTATTGGATTGCCGTTGTTAAAAATTAGCAGTTAACAAAGCCCAAATAGCATAAAGGCCCTGCTGATTTTTAGTCAGCAGGGCCTTTGTTTATAGTTTAATAAATCAATAAAAATAGCGGTAAAAATATCCATCTTATTCTTTACCAATTTTCAGGAAATAAAATTAAAGGTCTTTATACTTTCCTACATCAATTTCTTTCTCGTTCCGCCGTCGCTTTCGTAGTAGATCGAACCAAGCTTTAACTTCCCGTTTTCTATTCTCAGATAAGGGGCAAAAATCTGGTCACCATCAATCATGATATATACATCCCTGAAGTCCAGGATGCCATGCTGGCTGGTAATAGTACCCTGCAAGCTGTCAAAATTTATTATTCCATAAGAACCCTCACCCGACTTGAAATCACCGTAAATCAAAAGATTCTTGGGTTTGCCGTCGCTGCGCAAATGTGCGTCAAGATCGACCAAGCAATGCAGCTGCGGATCATTTAATCCAATATCCCCGTGCAAACCTGTGCCTATAAGGTCAATACCATAGCTTCTATCATCGATATTATAATAGCCATTAGCCTTTACTTTCCCTGCAAATACTCTGGCATCAAGTTCCGGGACATCAATCGCTCCGTTCTCATATTTGAAGCTGCCCTTTACATTACTGAAATACATCGGCGTAATCTTCAATTTTTTCATATTCAGAGTACCTGTAATCACAGGAGTCGGCAAATTGCCGTTGATTACCGCCTGTACCGTCCCTTTTTCATTCTCGCCATTGCCGATGCCAAAGGCAGACATATTGCAGTTAGTAATATTGAAACTAATATTGTCATAAACCCCGACTGGTTTAGTCAGATCGACCCCACCATTTAAGCGTAAGGCATCAGCTTCAAAAGTACCGGAAACATTGCCACACTGAAAGTCCAAGGTCAGTCTTTTCCTGCTATTGAAATTGATCGTGGCATTAACATTTCTAAATTTAAAATCACGCCGGTCGGCATGTGTTTCTATATTCGAATTAATTAAAACGAGCTTAACATGAAACTCCTTAAGCTGTATATTCTTTGTTTCACTTTTAGTTTTTGGCGGTTTAAAAACATCAATTTGCTGCCAATACATCTTATCGTCAAAATTTATATTTACCACCGCGTCTTTGATCTCAACATAGGTAACAGTTTCTGAGTTAAAACGCTTGGTAATGATATCCAGTGGTCTAACCTTAAAGGAACCCTGCGGAATACTCGCCAATAGTGTGCCAGCATCATCTTTCCATACTAAATTATCAAAGCTTACGGTCCCAAATACATTGGCGCGTAAAGCTTCTACAGTTAGCGTTCCTTTCATCACACGCTGCTCAGCTACCACTTCATTAAAAATACGCGCAGCTTGAAGGCTGGCCAAATAACAAAGCAGATAAAACACTGCTGCCAGAGCAGCGGCGATGCTTATTGCTGATAAGACAAGCTTCCGCTTATTCTTGAACATAACTAACGCCTCACTACGAGTACATAGAGATCATTCTTGTTCTCTTTCCTGCTTTTCTCTCCGGTAGTCAAGCAACAAAGAAATGGCGAAAATAGCTGCCGCAATTGCATCTACCATTACCCATCTGCTTTCCACAAATTCTACGTCGCAAATCGGATTGTATAATACCGCGATAAAACCAAACAGCCAAACTCCGAATGCTTCCCGTCTTTTGTGATAATCATAAATGGTCAGTAAAGAAAAGATGAATACGACTATCTTTATGACCGTGAAAAAGCCTGCGCCAAAATCATAATTGTAGGATTCATTGGAATCAAGGTAATCTGAAATCAAAAGACACATCGCAACAAGTTTTGCAGTAAATAAATTCTCCTTAAAAATTTTGGACACAATACAGTCGAGCTTTTCCAAAAACTGATCCAGCATCTATATCCTCTCCTAAGAAAAACAATATAATTGTTATCTTCGCTAAACACTTCCTCATTCCTGCAAAAAGTAAAAATCTTCTGCAAACAAATACCAACCTTCGCTAATTAACATAAAAATAAACCTGCAAACTCATAATAATAAGAGTTGCAGGTTTTACTTTTGCTTTTTTCTATTAATCAAGAGCCGACCTGGAAATTTTGTAAGCAAAGTATAACAACAGTCCGCCGAAAAAGCGGTCTAGCCATTTGCGACATTGATTATATACTCGTTGAAACTTGTTTGCCGATGCAAGCATTGATAAAATCACAAACCAGCCGGCTACGGCCACCACAACTTCGAGTCCATAGACCCAGGCCATCCAGTGCGGTGCCTCTGGCGAAATGAATTGTGAAAATACGCTTAAGAAGAATAGGAAAGCTTTGGGATTTAATATATTACACAAAAATCCGTTATTGAACCCTTGGAGAAACGTTTTATCACTCACACCAGTATTTCCATGTTCAAACTCAACATCTTTACCTGAAACCGTCGAAATAATTGCTTGAATACCCAAATACGCCAAATAGCAAGCTCCTAAGATTTGAATCATTTTAAATACATAAACATAAGTCTGTATGACGATGGCAAGTCCCAAGATAGTGTAAGAAGCGTGTATCAGCAAAGCCGCGCCTATGCCCAATGCCGATGCTATGCCGATTCTTTTTCCATACTCAAGACTGTTCTTCATAACAATAAAAAAGTCAGGGCCAGGTGA
>CAYLRW010000126.1:0-2865 GCA_964386405.1 uncultured Acidaminococcales bacterium | reverse complement strand
TTAAAAAGGGTTTTGATGACTCTTTCTTTTTACACAATTATATGGACTTTATCTATACTTCTTTTACTAATGTAAAAGCTGTCCATGTATTAGTCCATCCTGCATACAATGTAAGATGAATTATGATTTTTACTCAGTACTAACGCTATTATTCTCTTTTTTTGGTGTTTTCCATATTCGGTTTTGTTGAAAAGAATTTACTTTAACTGAGGCTAGTAGTTTATAGGTAGTATTTTTATCAATGGAAACGGTATGATATAATATGATTATATATAGACGAGGATAAGGCGGTGATAGTATGACAGACTTATTTGACTTAAGAAAAGACAGTGCCTCGATGGAAGAAATATACAGTCGAATTGGTAAGGACGCTACAGTACAAGGCCCAAATCTAGTTATTTTAGTAACAGCTATTTTAATTGCCTGCGTAGGATTAAATATGAACAGCGTTGCCGTTATTATTGGGGCCATGCTTATATCTCCACTCATGGGCGGAATTGTCGCCATCGGGTACGGAATGGCAACATATGATATCCAATTTATTAAGCAATCCGTCATTAAACTAGGATTTCAAGTTGGTTTTGCCTTAATTGCTTCAACTATATACTTTTCATTGACACCCATTTCTACCCCTTCCTCAGAACTAATCGCCCGTACCTCTCCTACCATCTGGGATGTATTGATAGCCCTATGCGGGGGAATTGCCGGAGCCGTTGGAAATACGAGAATAGAAAAAAGCAACGTCATTCCCGGTGTCGCAATTGCTACGGCACTCATGCCCCCCTTGTGTACAGCTGGTTATGGAATTACTATGCACTCCTTAAATTTTTTTGGGGGAGCTATTTATTTATTCTTTATCAACGGCTTTTTTATCGCACTGTCAAGTTTTCTTGTTTTTAAAATACTGCGTGTACCTGTAAAAGACGGCATTGGACGAGAACATTTTAAACGGCAGCAAACATTTTTATGGATCATCGGAATTTTGATTACTGTTCCCAGTATTTACATGGCGTATCAATCTGTAGATGCCAATATAGCTGACTCTCAGTTAAAAAAATTTATTTCTAAGGAAGCTGATTTTGATACATCCAGTATCGTTTCATACCAATTTGACAATGGAATACTTACGATAGATCTAATCGGTATGCCGTTAACTGATACGCAGATTACCAACCTAAAAAAATCAATGAAACACTACAGCAAATTAGACAATGCAGAACTGCGAATCGTACAAGACAATAGTGGGGATTCACTAAACAAAGAACAAATACAGCAAATCATCAACACTAAAATAAGCAATGAAACCAAAGATGATAACGGAAAATCCTATAAAGAACTCGCCAATCAATACTATCCGGACTACAGACGAGCAATCAACGACCAAAAAGTTATTCTGGCCCTTAAAGAACAAGCCCCAGCACTCTTCCCGGAAATAACAAATATCAGAGGAGGATCGATTGCTAGCATAACAGAACAACAAACCATAACATATCAAACTTTTATAGTATGGGTTACTGTAAAAGAACAAATAACTCCTGTGGATGCAGAAAAACTGAAAAACTGGATTAGTCAGCAAATAAAAATACCCGTTATACTTTACATCTCCCTCCCAAACAGCAATGAGCAAGAAGTAAATGGAAATGGAATCGAATAACAGAAAGAAAATTTGTGACTATCTCCTGATAAGCAAGTCAAAGGACAAAAGAATCTTTTGAAGGAACATAATGATGCATAAAGTGATGCGAATCGCCTTGTTTTTTCATTAGGTAACCGAATGTAATAAGGTCGGAGACAATATAAAATGATCTCTTGATTACAAAATCGTGGATTTAGACGAAATATGTCTTAAAGTGGCTAGCCAGGATACAAGGAAAAATTATTTTGTTGTCACAGAGTTATCATGCGTTGCAAAGGAAAATATTACGATTACCTATGATAATGCTGTCTTGAATATTGCGGTATAACACAATCAGGAATAAGAAGAATAAGAGAAGAATAAAAACTATATCCGTAAAAAACGCATAAACAGTGGTTTTAGTAGACAGGTCGTTGTCTGTAATATTGAAAAGGATAATATAGAAGCTGTCTTTGATAATGGAAATCTTAACGATTACATTGTTGAAAGCAGACCCACTGTCATAGATGCCAGCTATCGCATTGATATAAAATAATCTGTGCTTAATTATATATTTGATTTATGTTAGCCGTTTCGAATTTTTCGGAAGGTCAGTTGTAAAATGAAATTGAACAAATAAACAAAATAAAATCCATAATGATGAACCTTGTGTTAGAATGTAATCGCTAAACAACAATCTACAAAGGAGCAATCATTATGGATCAACTCCATTCTAACACAGACGACACTTCTCGTAAACGGGGCGCGCATCTCACTCTTGATCAACGTGGTGCGATTCAGATACTAAAGCGCCAAGGCTTATCATTACGCGCCATCGCTGATGCTGTAGGCTGCGCCCATGCTACCGTATGGTATGAGTTACGGCGCGGTACGCCTCAGCGCACCAGCAGCCGTGGCCGGATCCCCTTATACATGGCCAAGCGGGGACAATCTGCCTACAATGAGCATCGCAAACACTGCCGCAAGCCCTACAAGCTGGATAATGACTTGTTCGAGCCGTTTATTCAATGGCTCGTCAAGCAGATCCGTGAAAAGCATTGGTCTCTGGATGTATGCGTTGGCTATGCCAAACTGCATCAGCTGTTTCCAAAGGCTGCGATGGTCTGCACCAAGACGCTGTATAACATGCTTTGGGCTGGCAAGTTACCGATTACCGTATTCGAGGTACCGCGTGCGCTTTCACGCAAGCAGCACCGCAAATGGAACCGCAAGAACAAGCGCATGCTTGG
>CAYLRW010000125.1:0-3004 GCA_964386405.1 uncultured Acidaminococcales bacterium | reverse complement strand
GAGGAAGCCATCTAGTGGCTCGTGCAACATCACCTGATGAAAGCTTAGGCTCCTCCAGACGGGGGAGCTGTCACGCAGTGACTGAGGGAGAGAGTTTGTCATCCTGAGCGCTAGTCGAAGGATCTTATGTTTTTATTATTTATGGGCGGCAACTATATTACGCAATTTGCCGATGCCTTCAATCTCTACGACTACCTCATCGCCCACCTTCATCTCGCCGTAGCCAAACGGTGTACCAGTCAGGATTAAATCGCCGGCATCAAGTGTCATGCTCTTGGAAATATAGCTGAGTATTTCATATGGATTATAAACCATATCGCTCGTGCGGGCATCTTGTTTCAATTCACCATTAAGATAGAGCTTAATAGATAAGTCTTCTGGGTTAATCTGTGTTTCGAGCCAAGGGCCTAAAGGACAAAAGGTGTCAAAAGATTTACTGCGCAGCCACTGACCTTCACGCAGCTGCAAATCACGAGCCGTGACATCGTTGGCACATGTATAGCCAAGAATATATTTATGTGCTTCTTCCGGAGAAACATCCTTCATTTTTTTCTTAATAACTACGCCAAGCTCTGCTTCATAGAACAACTGCTTAGTTTGTGGCGGATAGATAATGGCTGCATCAGGTCCAATGACTGTGTGTGCCGCTTTTGTGAAAATAATTGGCTCTGTCGGAACTTCCATGTTAAATTCTTTGGCATGCTCCCTGTAATTCAAGCCAACACAAATTATCTGCTTTGGTACGCAGGGCGCTAGCAGTTTCACGTGTGACAAAGGAAATACTTCGTCAGTCAACTGCCAGAAGGTATCAAGAGATCCATAGACTGTCCTAACTGTTTCGCCTTCAATAATGCCTATTTTTGCTCTGTTGTTGACTTCAAATCTAACACATTTCATCTCTTACACCTTCATTCTTCCATGATTTTCATTTTTCTATCCTGAAAATAAACAGGTACCAAGCTGGCCTTATCGGCCATCTTCTTAGCCACAGCGATCCGTCTGCCAACATGCTCCTTATAGTGGGCGTCTGAGCCTAAGGAAATATACTTGCCGCCCAGCTCGTGATAACGCTGATAAAGAACCTGCAGCGTCTGCACCGCTTGCTGTGAGTCGAGTCTTCGGGTATTGATTTCAAGCACTTTACCGCCATCGATCAAAAGCTTAAAAAGTTCATCCCACAAGGCTGGAAATTCTTCATAGTACAGTTCCTGATCTGCATATGGCATATAGCGGCAGATATAGTCTATATGTCCGAAGATATCAAAATCTGTGTACAAACGAACATTAGCTATGGAATCTTCCAAAAATTCCTGCACCGCTTCAGCTTTCGTCAAACCTTGATATGAATGAGGCTCATAGAGGTCTCTGCCATTCACGCAGTGCATAGAACCAATAACGCAGTCAAACGGATGCGCCTTGATCAAAGCTTCGTCTTTGGTCACAATATGTTTTTGCATCCCAACTTCAATTCCCAAAAGCACACTCTCTGACCTATACACATGGAATTTTTTAAAGTAGTCGTCAACATCAAAGAGGAAGGCATAAGGGTTAGTTGGGTAGTCATAATCCCAGTGCTCTGTCACGATCATGCCAATATTGGCTTTACGTGCAGCCCTGATAGCTTCACTGATATTCATAGATGAATCTGTCGAATAATCACAATGCATGTGTGAATCAAAAAGCATTTTCTTTTCTCCCTTGCTAACGATACCTTATTATAACAAATTTATTCGAAATTGCACGCAATTTAAATAAAAAAAGGCAGTGCAGCAAAAGCTACACTACCTTGTGTATTAAACATTGAAACGGAATTCGACGACATCGCCGTCCTGCATGACATAATCTTTACCTTCCAGGCGCACAAGGCCTTTTTCACGCGCAGCAGCTTTCGAGCCACAAGCAACAAGATCATTGTACGAAACAATTTCTGCTCTGATGAAACCACGTTCAAAATCCGTATGAATCTTACCGGCAGCCTGCGGAGCTTTAGTTCCGCGCACAATGGTCCAGGCACGTACTTCAATTTCACCGGCCGTTATGTAAGTCATTAAACCAAGTAATTTAAACCCTGCTTTGATGATCCTATTCAGGCCCGGTTCTTCCAGTCCTGCCATCGCCAGGAATTCTTGTGCCTCATCGTCAGGCAGCTCGGCAATATCAGCTTCCATTTTAGCGGAAACAGCAATGGACTCGGCTCCTTCTGCGGCGGCGTATTTTTGTACAGCCTGCACAAAAGGATTTTTTTCGGCATGTGCTACTTCTTCTTCTGCAACGTTCGTAATATAGAGAATAGGTTTCATTGTCAGAAGCTGCAACGCTTTTACAAATTCTTTTTCATCCTCTGTCAGATCAAGACGGCGGGCAGGAATTGCTTCGCCCAGCCCTGCCAATACTTTTTCCAAGGCAGCTTTTTCCAGCGGTACTTTCTTGTCACCGGCTTTCAATAATTTGCCTAGGCGTTCAATGCGTTTTTCCACGCTCTCCATATCCGCCAGACAAAGCTCGGTATTAATTATTTCAATATCACGCAAAGGGTCAATTGTACCTTCTACGTGCGTAATATTGCCATCTTCAAAACAACGTACAACCTGAGCGATAGCATCTACTTCGCGGATATGTGCTAAAAATTTGTTGCCAAGGCCTTCACCGGTTGAAGCACCTTTAACTAAACCGGCAATATCGACGAAACGCATGGCTGCCGGTACTATCTTCTTTGCTTTGACCATATCGCTCAAAACATTTAAACGTGGATCGGGAACATCAACAACGCCGACATTCGGCTCTATAGTACAAAACGGATAATTGGCTGCTTCCGCGCCGGCTTTGGTAATAGCATTAAACAGCGTGCTCTTGCCAACATTCGGCAAACCAACAATCCCTACTTCTAAATTCGTGCTCACTAACATCTCTCCTTAAATTTTATCTGATATATAATTTTACTTCATCGAAGGATATTGTGCAACACTTGGAACACTTGCCTGTTTTTCGGGTAAAACTCAATAGC
>CAYLRW010000124.1:0-3009 GCA_964386405.1 uncultured Acidaminococcales bacterium | reverse complement strand
TTGGCATGAAGGCCAAAGCCTTCTCTTACTGCTACCTTCGCGTTATCAAAGATAACGCGTTTGGGAACACCTTTGAAATAATCGAACATATGTTGCTGGGCTTCTAAGAACGACTCAAGATTCTGTGAGTAGTAGGCTTGAACAAATATATCGCAGCTGTAGCAGAGTCTTCCGCAAAAGAAATTAATCTTAGTTCTCTTGTTGTCTATATAGACAGTTGCTTCGCCCCAATCAATCTGGATGGCATCTCCCAGGTCATATTCAAGAGGCATATCAGCCTGAACCGGTATGATCTGCTCTGCCCTAAGCCGTCTTACGGCTTCGCGCACGGCTGAGTAAGAACCAGTGAAGCCTTTTTCGGAAACAAGCCTGTCATAAATACGTTTTGCAGAATGTTTCTGCTTCGTTAGATTTTCTTCTTTATCATGTTTTAAACAATCCATCATAAAAGTCTTTATTTCGTTTGTTATTACGTCTGATGTGCGGGAATAGGATTTCCGCACATCAGGATGGGTAGCGCCTTCGCAATACTTTTTAACTGTTTGTCTGGATATCCCGAGCCGCTTTGAGATAGACCGCTGGGATTCTCCATCCGTATAGAGTAGGCGAATTTGAGAATATAAATCCACTTCAATGATCACACCTTTCATCTCCTTGTAAGATTTTTCCATACCTAAATCTTAAAGGATTTTATTGCAAGGTGGTAAACTTATTCGATGTCATTTTTGTTTGAAATGGTCAACTATTATAATGTCATTTACAAAGCCACTCATCTATAACCAACAATACAGGATTTGTATACTTTGATAAAGCCTTCCGATAAGTTCCGTCATTCCTTGCTATTTCAAGATCCAAAAGCAAGTCAGGAAGACGCACATATTTCGTTTTATAATATTGCTTGCAGGCTTCCATTCCAAAGGCACAAGCCATGTAAGTTTTCCCGCTGCCTGTTGCGCCAGTAACAAATAAGTTATGGTGTTCAGTTATATATTCGCAGGTCGCGAGCCTTCTTATGAGGTCTTTATTCAACTTGCGTCCAGATGTAAAGTTTATATCCATAATACTTGCATCTGATTGGTCAAATTCAGCAACCCTGATTAGTCTTTTTAGACGGTTATTTTTGCGGCTACAGTATTCGACATCAACAAGCATTCCTACGCGGTCTTCAAATGGTAATTCTTCCATTTTGGAATCCTTGAGTTGAATGCGAAGTGCATCAGCCATTGCAGTAAGGTGCATTTCAATTAATTTATCAAACGTACTTTGGTTTATCATTCGTTTTTACCTCCATAATAGCTGGCTCCTCTTGTGAGGCCATGGCTGTTGTGCGTGTGTTCGGTTATAGGCTGCTCCGGTTCCGACTTGTCCTGACCGGTTGAAAGTATATTTTTAATACTTTTATAGCTGGGAGATGCCGTATATAATAGCGATTTCCGACATGCAGCTTCAAGCCTTTCAACAGAATATTTATCTGCAAGTTTTAGAACCCCCATGCAACCTCGATAATTCTGTTGTTCCACACGACTAGAGGTAAGAATTGCATCAATTACCTTGTACGTATTGATTCCTATGTTTTTAGCCCATTTACGAAACCTGTCACCATTCCATTCCAGATATTGCTGATGGTCTTCAGGCATATGTTGTACGATGGTGCTATACTGTCCTGGCCGCCCATAAAGACGCCGATGAGACGCAATACGATTGTGACTATAAAAAGCTTCGATCGTTTTATCTGTTACCCTGACATCGATCTTTCTTCCTATGTATTCAAAAGGGATAGAGTATAGCATCTTGTCCACAGATATGTGATAATTATATTGAACTGTGGCTTGTTTCCATTCCGCTAGTTCATACGGGGTAGCAGGTAAGTTTGTCAGCAATGGCAGTTCTTCGTCGCGGAAGAGGCTTAATCGGCTGCCCTCTTTTTTCTGAAAATCACGAGAATTATATGCCGCAAGCTTTTCTTTTATTGCGCGATTTAATTCAGCTAGCGAAAAGAACTGTTCATTTCGTAAAGCTGCAGTGATCCAGGTGGATACATTTCCAACAGAACCTTCTGCATTGGGTTTATCTTTTGGTTTCCTGACTCTGGCTGGAATAATGGCCATATTATAATGCTCAGCCATTTCATGATAGACAGTATTAACCTGCTGATTATACCATCCACCATTATGGATAACTGCGGTCTTGCAGTTATCAGGAACCAGTATTTTTGCAGTTCCGCCAAAAAAATGATACATGTGAACATGTGCCGTAATCCATGCCTGCTGTTTTTCATTGATAAATGCTTCTACATAAGCATACTGGCTGTAAGTCATGACCCCTACAAAAAGGTAAGCATTTGTTATTTCACTAGTATCCGGATCTATGATGTGAGCGGGGTCTCCAGCCCAATCAACCTCTACCTGTTCAGCAGGTTTTCGGTTGATATGCTTGGTTGCACGACGTTTTTCTTCCTCTTGCTGAAGATAATAGCAGAATTGCGAATACATAAGTGCCTCTTCGTTATTTAGACGACAATCTTCCATGTATTCTGTCCACAAGAGTTTTTTGCTTACACCATTTTTTAGAAGTTCTTTGTGGATGTAAGCATAATCAGGCATACGTTTTTTCGTAGCTGTCTGATTATTTTTGGGGAACATAAGTCCCTCAATTACAGCATCAGTCTGTGTTTCGGTTAACGGCCATGAAATGTTTATTTCTTCGGCACGTTTTAAGACTTTATTGACTGTTTTCTTAGATACATTGCTGCTGTATGCAATGTTCTGCTGGCTAAATCCAAGACTATGGAGTCTAAGGATTTCCCGATATTTGGTCATATATTGACCTCCCTATAACGTATTTGCACCATTGGTGCATAGTTACATTATAAAGAGAAAATATCTTTGGTTTCCAGTACCGGAATCACGGTTTCCAGTTTTCCGGAATACCGGTTTCCTTAACCCGGACATGTGGTGTAAAATGCTCCGGATTACTCAGGATGTTTGCTGTACGAGCATTAGTGTGAGG
>CAYLRW010000123.1:0-3052 GCA_964386405.1 uncultured Acidaminococcales bacterium | reverse complement strand
ACGAACCAATTGTCCAAAGGGTAGATTTAGCAGCACAATCAATTGTCAATTTTGTTCTGTCATCAGATTCAAGAAGTCGTGGAGAAATTCGTAAACTTGTTGAAGATGTTATCAAGGACGAACTTCAAAGAGTTGAAGGCGTATCAGAGGTTAATGCATATGGTGCCAGTGAACGTGAGTTCAAAATCCTGATTAACCCGCAGAAACTATCGGCCTATAACATTCCTTTCCAGACGGTGTATGATGTAATCAATAACGCTAATATTAATACACCGGGCGGTTCAGTGGAAGAAAAGGGTACTGAGTTGGTTGTTCGTACACTAGGTAAGTATAAAAGTGTTGACGATATTAAGAGTGTTGTAGTTGACAATTCTAACGGACGTATTGTAAAAGTATCTGACTTAGCGGAAGTTGTTGATGGCTGGGCTGATGAAATTTCTTATGCGCGTGCAAACAAAGTGCCAAGCGTTGTCATTTCTGTGCAAAAGCAATCCGGTACCAACACAGTTGCGGTAACAGATGGCGTTATGGCTGCAATGGATAAAATGCAGAAGAACGATTTGCCACGTGATATTAAAGTTGATCTTGTCAATGACCAGTCTAAATACATCCGTGAAAATGTCGGTGATGTGTGGTCAGCAATTTTATTTGGCGGTTTTTTTGCTTTGTTGATTACCTATTTGTTCTTGGGTAATTTCAGAGCTACCATCATTGGCGGCCTGGCGATTCCAACGTCAATTATTGCTACCTTCGTTTTGATGAAACAAATGAATTTCACACTTAATAACATGTCTCTCATGGGTCTTAGTCTTGCAGTTGGTGTTTTGATTGATGATGCAATTGTTCTGATTGAAAACGTTTTCCGACATTTAGAAAAGGGAAAAACACCTATGGTAGCAGCACAAGATGCTACAGAAGAGCTGTTTTTAGCAATTCTTGCCACATCACTTTCGCTGATAGCAGTATTTATACCAATCGGCAGCATGGGGGAAACTGTAGGACAGTTTTTTAAACAGTTTGGTCTTACAGTTGCCTTTGCGGTGGCCTTTTCAACTATGATTGCATATACTTTGACTCCGATGTTATCTGCTTATTGGTTAAAATTGCCTTATGCAGTTGGCACGGAAGTAAATCCTCGAAATAAATATATTCAAAAAGCATTAGATAAGTTTGAAAATGGTTTTCAAATTACGCGTCAATTTTATAAAGAAATGATGGAAGCAGCAGTAAACTATCCAAAAAAGATAATTTTTATTGCCTCAATGACATTATTTTTTAATTTGGCCTTAGTACCATTTTTAGGAGTTGAATTGCAGCCTACATATGATTCAGGGCAATTCAGCGTTACATTTAAAGCACCTACTGGTACCAATCTTGAGAAGACCAAAGAACTGGTTGAACCTATTGAAGCTGAGATCAGTGATTTGAAAGAGGTTCAGATTGTATCCATGCGTCTTGGCGGTACGAGGACACCGCCTAGTCAAGGCACTATAGATGTAAAACTTGTTCCGAAAGAGGAACGGAGCAAATCTATGATGGAAATCATGGATGAATTGCGGTCAAAGTTTCGCAATGTCGAAGGATTAAGTGTTTCCGTAATAACTGGACAAGGCAGTGGCAGGGGTGATAAGCGACCTGTTCAAATTGGCTTGCGTGGTTCTGATATGAATATACTTGAAGGTTATGCGCAAAATCTAGCAGATTTGATCAGGCAGCAGCCTGGTGCAACAGATGTAGAAATTTCTACCTCAGAAGCTGAACCGGAAATTCTTGTTCGTGTCGATCCTATGAGGGCAAGTGCTCTCGGACTTAATGCTTCTAATGTTGGCACTATGGTAAAAACTGCTTTCCAAGGCAAGACCACTTCCAATAGTTTTACTTTTGGCGATAATGATTATGATGTTCGTGTTCAACTTGCTAAAAGGGATAGAAAGAGTATAGATGATGTGAAAAACCTTGTAGTTTCGAGTTCATCAGGCAATTATATCAGGCTTGCTGATGTCGCTGATGTAACATTGGATTCCGGTCCTACGCGAATTGATCGAGAAGATAGACAAAGACAGTTGGTTGTTTATGCAAATACAGTAGGTACTACTCCTGGTGAATTGATTAATAAAATTGAAGCAGACTTAATACCACAATTAAATATGGAATTGGGCTATCGTTATAAAATGATTGGTCAGGCAGACGAGATGGGGAAAACCTTTAACGAAATTGCCAAAGCTCTTTTAATAGCCGTTATAATGATTTATATGGTTCTTGCAGCTCAATTTGAAAGTTTTGTACAACCACTTATTATTATGATTGCCTTGCCATTTGCTTTAACTGGAGCAATTGTTGGATTATTAGTTTCAGGACAAACCGTAAACATGATGTCTTTAATAGGTTTTACGATGTTATTAGGACTGGTTACGAAAAATGCCATCTTACTTGTCGATTATGCAAATAAATCTCGCGCAAAAGGAACAGAAATCAAAGAAGCTGTATTGGAAGCTTGTTCCTTGAGACTGAGGCCGATCTTAATGACTACCTTGGCGACAATTCTCGGTATGCTTCCTATAGCGCTGGGTGTTGGCGCAGGGGCTGAATTAAGACAGTCCATGGGTGTTGTCCTCATTGGTGGTCTTTTTACATCAACAATTCTTACCTTAGTAGTTGTTCCGCTTGTCTATATCCTAGTGGAAGGTTGGATAGAACGTCGTAAAGTTTATTGAACAGTAAATAGAGCATTCATCATAGAATGCTCTATTTTTTATGCTACAAAGCCATTCTTTCTATGATATACTATGTTTGTTGATATTTTTAAAAAGGATGGACATTATGACTTACGAAGAAAAAATGAAGGAAATACTGGATGCATATAAGAATGGAAGAATTGATGCCTGCCAGGTTCTTGAAAAAATACAAAATGCTGGTTGCGAAGATTTAGGCTTTGCTAAAATCGATCATGCAAGAACCTTTAGACAGGGGTTTCCAGAAGTAGTTTATTGCGAAGGTAAAACTTCTGAACAAAACGCCTTGATTATGGAAAAACTAAGCCAAAGCCATGACA
>CAYLRW010000122.1:0-3066 GCA_964386405.1 uncultured Acidaminococcales bacterium | reverse complement strand
GTTGACGCTGTCAACCTTTTTCTTGGAAACTTTTTTCAAAGTTTTCTTCGTGATACCCGCTCCGTAACTGGAACTTGTATATAATATCACGATATGAACAAGAAAGCAAGGCCTTTTCTAAGGGATTATTGAATTATTCAAGCAGTAGCAGCTGCCTTCTGCAATTTGCAAAATCCTTACTTGCCTAATGTAACATTTTGGAAAGTACAAGCCTCAACATCAAACATACGAGCAGCGATGCGTTTACCTCTTTCCAGGTCAGCCGTGAAACAAATTGTCGTATTGCCGTAGCCTGCCGTTTGCAAGAGTCCGCCATCCTCTAACGCCGCCTTTGTATCAAGCGCGGTTTGTTCTGCCGGATCAATTACTTTGACACCTGCGCCCATTTCATCCTCAATTTCCTTCTTAATAAAAGGATAATGCGTACAAGAAAGAATCATGGTGTCGACGCCGGCTGCTTTCAATGGCAGGGCATATTCAGCAATGGCAGCTTTAATTTCCGGCGAATCAAAACGTTCACCCTCTATCATGGGCACAAATTTTGGGCACGCCTTCGGCACTACAGTAGCTGTTGAATCTACTGCCAGAATAGCAGCTTTATGTGCACCGGAATTAATCGTAAACTCGGTGGCAAAAACGCCAATGGTCTTATTTCTGCTGGCATTCAGAACAAGGTTAGCTCCCTTGGACATACCAATAATGTCGTATTCATGATTTCCTTTTAAGGTATCAACCCCAAGCACAGTGAGTGTATTGCAGGCAATGACAACCAGCTTGGCTCCCTGTGCTTCAAAATAATTAAGCATCTCGCCGACAAATTGTCTGACCTCTGCTTCACTGCGTGGTCCATAAGGTGTTCTGGCTGTATCGCCCAGATAAATGAAATCTTCATGGGGCAGCATCGTCTTTAAGCATTTCAAAACACTAAGGCCGCCAACACCGGAATCCAAAACGCCGATTGGTGCATTCTTTTTCAACAATTCGCTCATCTCCAGCTTCAGGTTAATGATAACTTCAGTCATTTGTTATTATACACCAATTTACAAAAATCATGACAAAGAAAAAAGGCCAGTGGGAACAGTGAATGAACTGCGCACATTAGCCTTTGAGACTATTTATAAATATTTGATCCACAATTTGTAGGTACTAAGGACAACGACGATGGTCAGCACCAAGTAATCACCTATTCCCAGTTCTTGTTTCTTCATATTTTTATAGGTGTTGGCACCGAAACCCTTAAGTTCCATGCTGAGCGCCAAGGTATCTGATTTAGCTACGGCGCGCATTACCAACGGTTTTATCACAACCAGGTAGGAATACAGACGTTTGAAAACATTACCACGGTTAGAATAGCCTCGGCAGGACTGCGCATCAAGCGTTGCCGTGCTGTCAGTCAGAAAATCAGGAACAAAACGCAGAGCAGTTGTCAGCATGAAAGCATATTCACAAGGCATATGGAAACGTTCTACCAAGGCTTGTGCAATATCCTGTATCCTCGTTGCCGCCAGCAAACAAAGAAACGCCATCGTCATGACCAGCATCCGCAAACCTCCAACCATCGCAACTTCGAGAGTAGATTGGAACAATAGCTGCAGCAAGATCATCATACCCGTAAAAACAGTCAGCGCGCCAATGGCAGCCATTGTCATACGGTCATGTTTGATGTAGAGCAATAGTGCTAACTCCAGTACCAATATAAAGGAAACAACCTGTACAGGCAAAATGAAAACCAGCGCCGTAACCGCTAAAACAGTTATCAATTGGGTGAATGCCGTTATTCTCATTATTTTCCACCTGCTTTCAGAGTAAGCTGAGCGCAAAAATCTGCAGCATTAACAGCCGTAAGTTCGAAAGTTGCCGCCAGAGCTGCCATCGTTGGCTGCTGCAAACCCCATTCCGTGAGGTCCTTGGTGCCATTGAAAAGTTCTTCCGGCACATCATCGAAAACAAGATTGCCATTATGCAAGACGATAACGCGGCGGGCATACAGCCGGGCTATATTCATATCATGGGTAATCAGCACGATGGTAATTCCTTGCTCTTCGTTGATTGCCCGCAGATAATTCATCATCTGTTCTTTTTCCAGGCTGTCCTGGCCATTTGTAATTTCATCAAGAATCAGAATACGCGGTTTGAGTGCCAAAGCTGCAGCTACGCCAAGGCGGCGTTTCTGGCCGAAGGACAAGGTTCTTGGATAAACATCGGCAAAATCGGTAAGCCCGGTTGCTGCCAACGCTTCTTCCACCTGCTCGCGTACTTTTTCTTCGGACAGTTTTTTATTACGTGGTCCGTAAGCAACTTCATCCCAGACCGTATCGGCAAGAATCTGTAAGTCCGGATTCTGGAAAACGTAGCCAACGCGATCAGCCAGATCGGCTGGTTCTTTCTTAGCTATATTTTCACCGTCCACATAGACTTCGCCGGAGCGCGGATGCATCAAAGCCATAAAGAGCCTGCTCAAGGTTGTCTTGCCGCTGCCGTTATGACCAAGCAAAGCCACAAATTCACCGTCTTCTATTTTGCAGTCAATATCGTTGATAACAGGCTCGCCGCGCCTGTAAGCAAAATTTACTTCTCTTGTTTCAATCACAGCTCAGCCCTCCCATACTTTTCTTTGAGTTCTATAATAGCATCCTTAGTGTTTCTCCACATACCAAGATGGATACCGTCACGTTTCTCAAGGTTAAGCTTGACCTGCCACAGGGCCGGCAAAATTCTTCTGAGCTCTCTATCCTCGTAGGCTGCGGCCGCAGCCTCTTCAAAGGAACCTGATGCCACAACACCGCCGTCCTGCAATACTATCATATCGGTAACATAGGGCAGTACATAGTCGAGATTATGTTCAACGACTACAACAGTCATGTTATATTTCTGATGAATCTTATAAAGCAACTTATATAAGGAAACCGAGCCTTCCGGGTCCATAGCCGAAACAGGCTCATCCAGCACCAATACGCGTGGGTGAACAGCGAGAACAGAAGCCAGGAGCAGTCTTTGCCTTTGGCCGCCGGATAATTCATCCAGCTGATAGTTCTCTCTGCCAGGCAAACCTACATCTTCCAAGGC
>CAYLRW010000121.1:0-3168 GCA_964386405.1 uncultured Acidaminococcales bacterium | reverse complement strand
GATAGAGAATTAAATCAAGCACCAGGCCGATGACAATCATATTGGCAATAGTGCCAATGCCGATGTCTTCTCCGCAGTAGGCGGTAACTAGCAAAATCAGAAACCCGACGATGATGGAAACCTCGCCGATTGTCATGCCAAAGGTTTTTGCCATACCTACGTGGAGAACCTCCCAAGGCGCATAACCGATTTGAGCATTCAGACTTAAGGCAATACCAAGGGAATAGAGAAAAAGTCCTATATGCAGGACCAAGAGGCGCGAGAAGAATTGTCTGGTCATGGGATACCTCATTTCAAAGGAATAAACAGCTATGTAATAATTATATAGGTAATGCTAATGAAGTCAATCAAGGTGTGAAATAAAATAGTGCAAATAAAATCACTTATTAAAAGGTAAAACTATCTTAAGCAGGAATATCTTAAATAATATTAAAAATAATTGCAGGTATCTGAGAGGAGGCAGTGATTTTGCAAAGAAATGAAATTACATGGCAAGCTGGTGGCCAGCAGGGTGAAGGCCTGGAGAGCCTGGGATCAATATTAGCGGCTGTTTTGAGCCACCAAGGGTACGAATTGTATGGTTTTCGCCAATTTTCTTCACGCATTAAAGGGGGACATACCAATTACAAAATAAGAATAGCCACTCAGCCTGTTGGTACCATCAACAAAGACTGTGATCTTTTGATTGCCCTGGATCAGGATACTTTGGCAAATGAAGCACTTGCCATAAGTGAGGATGCTATTGTCTTGGCAGAAAAGGCTATTGCCGGCAATTATACAGGCAAAGGAAAACTCTTGGCAGTGCCTTTTGCCGATATTGCCAAACAAAACGGTACTATACTACAGAAAAACATTGTTGCCCTCGGCTGCACGGCAGCGGTTTTAGGACTCGGCGAAGACTGTTTTGACGTGCAGTTGCAAAAAGAATTTGCCAAAAAAGGTGCAGAAGCCGTTGCTGCTAACTTGAGAGTTTTCAAAGCAGGAGTCGAATTTGTAAGAACAGCAGCACCGGAATATCTGGCGAAAAAGAAATTGCCGGCGCTTGCAGATTGCACACCAAAGCTATTTATGTTGGGCAATGAAGCAATGGCGTTTGGAGCTTTAAGCGCAGGGGCACGTTTTATGGCCGCTTATCCAATAACCCCAGCTTCCGAAGTTATGGAATATATGGTGAAGAAGGTTAAACAGTTTGGAGGACAAATGCTGCAGGCGGAAGATGAAATCGCTGCCTGTACGCTGGCAATTGGGGCTGCTTATGGCGGAGCCCGTGCTTTTACGGCAACATCGGGACCGGGTTTTTCGTTAATGGCTGAAGCGATTGGCTTGGCGGCGATGACGGAGACGCCACTTGTTATTATTCACTCGCAACGCGGGGGCCCAAGCACAGGCTTACCAACGAAGCACGAACAATCAGATCTCTTAGCCGCTCTTTACAATACACATGGTGATACTGCCAAAATTATTCTTTCTCCAAGCACAATGGAGGAAGCATTTTATGATGTCTTTGAAGCTTTCAATCTGGCAGAAGAATATCAATGCCCGGTTATTGTTTTAGCCGATGCTCAATTATCTTTGGCAACGCGTACGATGCCTATACCTGAATACGAAAAACTAACGATCAGACGCGGTAAATTAGCTGATATTCAAACGTTACCGCCAATTAAAGCACCGGAATACTTTCTGCGCTATGGATTAGATACGCTTGATGGTATTTCTACACGCATACTACCTGGGACACCAAACGGTATTTGCCTAGGTACTGGCTTGGAACACGATGAAAGCGGTCGTCCGAGTGAAGCAAAATTGATGCGCACTAAACAAACAGAAAAAAGGCTCAAGAAAATGCAATCTTTTCTCGCGCACTACCAGCAGGCTTTATTTGTCGATGCACCTTACGAAGAAGCAGATATTCTGCTGATAGGTATGACATCTACGCGCAGTTGCATAGCAGAAACGGCGTCTGTTTTGCGGCAGGAAGGAAAAAAGGTCAACCATGTTCAGATACGTTTGTTGTCGCCATTTCCTGCGCAAGAGCTTATGCCATATTTGCAAAAGGCGAAGAAAATTGTTGTAGTTGAGCACAATGCTTCCGCACAGCTTGCGCATCTTCTGCGTATGCAGGTTGAAGGATGTCCGCATCTGGAAAGCATTCTGCAGTATGATGGCGATATTATGTATCCGGAAGAATTGCTTATGCGTTGCAAGGAGGTGCTGTAAAATGGCTGTTTTGCAAGATTTTAAGAATAATGTAAAACCAAACTGGTGCCCTGGCTGTGGCGATTATGCCGTACAGGCAGCCTTACAGCAAGCTGCAGTGAAACTAGGATTAGAACCTCATCAACTTGCAATCGTCTGCGGTATTGGCTGCAGCGGCCGTCTTTCAGGCTATGTTTATGCTTATGGTATGCACACGACGCATGGCAGAGCCTTGCCTTTTGCCCAAGGACTGAAACTAGCTAACCCTAAACTAACAGTCGTTGCCTGCGGTGGTGATGGTGATGGCATGGCTATTGGCTTAGGACATACCTATCATGCCATCAGGCGCAATGTTAATTTAACTTATATATTGATGGATAATCACGTTTACGGCCTGACGAAAGGGCAGACTTCTCCACGCAGTGATTGGGGATTTAAAACTAAGACAACGCCGGAAGGCAATATCGAAACGCCAGTGGCGACTTTGGAAATGGCTTTGTCGGCCGGAGCAAGTTTTGTAGCACAAGGCTTTTCAACTGAACTGCAGCAACTTGTTGATTTGATTGTAGCAGCAGTTAAGCATCCGGGTTTTTCACTGGTTAATGTTTTCAGCCCTTGTGTAACCTTCAATAAAGTCAATACTTATGATTGGTTTAAAGAGAGATTGCTAGACATTAATAGTATCGGAGACTATGACAGACATGATAAAGGGAAGGTATTGCAGCATATCCTGGAGCATGAAGGCTTACTTACGGGCCTGCTGTATGAAGACCAAACCAAGAAAAGCTATGAGGAAGTGAGCGGTCTGGCCAATAATAACCAAATGCAGTCTGTGCGTAAATTTACAACGGATGAATTCAACCAGTTGGTGGAAGATTTTCGCTAGTGCTAAAAGTAAATAATAAAAGCTGGACCGAAAGGTCCAGCTTTTATTATTTACATCTGCAAAAAATATTCGTAAACGCTTGTATC
>CAYLRW010000120.1:0-3192 GCA_964386405.1 uncultured Acidaminococcales bacterium | reverse complement strand
CCGAGAGCCATTGCCATTGCGAGTACCAGAGATTTTTTCATAATACTTTTCCCCCTTTAGAAAATTTTATTTTTATAAAATTCCCAGGAGTTCTGGCAGACCTGCAATTTCTACCCGCGCGAGTTGCCTTGTTTCCTCTGCAGATATTAACAACCGCAGTACCACTGTCTTGATCCAGGAACATTATAAACCCACAAGTAAACTATAGGTTTATTATATCACTTATATTATGTGAAAATTACAGTAATTCCGTGAATGATTATTTCTGCTCGTATTTCATACCTGAATATAGACATATACATTATTTTGTCCCTATAATAAAAACAAAGTAGACAGAAATTATTCTGTCTACTTTGTTAATTTACAAAATCAATCTTCTTTTTCATATTCAGCTATAGTCTTGCTTTTGTACAGATATCCGAAAATCCTATCATAGATAACTAAGTTGCAATCAATAAGTTCAACTGTTTCGATAATCTTACTGCCATCATCGAAATAAAATTTACCGTTTTTTTCAAAACTGCGTATCATTTTAACTCACTCTCCACTTTTTTTGAGAATACAGTTGCATATCTTGCTCGAATATACAGAATATTCTTTTATTGCTTCTTATTTTACCACTTATTTTTCGGTAATGCTATTTACAATATTAGAAATAACTGTTTTTATTTGTAAATAGCCATCCTTAATTAATATCCGTACTTATTTTTTGAATGTTTTTCTTTGTTTATTTAATTCAGTTGACTGCTGCTGCTCAACACCCTGATGGCATTAAGAATAGCGATCACAGAAACGCCTACATCGGCAAAAACAGCTGCCCACATATTTGCCAGACCCAAAGCCCCTAAAACTAATACCGCAGCCTTCACGCTTAAGGCAAAAACAATATTCTGCTTTGCGATTCGCACCGTACGCTTGGCAATCTTAATAGCAGTGACAATTTTCGCCGGTTCATCCGTCATAATGACGACGTCAGCTGCCTCTATAGCCGCATCTGAGCCCAAACCGCCCATGGCAATGCCGATATCGGCCCTTGCCAGCACAGGAGCATCGTTAACGCCGTCGCCTACAAAAGCCACCTTGCCATTTCTGCTTCTCACCAGCATAATCTCTTCCAGTTTACGAACTTTATCTGCCGGCAAAAGTTCGGTATAGACATGATTAATTCCTAATTTCTTCGCTACCAGTTCGCCGACACTCTTTTGATCGCCTGTCAGCATGACAGTCTGCTTAATACCTTCTGACCGCAGCAATTTTATTGTTTTCGCTGCGTCAGGCTTCAACTGGTCAGCTATGACAATATAGCCGGCATAATTGCCTGCCGAGGCTATGTGGACAATAGTACCGGCAGTTAGCGGTTCCTCATATCCTACTCCATGCTCCTTCATTAGTTTGGCATTGCCCGCTAAAACCACTTTGCCCGCAATAACTGCCTGCACACCAAGACCGGCTATCTCCTTAACGTCCGTAACTTTTTCAGTATCTATCGTTTTGCCGTAAGCTCTTTGTACAGATAAAGAAATAGGGTGGTTGGAGTGACTTTCCGCTAAAGCGGCCAGTTCCAAAAGCTCTTCCGGCTCCATGGCTTGTGCAACAATTTCCTGCACATCAAAAACACCTTTGGTCAAAGTCCCGGTTTTATCAAAGATAACGGTTTCCGTCTTTGCCAAAGCCTCAAGATAATTACCGCCTTTGACCAGAATACCTTGTCTGGAAGCACCGCCAATACCGCCAAAAAAACTCAGCGGTACAGAAATTACCAAAGCACAAGGGCAAGAAATAACCAAAAAGGTCAAAGCTCTGAAAATCCATTCCGTCAGCGGTGCCTCGCTAAAGGTCAGGGGCGGAATAAAAGCCAGCATTGCGGCAAGAATAACAACTGCAGGTGTGTAAATTCTGGCAAACTTCGTAATAAAATTCTCTGATTTAGATTTTTTGGCAGTAGCATTCTCTACTAAATCAAGAATTTTGCTCACCGTAGAATCCCCGAATTCTTTCGTCACGCGTGCTGTCAGCAGCCCGCTGAGGTTAATGCAGCCGCTGAGCAATTCTGAGCCAACAGCAGCATCACGCGGCACTGCTTCACCAGTAAGAGAAGAGGTGTCCACCAGCGACGAGCCGCTCGTAACAATTGCGTCAAGAGGGATTCTTTCGCCTGGTCTGATGATTATTTCATCGCCGACCAATACATCGTCAGGATCTACTTTCTTAATTTCGTCAGCAGTTTTCAAATTCGCGTAGTCAGGGCGAATATTCATCAGCTCAGCAATCGATTTTCTTGATTTGTCGACTGCGTAACCCTGAAACAATTCCCCTATCTGGTAGAAGAGCATGACACCCACTGCCTCGGGATATTCACCGATTAAAAAAGCGCCCACTGTCGCGATAAACATCAAAAAGTTTTCATCGAATATCTGCAGCCGCAGTATGTTTCTCACCGCACGCAGCACAACATCGCCGCCGACAATAAAATAGGCGGTAAGATAGAAGCACAGATTGGTAAAGCTGCTCTCAAAAGTGATAATGAAACCTGCGGAGAAAAGAAGTCCGCCAATAATAATTCTGCCAAAATTTTTAGTCAGGCTCATCTTTTTCCCTCACTATGCCTTTTCTATTTTGACATCTGGTTCATAATTTTTGATAATTTTTTCGGCAGCCGCCACAATGCCTTCCATCTGCTCACGTTCAGCTTCTATCGTCATTCTGGTTGTCAGAAAATTGATAGTAACAGCTGATACTTCTGGTAATTTGCTGATAGCATTTTCCATTTTTGCCGCACAGTTGGCACAGCCAAGACCCACTAATTTAAATGATTTCTTCATTATTTTGCCTCCACTCATATTTCAGTTGAGCAACCATTCAACTTTATATCTAAATTATAGTTGAGCAACTATTCAACTGTCAATACCAAAAGCAGGTATCTTTGACAAAAACTGTGTAAGCAAACTATAATGATTTTAGAAATTTGCCCGAAAATGTAGGTGATCTGATGAATAAGAATCATGAATGTGAAATTGTGCATAGCGGCCTCGTTGAAATAGTACGTACACAAATGTATGAAGAACCGGTATTAGCTGAAGTGTCGGCTTTATTTAAAATCATGGGCGACAGTACCAGGTGCAATATACTCTGCGCGCTCAGCCACAGTGAGATGTGCGTCTGTGCGCTGGCAGTGCTGCTTGATATGACAAA
>CAYLRW010000119.1:0-3229 GCA_964386405.1 uncultured Acidaminococcales bacterium | reverse complement strand
TTTTAAAATAGCTGATACTAAAAATGTCGCCAAATTGTTGCCAAATGAATGTTTTTGGGCATGAAAAAAGACTCCCGAAAAATCGAGAGTCTTTAAATTTCATGGTCGGGGCGACAGGATTCGAACCTGCGGCCTCTTAGTCCCGAACCAAGCGCGCTACCAAACTGCGCTACGCCCCGTTACAACGTTTACATTATATAAGATTGTACTTTGTTTGTCAAATAAGTTTTAGGATTATTATTTGCATTTAGTTAGGCTTGGCGCGTGTTCCGAAAGTTGCTTTGGTTGATAAATTAACTTCGAAAATCCTTTCCCAAGGCAAAGTAACATCAATGTCAATAGAAGATAGATAATAGTCATTTGCATCATCGCTGTAGAAAGGATAGCGACAAAGGTTATCGTAAAATAGCGTGTTTTTATAAACCTGTATCTCGTTTTTGATAAACTTGCTCACTTTAAGGGTATCGTAGTCGAGGGAATAGGGATCCATTTCTCTTATTTCCAGCAATTTGGAAAGCTTATGATGCATAATTTTTTGATAAACCCAATCATCAAAAAAACGATCAAGATTGAATTGCAGGTTCAAGGCATATAGGGAAGGCAGATCTCCTTCAGGAAGACGCTGTTTCTGACCAGTAAAAATACTTGCTTGTGCTACAGCCGTCCCCACGGAATTGCTGACGGTATTCCAGCCGGCAAAGGCTGCTAAACGCACTAATGGGGTATTGTTATTGATAAGATGTGGAAAGATGGTTTCTTTTACATCATAATTTGCAGAAAGGTCAACTAAAGCTACCGGCGTTGCTCCCATGATCAACTTCTTCAGATAAGCTGCTTTTGCGTCCAGATTTGTAGTTGCGTCATTGCCACAATGGACATAGAGGATGAAATCAGCCTGCGAAGGGTCATTGACAGATTTACCGCCAACAATCGCAATTTTCTCGTTAACGGTTTCGCCAACGCTGCATGACATGAAGGGCATTGTTATATCAGCAACACGCGGTGAAGAGTATTCCACGAAGACTTTTGGTGAATATTGCCAGTTACGATTACGGTCGGCTGCAAGAATTAAGCAGCCTAATTCATCAGCGCCTCGTGTTGTGTGGTATTTATTTACCAGATTGTTATGTTCAAGGTAGAAAAGGGCACGATTCCGATTCAGGTTTGGTAATCCGAACGGTTGCCCGTCATCCTGTCCTATTATCAGCATATCAATGTTATTTTTGACAGCAGCATCCAGCAGTCTGTGATTAAAATCACCATTGTTGCGGTAAAGTGCAGAATATTTATCAATAATCTCTGGGGGTATTTCATCAACAAAACGTTGTAGTTCCTTGAAGCTCAGAGGATCACCAAAAGTATCCTGAATATCCTGCAATGCGGCCCAACGCATCAAATGCCATTGCCACCAGGAGTCAGGAAGAAGTTGGTCAGCAATTAAAAGCCTTGGAATAATTGAATAAATATATAGGGCCTTAGCAGGATTATTTTTATGCAGGGTTTCTAAATAGCTAAGAAAAGCATTTTCATCGTTCAATGTACCAACGGGGATGCGCGAACCTACCAAACCACCATGAATTAAGAGGTCTGAAGAAATGATGCCAGAGTCGGCGTTGCCGATATTATTATTAAACCAATTTACCAAAAGGCTTCTTTGTGCAGGTTCAGTGTAGTTGCCAAGCAAGTCGTTTGGCGGTAGAATTATTTTGACAGATGATAAAAGACCTAAATCAGAAACAAATTTAGTACAAGGCGGTCTTCCGTCTAATGGCAGCACGACAATTTTTTGTTCACTGGAAAGAGGAGGCAAATCCACCTTTTCAAGTTTTGGCGGTCTATTTTCATAAATGATTGAAATTGCCAACAGAGAGAATGCAATAAGACAAAGGCATAATTTCTTAATCACGTTTAGCTCCTTGAAAAAAAGATTTTTGACGTTCAACCATTTAATTATATTACAATCGTGAGGATTTTTGAATGAGAATAATAACAGGAAAAGCGCGGGGGCTCAAGCTTACAACTCCCAAAAATATGGATGTAAGGCCAACAAGTGACCGTGTCAAGGAATCGCTTTTTAATATTATAGGTATGAAAATAGCGGGGACACGTGTTCTTGATTTGTTTGCTGGTACTGGCAACCTTGGCTTGGAAGCCTGGAGCCGAGGTGCGGAAGAGGTCGTTTTTGTTGATGAAAGTCAGACAAGTTTGCAGCTCGTTCGCAGCAATATTGCTAAAGCCAGAGCGGAAAAGGAGACCAGAGTTCTTAAGGGTAACGCTGTAAGGATGATTGGCGATTTGGCTGCTAAGGGTGAGAAGTTCGAGTTCATCTTTTGTGATCCACCCTACAATAAAGGGCTGCCAGCACAAATAATTGGTCAGTTAGCCAAATATGAGATTGTTGCGCCGGGAGGATATTTAATAGTGGAGCATTCACAACATGAAATATTATCTGATCTGCCGATAAAGTTTGAAATAATCCGCAGCGAAAAATATGGAGAAACACTAATTTCCTTTTTGCGCTATAATTAGAAAACTATTTTTGTTATAATTGTGGCATATTTAGCCTTAATAAGTTAAAATGTAAGATAGTAAATTATTTGCCATGATGACTTGATGCAGGCTAAAAAAATAGGAGGTGCAAAGTGCGTAGAGCAATTTGCCCGGGGAGTTTCGATCCGGTAACCAATGGACACATCGATATATTCGAACGTGCCAGTCTTATGTTTGATGAGATTATCATAAGTGTTTTCAATAATCCTGGCAAGGCACAAGGTATGTTCACTATGGATGAAAGGGTGGCAATGCTGAAGGAAGCTACCAAGCATATTACCAATGCAAAAGTCACTTGTTTTTCCGGACTATTGAATGAGTATTGCAAACAGCAAGATACTAAATTTATTGTCAGGGGATTAAGGGCTTTCTCTGATTTCGAATATGAATTTCAAAGAGCTTTGTTAATAAAAAAGATTGACCACGAGTTGGAAACAGTTTTTATTATGACAAATGCACAATATTCTTTCTTAAGCTCTTCTGGTGTAAGAGAATTAGCAGTTTTTGGAGGCAATATTTCAGGATTAGTGCCTGAAAGTATTGAAACTCAGATAAAAAGTTACATAGCAAAGAAATCTTGTAAATAAGAATAGAGAGAGATGATGATGAGCATGGAATTGGACAAAATTTTAGATGAAATGGAAAGTCTTATTTTAGAAGCTTCACATCTTCCGTTTTC
>CAYLRW010000118.1:0-3291 GCA_964386405.1 uncultured Acidaminococcales bacterium | reverse complement strand
CAATGCAAGCAGTTAAATAAAAACAGATAGTCCTTTTGCTGCGGCCAATCAAGATGGACTCTGACTATTGTCACTAAAGTAAAAGCTAAGGCACAGGCAATGGAGGCAGGAAAGTTTTTAAAAGCCTTGGCTGCTCCCTGAAATACTTGAGCAATCGAATGAGTAAAAGCATTCATTAGCGACACCTACCTAAGAATAATTTCAGAGATTACCTGATGTTCTGTTAGTTATTTCAAGAAAACGTAACGGTTGTCTGCTCATGACCGTTTGTCTTTCTAAAAAGTGTCATTGCGTCCTCAGCATCAAGTGGCTTGCTTAGTAAATAACCTTGAAGAAAATCGCAGTTATGTGCAACCAGGTATTGTCTTTGTTCCTCATATTCAACGCCTTCAGCTACCACAAGATGACCGAGCCGATGACCCATCGAAATTATATCGCCTGTAATTGATTTACCTTGTTCATCTGACAGCAATTTATCTATAAAATATTTGTCCAGCTTCAAGTAGTCTACATTGAGTTCATCTTCGCGGGCAAAGGATGAGTAGCCAACGCCGAAATCATCTATAGCTATCCCTATTCCCAGTGCCCTTAAATGACCAAGTTTTTTATTAATGTCTTCATAATTATTTAAAAAGACAGATTCCGTAAGCTCCAAAAGTAAATTCCGCACATCGACTTTGGCATCATTAATGACCTTGTGCCAATCTTCTAAAAATTCGTTTCTGAATAATTGTATTGCAGAAATATTAACAGATACTTTGATATCATGATAGCCTTCATTTTCCAACTGTTTGAGAAACGCACAAGCTTGTCGCATTATTTGCAGGCCAATCGGCACAATCAACTGCATCTTTTCGGCGAGCGATATAAACTCATCCGGCGCAACCTTGCCAAGTTTTTCACTTTTTAGCCTTGCCAGAGCCTCAAACCCACGTATCTTATTGGTTTTAGCATCAAATACAGGCTGATACTGTAAATAAAGATATTTATTATTTTCATCATTGGCGATAAGAATAAGCTGATCCTTGATTTCCGTTTCACGGCTTATTTCAGCAAGTAATTTAGCATCAACAAAACAGCAATCAAAAATTTTGTCACCACCCATCGCTTTCTCGGAAGCTATGGACGCATTTCTCAAAATCAGTACGGCGTCTTCGTCACCTTGCTCACCCGGTGCGACACCAATACCGCAACCGATGATATGCATAATTTGCATCGCACTTAAAACTTGGACCAAGGAATCACAAAAATTTCTTAATTCTTTAATGCCGCCATAATTTTCGACATAAAAACCAAAACTTTTGAAGGACAGGCGAAACAGCTTTCTATCCCGAGAGACAAACAAAGAAAGTTTTTGTGCCAATTCTTTAACGATGCTTTCAGTGAGGGCATAGCCAAAAGTTAAATTGATTGAGTCAATTTTATTTAAATTAAGCAATATCAAAGCACGTTTTGTGTTCTTCTTGTCAGTTTTGTCTTTTTCCAAAAGTTTCTGCAAGAATCTGCGATTATACAAACCAGTAAGATGGTCATGTTCATTTACAAACTTGAGTTGGAGAAGCGATTCCTTTTCTTTAGTAATGTCTATGATTATTCCTTCAAGTGCTTCTACCTTGCCATTGCCATAATAGATGCCTTGACCGATTTCCAAAACCCATTTACGCTCACCATTTGCTGTAATAATTTCATACTCATCTCTGAAAGGAAGCTTGGAAGGAAGCTTTTTATTCCATTGCTGCCAAAGAAATTCCCGATACTCGGGCGCAATCAGATCATTAAAAGATAAATTTTTGTTATTAAGCAGGCATTCAGGTCTGTAACCTGTCAAATCATAGCAGCCTTCAGAAACAAACTGCATTGTCCATTCCCGATCGTACTTGCAACGATAAGCCATTCCCGGCAGATGTGAAAGCAAAACAGACTTGCTGCGCTCGCTTTCAGCTAATGCTGCTTCTGTCGCTTTTCTTTTAGTAATGTCCTGGACAAGGTACAAATGCTCACTGCCTCTTGCGCCACTGTTAAGCCTGATTGCTACCACCGTAAGATTAGCCCAGATAATACTACCATCTGGTCTGATAAACCTTTTTTCAATCTCGTAATCATCAATCGTGCCTTCCTGCAACTGTCGGAATTTTTCAAACACTTCTGCCAAATCATCAGGATGAGTTATTTGCAGCCAACCCAATTTATTGAATTCTTCCTGTGTGCGTCCTATTATCTTTTCATACATCGGATTTACATCAGAAATAAAATCACGCACCTGCGCATGTGGCTTCTCGCTGCGTGAAATTACGATGCCGATTGGTGCCTGTTCAAATATGGTTTTAAACAAAAAATTGCGTTCTTCCAGCTCTGGCCCACTCTGTCTTTGTTGCCTCAAAATTTCCAACTGTACCGCTATGCGTATCCTCAGACCTTCGCGGCTAAAAGGTTTTCTTACATAATCGCCTGCCCCGGCTTGCAGTGCTTTTGCTTCATCTTCTATTTGCTCACTATTTGTTAAAATAACCGTACGTATTTTTCTATAAGGCTTAATTCTTTTTATTTCAGCCAATATTTCAAACGCAGCCTTATCCGGCAAATTAAGATCAAGCAGTACCAGATCAAGATCCGTGTTATCTTTGATTTTTCCCATTGCATCGAGACAATAAGGAGAAAATAATACCTTATATCCATCCAACATATTTTGAATAAGTATGCTTTCTGCCTTTGAAGTACTAATTAATAAGATTTTTGCAGTCATTTTAGTCCATCCCTTCTTACAATGTCTTCTTCTAAAAAGTTAATCAAGGCTGTAACAATCAAATTGCAGTTCTTCTCAGGCATGTAAAACCTTACAACTTATATTTCATATCTCACATTCACATTTTAGCATACTAAAAAAAATATTAATACTTACAGTTATTCAGAAAAGCTTGCGTACTGAAAAAATCACCTGCGACAATTTTAATGATCTTTTCGTCTTCATTCGGATTCAATATCCTCACATAAACTTCCGGGGAGCTATCCAATGGAATTTTTACCGCCCAAACAGCCATTGTTCTCGTATTAGCCGGATTGCTGCCAAGTCTAAAAATACTATTGTCAGGGCCATCGTTTCGGTCATTGCTAAAATTCAGAAATACATCCAAAGAAAAAGGACTGGAAGCATCATCTAACAATTGACAAATGCGTTCATATCTCTTTTGGCTGCTTTGACCAATCTTCTTATTGAAATTCAGCATATCTTCAGCTACATAATGATTGGTATGACAAATATAGTCATTTTCCTTTTGTTCTATGCTGAACTTG
>CAYLRW010000117.1:0-3306 GCA_964386405.1 uncultured Acidaminococcales bacterium | reverse complement strand
GCGGTAGCGCTGACAACGGTTAAGCCTTTTTCATTAATTCCCGCCTTCATACCAGCAGCCGCCCCTTCGGCATACAAACCAAAATAACTGTAACCATCTTTGGCCGGCACAAATTTGATAACCTGATGCTGATTGGGTTCCCAGTCGCGATTCTTCACCAATAAGGTTCCTCCGTCATCAACCACGCTGCCATTGGCAGCAAACAGAGTACAAGCTTCAACCGGCGCTGACAGCAACAAAGTTATCGTTATAAGTAAACTGACAAGTATATTCTTCAATATTATCCCTTGCTTTCTATATATGTCATACACCAAATCTTCTTGGGCAAATTGTCCTGCACTTATTGCAGTCTACTGTGCCAAAACCACGTTCCGTCTTTCCATAAGCTTTTGTCCTGCAGGATTTTTGGTTAGCACCCACACCGTCCAAAGCCTGTACCGGACAATTTTTGATACACAAATCGCAGCCTTGAATACAAATGCTTGCCGCAAGCGGATCTGATTCTATTTTCATATCTGTCAGTACCGCTCCTACGGTCAACAGGTTGCCATAATTTTTATTCAGGAGCAGCGAATTTTTGCCTAAAGCTCCCAGTCCTGCCTGTACTGCCGCATGCTTCATGGAAAGCAGACCCCGCCCTTCCATTTTTTCATTATTCCAATATTCATAAGGCCCATCGCAAGGAAGCGGAACAGCGATTTGGCCATAAGTTTTTTCCAAAAATTGCGCAGTCTCAAAAGCTATCTTATCGACAATCGGACAACTTATTTCATTATAGTGAGCATAGATGATACGGGAATCAACAGCAAGCAAGCCTTTTGGCAAAGCCATAGCAATAACAATAACCGTCTGGCAATCAGGAAAGATATCCTGAGGCTGAAATCCCTGCGGCGCTTCCGCAAACCTTCCAACAGCAGCAAATCCGCATAAGTCAGCGCCAAATTCTAATATTGCGTTTCTAATCTCTTCTTTCATTAAACTACACCCCTTATTTTAAAGCTTGCTGCTTGATATATTTCCCTGCTTCCAGCCAATAACTCTCCTGCCACCAGCGAATAGCCGCTGGTGACGGTGATGGCAAAACAAAAACTACTGTTGAACCAATGGTTTCTGCTTGTTTACCATACTGGATATCCGCGCTTGAACTCAAACCATAATAACTCTGTGCCGCACGTTTGCTCGTAAAGCACAAAACCCGCGGTTGAAACTTGAGAATTTTTGCTTCAAAAGCTTCCCTGTCAAAATCTTGCTTTTTCAGAACTTTATCCATGCCAAACTGTTCCTTCGCCATATCGGTCAAGCCAATACCGGCAGCAAGAACATGGCGAAAATCTTGAGCCGCCATCTTTTTCGCAGTCAGGCCCATCTTGTAAAGCATTTCCCAGAATTTATTGCTATTGTTAGCATAGTAAGCACCTGCCTTGGCAGAAACATTGCCCGGTGCCGTGCCGCAAAATACTACTTTTAAATCATTTGCCAGTATATCAGGCAAAATCATAACGTAACCCTCCAACCACTATTTTGACTTGATTATTAATTAAAAAGGTATTTTATCCGCCATCAGATTATGCAGGTCAATCTTTTCTCCATCAACGACAAAGGTGCCGTCACCATTAGCGTGAAAGGTCCGCTGTTCTTTGTGGTCTTTATCAACCCAAGCTTTCACTCCCTGCAGCAAAAAAATACCCGGCTCCTCAATATAACGAGTGATTCGACATTCCAGACAGGCGAGACATTCTTTAACCAAAGGTGCAGTGACCTCACTGGCCGGCAAAGGAGTGAATTGGAACTTTTTAAATTTATCGGTATCCTTACCCGAGCAGTCACCTACACCGATAACCTTTTCTATAATATCAACGGCAGGTACTGCCAGAACACATTCTTGCTTTTTCCGCAAAGCTTGAAAAGAATAGTTCCAAGGACCGGTTGTCAGCGCCAAGGTTGGCGTAAAATCAGTGACCATATGCCAGGATATAGTCATAAGATTGTTCTTCTTGCCGTCATTGGTTGTCACCAAAATAACAGGACCAGGCTCAAACAGCATGAAAGCTTTATTGAGAGACAACTCAGTAAAAGCCATAATTCAACACCTCTGAACTTTGCTAATTTACCAATTTGCAATATGTGAGAATGGTTCGCCAAAAATAGCTTTGTTCCTGCATATTTCAGCCTTGGAACAGAAAAAAAGAACCAACAGGAGAAACACTGTTGCCGCATGGTCCATTATGTGTCCAACCAAATATTTTTTACAAAAACTTCACAACATTGCTCAACCTTATTGCACTCGAAAGTTGTATTATAGATAAAGTAAAATTACTGCCTTATAAACTGTTTTGCGGAGGCTTTTATGCACAATTTCAAAGATCATGAACTTTCCAGTTCTAAAAGAAGGATTTGGGCCAAAACATTTATTGTTTTAACGGTGACATTTATCCTGCTTATAAACATAATAGGACTCATTATCGGCAGTATCATCTATGAAGAAGCCAGCCTTTTGCCGAGCTATTCACCTCGTCAGCCCGCAGTACAACAGCTGCAGCAGACTATAAAATATAACGGCAGAGAATTGGCCAAAGAAAATATCGTTATCAACTCGCCTTACGGCTATTCGTTGTCAGGAACCTTTATTCCTAATCCGGCCGCTAGTACGAAAACAGTAGTATTTTTGCACGGATTTATGGAAAATCGTTCTGCCGGCCTCAACTATCTGAGCATCTACCTGCAGTCAGGTTTCAATATTTTGCTCGTCGACTCTCGTGATCATGGTGAAAGCGGTGGTGATTCCGTTACCTGGGGGAACTTAGAAAAATATGATCTTGATCAGTGGATCAGCTGGGTCAATCAACGCATTCCCCATGGTATAATTGGTGTCCACGGAATTTCCATGGGAGCAGCAACCGCCCTGCTGCATGCTGAACTCAATGAAAGCAATAAGCGTGTCGCCTTCTATATAGCCGATAGTTCTTATTCTGACTTCGAAACTCTTTTGGAATTCCAGATAAATCGTTTTGTTAATTCCACCGGTCTGGACATTTCAAAAATTTTACTTCAGTATACAAATATCGTTTCTTATCTGCACTCCAGATCAACCTTACAAGAGGCTTCGCCTTTGAAGGCTGTCGAGCATGTCACAACGCCGATTCTCTATATTCATGGCGATGCCGATGAACTTGTACCTGCCTTTATGTCGCTGGAGCTGCAAGAAGCAACCAAAGGACCGAGCGAAGTTTTCATCTTTACCAATTCTACTCATGGTTCGGCTATTTTTGATAATCACAAGCTTTACAAACAGATTGTGCAAAATTT
>CAYLRW010000116.1:0-3332 GCA_964386405.1 uncultured Acidaminococcales bacterium | reverse complement strand
GCGCAGTATGATTCCGAGGTCGTCTATCATAATGTGCATGAGGCTTTGGCGAAGCAAGGTGTCATCTATGTTGATTTTGAGACGGCAGTCAAGCAGTATGAAGATTTGGTCAGACCTGTCTTCGGCACTTTGATTCCTCCGTCTTACCATAAATTTGCAGCATTGCATTACGCGGCCTGGTCCGGCGGTTCTTTTGTCTACGTGCCTAAAGGTGTTGAGGTGTCGATGCCGCTGCAAAGCTACTTTCGGCTCAATGCTCCCGGTGCGGGACAGTTCGAACATACGCTGATCATCGTTGATGAAGGGGCTTCCTGTCATTTTATTGAAGGCTGTTCGGCTCCTAAGTATAATGTGGCAAACCTGCATGCCGGCGCGGTCGAACTTTTTGTTCGCAAGGGTGCCAAACTACGTTACTCAACGATTGAAAACTGGTCGAAGAACATGTACAACCTGAACACAAAGCGTTCGCTGGTGGAAGAAGACGGCAGCATGACCTGGGTCAGCGGCTCCTTCGGTTCACATGTTTCCTGCCTGTATCCTGATACAGTTTTGAAGGGTGACAGATCGTCGGCGGAGTTCACGGGCATTACATTTGCCGGCAAGGGGCAGTATCTTGATACTGGTTCAAAAATAGAATGTCTCGGCAAGGACACCACGGCAACAGTGCACTCAAAGTCGCTTTCCAAGGGCGGCGGTACAGCTCTTTACCGCGGCGTTGTGCATATTGGACCAAAAGCGCAGGGCGCAAAGGTATCAATCAGCTGCGAATCACTGATGCTGGATAATGAATCCCGTTCTGATACCATACCGGACATCATTATTGAGAATGATAACATTGACTTGGGACATGAGGCGAAGATTGGCCGCATACCTGATGAAAATATTTATTACCTGATGACTCGCGGTTTGTCGGAAGAAGATGCCAAGGCCATGTTGGTCAGAGGCTTTGCAGAGCCGATTTCCAAGGAACTGCCGCTCGAATATGCGGTGGAGATGAACAAGCTTATCGATCTGGAATTCGAAGGGTCTATCGGCTGAGGAGGGGCATATGAAAGAAATAGCAATTAACAGGCTGCCGATACTTACTTACCGGTACCTGAAAACAAATGATACAAAAATTATATTCGCTGCTCCGCAGGTTTCCGCTGCCGCTGATTTTTCCGATAAGACTTATGTCAACGTCGGTGCGGAGTTCCCGGAAGACTTTGAAGGTGCTTCGGCAGAAACTCTGGCGGCATCTCTGGCAGGCGAAAAATATACGATTACGATTCCGTCTGGCATGCAGGCGAAATTAACCATAGAAATAAAACTGGAAGAGCAGCATGCCGGTTACGCCGGTGCTTATCATTTCCTGCTGCAGAAGGGAGCACAGCTGGAACTTGTCTGGAAATTATCCGGCACGGAGACTGCGCAGAGCTCTTATCTGGCCTCTTACTATGAACTGGAGGAGGCAGCGGAGCTAAAGATTTCCAAGCTGCAGGCAGATCTTGGGGAAGCTACTCTCTATGACCAGCGTTTCTTCAAACTGGGTAAGTCGGCTCAAGCGGATGTTGTTTCTGCAGAACTTGGCGGCAAGCAGGTAATTGTGCATAGCCGCGGTAATCTGAACGGGGACGAAGCCGCTTTAACAGAAAGAACAGTATATTCAGGTACAGGCAAACAGCATCTGGACTTGTTCTATCATATTGATCACTGGGGCAAAAAAACAGTTTCATTGATTGATGGCAAAGGGGCCCTCGCCGGCGAAGCCAAGAAAATTTTCCGCAGTACGCTGGACTTTCATCGCGGCTGCGCAGGTTCCGCAGGAGAAGAAGGAGATTACGCCGTACAATTGTCACCTAAGGCCAAAAACATTTCTCTGCCGCTGCTTTTGTGTACAGAAGATAATGTGGCAGGTAACCATGCTACCAGCGCCGGACAAGTCAGCGAAGAAGATGTTTATTATCTGATGAGCCGGGGTTTTTCCTGGGAAGAAGCGCGCCGTATCATTGTGGAATCTTTGATGAGACCAATCATTGACAGTCTGGATCCATCCCTGCAGGAAACTGCTTTGGAAGAAATACGGCGTAAACTCGACGCTAAAGGAGCGTGAAATATGAACATTGAATTAATTCGTAATGATTTTCCTATCTTGAAAACTATCAGTGCCGGACGACCGCTTGTCTATTTTGACAATGGTGCGACTACGCAGAAACCGCTGCCGGTACTGGAAGCTATCTATGAATATAACAGCCGTCAGAATGGTAATCCACACAGAGGCTCGCACGTACTCGCTATTGCAGCTTCAGAAGCCTACGATGGTTCGAAAGAAGTAGTGCGCGAGTTCATCAATGCCAAGAGCACACGTGAAGTAATTTATACGCGTAATACTACGGAGAGTCTGAATCTTGTGGCACGTTCCTACGGCGAAACGCATCTCAAAAAAGGTGACCGCATCGTCATTACGGTTGCTGAACATCACGCCAATCTGGTTACCTGGCAGCGAGTTGCCCAAAAGACCGGTGCTGTGCTGGATTATATCTATATTGATAAAGAAACCGGCAAGTTTAAAGAAGAAGATTTCGCCAAGATTGATTCTCAAACCAAAATCGTAGCTTTTGCTCAGGTCAGTAATGTGCTTGGACTGGTGTTCGATCCCAAACCATTGATTGACCTCGCACACAAACATGGCGCTGTGGTTGTACTGGACGGTGCCCAAAGCGTACCGCACCAGAAGGTCGACGTACAGGAGCTGGACTGTGATTTCTTCGTTTTTTCCGGGCACAAAATGTGTGCTTCCGGCGGTATCGGGGTGCTTTACGGTAAGGAAGCACTGCTCGAAGACATGGAACCATTCAATTTGGGCGGTGATATGATCGACCGCGTCGAAGAACAAGTTACCACTTTTGCTGAACTGCCGACTAAATTTGAAGCTGGTACGCCGAATGTCGAAGGCGCTGTTTCTTTGGCGGCGGCGATTAAATACTTGAACAATATCGGGTTTGAAGAAATTGAGGCACACGAGAAAAAACTCGTTACCCTGGCTATCGAAGGTATGAAGAAAATACCGCATGTCAAAATTATTGGCTCCGATAATCCGGCAGAGAAAACGGGCCTTGTGGCATTTACAGTTGATGATGTGCATCCGCATGATGTGTCCGAGCTGCTATCAGCGGCGGGCATCTGCATTCGCACAGGACATCATTGCGCACAGCCGCTGCACATTTATTTGGGTGTCAACGCCACCTGCAGGGCCAGCTTCTATTTCTATAATACTGAGGAAGAAGTAGCTTATTTCTTGGACAAACTGAGCAAAGTAAGAGCTGCTATGGGGTATAAGGACTAATGGATGT
>CAYLRW010000115.1:0-3346 GCA_964386405.1 uncultured Acidaminococcales bacterium | reverse complement strand
GCAGCTTGAGCAATTTCTTCAACAGCATTAGCAGCATACTGTGAAGCAGCATAGAGATACGCATCGTGTACTTTAACTAACCTATCGTTTTTTATTGCCTTGACCGTGCTAAATGCCGGATCACTTTTTATTTCTTTGATGAAATTCTCAGCCTTGCCGCTTTCCTCAAAATCCCATGTGGGAATTATAAAGACATCCGGATCCATTTTAACTATCATCTCTTTCGTGATAGCTGCCCTTTTTACGACGCCCGCAGCCGATACGCCATTTGTTACATTGGCATAATTGCACATATCATCAAAAGTTGTCCCTTTGCCGCCAAAAGACCCCATCAGCGAAAGAGGTATGAGAGTTTGCTTCTTATCACTTGGTACTTTTTTGGTAATTTGTTGAACTCGTTCCAACTTTTTTTGCATAGTTGATACTATTTCGTCACCTTGTACCTTAGCATCAACAACGATTGCTATTTTAAGAATAGTATTCTGAATATCAGCCAAAGATTCCGGAGTTTTGAATACATATACAGGCACACCTACAGCACGCAAACCATTAACTAAATCCATGCCAATCCAGTCAGGCATCACAACCAAATCAGGATTCAATGTTAAAATTGCCTCAACATTTTTACCCTGCACTCTTTTTTCAACAGTTTTTGCTTTATCGACAGCCGCACAAATTCCCGGATCATCAGCCCGAGCAGAAAGGGCGGCAATCCTTTCCGGCGGCAACAAATCGAGCAGAATCTCATCTACACCACAGTTTAAAGAAACTACTCGCTTCGGACTTTCTTTAAAAGCAATAGTAGTGCCTGTCATATCAGTTACCTTATAAGCAACTTCGCTCTTTTTACTTGTTGCTTGCTGTGTATCTTTGCAGCCGCTAAAAAGCAGAGCCGCCATGAGCAGAATAGTTAGAGATAAAACTACAAGGCCGAATTTTTTATTAAACATTGAAACTAGTCCTTTCATAGCTTAAAACGAGGGCAATTTTGCCCTCGTTTTAAATTTTACCTATAAATCATATCACAAAATGCTTCTAGAAATTATATTCCATACCTACAACGAAGTTGCGTGACGCCATAGGATAGGTTGCAAAGCCGGTAGTTGAACTCCAACCGCTAATTTCCTGATATGCCGCGTTATTAAGGTTATTAAACTGCAAGAAAATTTTAGCATTCTCATTTAACTTGTATTGTGCGCCCAAATCTAAAGTGAAGTAGGAATTATCCGTGTAACCCCTTTTTGTTGTTCCACCCTTACTAATATAGGTATATGCTTGGCCCGTAGCAGCTTTCATCGTCAAATCTACCAAAAGCTTGTCCTTCTTAAATTTTACACCCGCTCTGTATACATTTGGTTTAGCACTGCCGTCAGTAAGATAACCATAGCCATCTGCATAATCTGACTTTACCTGTAGGTAAGTATAAGAAGCGTCCATGCTCCAATTGTCATCAAAACGATGGTCAGCACTTATTTCCAACCCTCTGCGTTTTTCAGAGCTAATATTAATAGCTGTTTTTTCTGTATCAGTATCTGTTGGATTTAGATCTTTCCAACCTATTGCATCATTTAACTTGCTGCTGAATATGCTTGCGCTAAAATTAGTTTTCTCAGAAATCTTTTTATTAACGCCAATAGTCAGCACATCACCTGTTTCCGGTTTCAAATCAGGGTTTGGTTTGCCCATAGTTTCAACATATTTATATAATTGATCAGTAGTCGGTGCGTTAAATACCTTGCCCCAGGATATATAAGCATTGCTGTCTTCACTGATTTTTTTGTTCAACGCAAAATGTGGTGTCATTTCGGAACCATATCTGCTGTGTTCATCATAACGAACGCCACTGTTTAATTGCCAGGAATCGGCAATTTGCCAACGTTCTTCCAGATAGGCTGCTTTATTATCCATACTTTTATTGTAGGGATAACTTCCGGAATAGAGCGATATATTATCGACTTCAGCTTTATAATATTCAATACCGCCAGTAAGACTATTCTTCTCGTCTAATTTCCAGTTTTGTTGTACTTCTACCCCATGCTTGTTCTCAGTAAAATCAGATGGATACTTTGTACTATAGAAATAGGAGTGATGATAATTTTTATAAATTTGTGCAAATCCTGAGTTCTCTTTGTTTTCGTTCCAATCATAGCGCAAAGCTACATTATTATTTAATCTTTGGTAAGAGTTACCAGCCGTACTAGAAAAAGGTGCTCCGCCTTCAGTCAGGAAATGCTCTGCCTGTAATGTGACTCTGTCATTATCTCCAATAGCTTTATCTAATTTAATTGTTGCACCGGTATCATCATAACCTGAATTATTCATTTCAGTGACAGTACCGGTTTTATTATTCTTGTAAGAATAATTACCACGTTTTTCCTTATTGGCGCTAACGAAAATTCCTACACCGTCATTATTGCCGCTCGCCGTGACGCCATATTGTTCCGTATTCCAGGAGCCTGTTGCAGCTTTAACAGTAACCTTGTCGCCAACTTTGGAACCTTTTTTAGTAATAATATTGATAACGCCGCCAACTGCATCTGTTCCATAAAGAGCAGAGCCTGCTCCCTTTAACACTTCTATTCTTTCAATAGCATTTACCGGGGGCAGCCAATCTGCGCTGTAATTGCCGCTGGAAGCAACATCCACACGTCTGCCATCAATTAAAACAAGTACCCTTTTATCGCCATTAAGCATAATGACATCTTGTCCCATGTTAGAGCCTTTGGCTCCAGAGCTGAGAATATTTACCCCCGGTAAATCAGCTAGAGCTTCAGCAGCATCAGCGTAGTTAGACTCTTCCAGTTTTTCCTGGCTGATAACAGTAATATTTGCCGGTGTATCTGCTTTGCTTGTTTCAACCCTGCTAGCCGTAACTACCATTGTGTCCAAAGAAAAAGCCTGCATTTCTTCAGCATGAGCCGTTGAACCAAAGATGCTGCTCCCTCCTATAGCGGCCGTACATGCCAATGTCAATATAACGGTTTTTTTCTTGGATACATATTTTCTCATACTTTCTCCTCCATTAAATCAAATACAATGTAACATAAAAAGCCTTCCCTGCTTGACAAGGAAGGCTACTTTCATTAAACATATCAAGTCTAGTTTAAAAAAACTAAAATGATTTTGTTCTAATTACCTTCCTATCTCTCGTAGGTTAATTTGGCAACAAACAATCAGGCAGTTCTTCTGACTCAAGTTCATCGTTGGTCCAAGCCTTCCCGGACAAGCCAGTGGCAAATATTGGATCAACTCCCTATTACAGCGGCGGGACCGTGTCGGATTTGCACCGATCTTCCCTATTAAGCCTTTTCAGGCACCGATTGTCCAACTATATTCAATTAATTAT
>CAYLRW010000114.1:0-3368 GCA_964386405.1 uncultured Acidaminococcales bacterium | reverse complement strand
ACAAAAGGTCTGGCCTTTTATTTTTATAATTTCCACTGGATAGAGCACTTCCCCTCATAATTAGCATAGCAGCCTATAGCCGACGCCGGATTCAGTTATGATATAGTGCGGTTGGGCTGGATCAACTTCAATTTTGCGCCTGAGCTGAGCTATATAAACGCGAATATAATGAGTATCATCATCACAATAATTTCCCCAAACCGCTTTTAAAAGTTGTTTGTGAGTTAAAACTTTTCCGGCATTTTTAGCCATTAGCTTAATTATTTCATATTCTGTTGGAGTTAATTTAACTTCTCGCCCTTCTACTGTTACTTTGCGAAGAAGTAAGTCTACTTTTAGACCACCGCAAGTCAGGACAGGTTCATCATCACCTTGCGCTGAACGTCTTAAACATACACGTATGCGAGCCAAAAGTTCACCCATGCTGAATGGTTTTGTGATGTAATCGTCAGCACCTGCATCTAAAGCAGCAATTTTCTCCTGTTCCTGATCGCGGGCGGTTAAGATTATTATTGGTACATTAGACCATTCACGGATTTGCCTTATGACATCTTTGCCGTCGATATCTGGCAGCCCTAAGTCTACCATTATTAAATCTGGTTTAAAAATGGCGGTTTGGTTGATTCCATCTCGCCCGCTTTCGGCTTGGTCAATATTATATCCATAGGCAGATAAGGAAACTTTTAAAAGTTTCCTTATCTGTGGTTCGTCATCAATAACAAGTATGCGAAGGGCATTATCACTCATATTTTCCACCTGCTTTTGAAGGTGTAGGAACTTCATCCAAATTTATTGGAAGGACAAAACTTATTTTAGCACCACCGTCATGAATATTTTCTGCCCAAATATTTCCTTTATGTGCTTCTATTATGCTTTTGCAAATAGATAAACCAAGGCCAGTACCAGATATTTTTATGGATTGTTTAGCGCGATAAAATTTGTCAAAAATATGTTCAATGTCACTTGTGGGAATACCTGGTCCATTGTCACTGATGCTGACTCTAAGATTGGCATCATCTAATATGGCCGTTAAGAATATGTTACTGCCGACAGGAGAATATTTCAACGCGTTATCAAATAAATTAAGAAGAACTTGTTCTAGAAGTGTTTCATCGGCTCTGATTAGAGGTAAATTCTCTGGTAATTTGATTATTATATTGTATTTTTTTGTAATATCACCTAATTGACGCAACGCAATTCCAATAATATCTTCAAGGTCACACCAGTCTATTTTTAACGTCATATGACCACTTTCCAAGCGGGCAGTATCCAAAAGATTTGCTACTAAGCGTTCCATTCTGGTTGCACCATCCTGTATGGTTTCCAATAATTCCCTTTGCAGGTCACGGCTATATTCTATACTTTTGTCAAGCAAGGCTGAGGCAGAACCGATAATTGTTGAAAGTGGGGTACGCAGTTCATGTGAAATAGAATTAAAAACTATATTGCGAATTTTATCGGATTCCGTCATTAACTCAGCTTGCCGTGCGGCTTTTGCTAAGGAGATTCTTTCTATAGCGATAGCTGTAAGTCCTGCCCAGGCATCAATAAGCCGTTTTTCCTCGGCATTAATTTTTTTATCGTCTACTAAGATGCCAAATACGCCTCTTGTTTTATTGCCACTGATAAGAGGCACGAAAAGATAACGTGCGCCAGGAAGAGTTTCGGTGGAGCGGCCTGCAATTTGTCCATGTTCATAGACCCAAGAAGCTACAGCGAACTCTGATTCTGGCAACTTTTTCTCTGTTGCCGCCTTTTCTGCATTGCTGCAGCATGTTTTAACAACGAGGGATTCGTTCTCAGAAGGAATAAGCACAACTGTTTCTCGATCAATAGTATCTTTACTGTATTTTGACAGTTCTTGGGCAATATAATCAGAGTCTGTAATAGCAGCTATTTGCCTGCTAAACTCATAGAGTGCTCTAACACTTTTTTCACGCTGCTTGGCAGAATAAACTTCTTGCTTGAGCATTTCTGTCCTGCCACCAATGAGAAAAGACACTACAAGGAAGATTATGAAACTCCATAGATAGCGAATATCATAAACAGTAAATTCAAAGAGAGGTGGTACAAAAAGAAAATCAAAAGCCAAAACGCTGCCAACAGCGGTTATGTAGGAAGACCAGCGACCCCACCATATAGCAGTTAGTAATACTGGCAGCAGATATAAAAGCGCAATGTTCACCAATTCCAGTTGTGGCTCTAATAACCAGCTTATGACAGTAATCCCTGCTGCCATAAGCAAACCGAGTGTTGCGTGTAGCCAAGATATTTTTGCTGCATCAGTGGAAACTGTTTTTATTGCCGATTCCTGGTCTTTTTCTTCATCACTCTGAATAACGTACACATTGACCCCGGAACTTTTGCGGATTAATTTATCTACTAAGGATCCATGCAGAAGTTCCCATAAACGGCTATTACAAGGTTTGCCGACAACGATAGATGTTACGTTGTATTTATTGGCAACATCTAATATATCATTTGTGAGATCATTACCTACAATTGTAAGGGTTTTACCACCCAATTCTTCGGCTAATCGCATATTACGTGTTATACGATCCAGTTCTTTGTCACCCATAGGGAAATGATTGTCAGATGTTTGAATGTGAACAGCAAGGAAATCTGCTCTGAGCCCTTCGGATAAGCGTTTGGCAGCTCGAATAAGGTGTGCCGAAAACGGACTGGCACTAACGCAGACCATTACTCTTCCAGAAGCAGGCCATGGTCCGTCTATGCGGTTTGAACGCATATAAGCAGCCATATCATTGTCAACCCTGCTGGCTGTAAAACGAAGAGTCAGTTCACGCAGGGCATTTATGTTGCCAACCCGGAAAAAACTTCTTAAGGCCTGTTCAGCTTGCCCGTTAACATAGACTTTGCCTTCTTGAAACCGTTTAATCAAATCTTCTGGCGGGATATCAATAAGCCTTATATTATTAGCATTTTCTACTATATAATCTGGAACAGTTTCATGGACTATAACACCAGTAATTTTGGAAACAACATCATTAAGACTTTCAATGTGCTGGATATTAAGCGTAGTATAAACATCTATGCCGGCATTAAGAAGTTCTTCGACATCCTGAAACCTCCTGACATGACGCGAGCCAGGTATGTTTGTATGAGCAAGTTCATCAACAAGTACTAGCTCTGGCTTGGTTTTTAAAATAGCATCAATATCCATTTCCTGCAGTTCTTTTTCCCTATATCTAATAAGCATAGGTTTGATGCAGGTGATACCTTCTGTTAACTTTTCAGTTTCGATGCGTCCGTGAGTCTCCAGCCAGCCAATAATAACATTTGTTCCTTCATTTATTTTATCATGTGCTGTTTCTAACATACTGAAAGTCTTGCCTACACCGGCAGCA
>CAYLRW010000113.1:0-3396 GCA_964386405.1 uncultured Acidaminococcales bacterium | reverse complement strand
AATTACTATGCATCGTTTTATATCTACCCCTGTAATGTCACTACTTCCCATTTTTTATTCTAGCATAAAAGAAAATGCAAGCTTTTATACATAATGGTAAAAACTTGTCTATTTCGGTAAATTTATATTTTATTTAATATTGCCTGCGCACTAAAAAAATCATCTGCTATAATCCTGCATGATTTTTCTTCTTCATTGGGATTTAATATTTTTATATAGACCTCAGGCGAGCCTTGCTTGGGAATCGCGACCGCCCAAACAGCCATTGTTCTCGTCTTAGTGGGATTGCTGCCGCTTCTGAAAATACTGTCATCAGGCCCATCATTTTGGTCACTGCTAAAATTCAGAAATGAGTCCAAAGAAAAAGGCAAGGAGGAATTATCCAATAATTGACCGATGCGTTCATATCTCTTTTCGCTGCTTTGCCCAATCTTTTTATTGAAATTCAGCATATCTTCCGCTACATAATGATTGGCATGACAAATATAGTCATTTTCCTTTTGGTCTATGCTGAACTTACCTTCAGGGCCTATTTCAATTGTTGCTACCGATTTTTTATCTGCAAGCATCAATATTTTTGGTCCTAAGAATAAATCAGTCCTAGTCAAGGCTTCCTCAACACTGGCACATTCTTTGAGTAATTTAGTCAAACTACCTGCTTTATTTGGCATATTTTTTCTTTCTTTGGAGGGAATGCTGCCTGCGGTGGCGCTAACAACGGTCAAGCCTTTTTCGTTGATTCCTGCCTTCATGCCAGCTGCCGTTCCTTCGGCATATAGTCCGAAATAGCTGTAACCATCTTTGGAAGGTACAAATTTGATAACCTGGTGCTGATTGGGTTCCCAGTCACGATTTTTCACAAGCAAGGTTCCTCCGTCATCAACCACACTGCCATTAGCAGCAAAAAGCGTACAAGCTTCAACCGGCGCTGTTAGCAACAAAGTTATCGCTATAAGTAAATTGACAAGTATATGATTCAATATTATCCCCCCAAGAATATATTAATTTTAACTCACCTAACTCTTACAAAGCACTTATATATTTCCCTGCTTCCAGCCAATGGCTTTCATCCCACCAGCGAATGGCTGCTGGCGAAGGTGATGGCAGAACAAAAACTACCGTCGTGCCAATCGTTTTATCCTGTCTCCCATAATGAATATCCGCGCTGGAACTCAATCCATAATAACTCTGTGCTGCCCGCTTACTCGTAAAACACAAGACCTGTGGCTGATACTTAACAATTTTTTCTTCAAAGGCCTCCCTGTCGAAATCTGTTTTTTTGAGCTGCTTATCCATGCCAAACTGTTCCTTCGCCATATCGGTCAAACCAATGCCGGCATCAAGAACATGACGAAAATCTTTCGCATTCATCTTTTTCTTAGTCAGACCCATTTTATAAAGCATTTCCCAGAATTTATTACTATTATTGGCATAATAAGCACCTGCCTTGGCAGAAACATTGCCAGGTGCCGTGCCGCAGAATACAACTTTTAAACCATTTGCCAGTATATCAGGCAAAACCATAGCTTAACCCTCCAACCACTATTTTCTTTTTATCATAACCTTCAAAGAATAGGTATAGGCAACGGCAGTAAAAGCCATTATAGCCACCTCTTAACTTTCTACTTTACAATTTACAGTATGTGAGAATTGTTCGCCACAAATAACTTTGTTCCTGCAATAATCCAAGGTTTTGACGCAAAAATGGTCCAAAGGGGACAATCCCTTTGGACCACTAGCAGGTTTTTATTACCAGAATTAAAACCACCTAAACTTTTTTCACTTCATTGCCGTTAACAATTATCGCCTGCTTGTTATTGATAGCAAGTAAATTGCATTTATCTCCATAGGTATTAATGATTTCTTCTACAGCCTCCGCAAAAGGGAACTCTCCTTCATGTGGCAAAAGATAAAAATCAACCAACTTCAATGCTTCATAAGACGCCAGCTCCGGAGCTAATTCTTTAGGATCCATTGGCTGCACATATTCAACATTAGGCGCGGTAATCATTCCGCCTGCCGATTCGCCAATATAAATCATTCCTTGGCTGACACGCTTTGCAATTAAGTCCAAGAGATTTTTCCTTTTTAATTCCTGTAATAAATAAAAAGTGTTGCCACCGGCAATATAAAGATATTTTGTTTGCTCTATCTTTTCTCTTGCCGCTGCTTCTGATGCAGTTGCAACATCAAGAATTTCCACAGCAAAGCCAAGTTCTGCTAATTTATTTTGAGCCTTTGCAAGATGCTTCTTATATTCATCAACGTTAGCAGCAGTCGGAATAAAGACCACCTTCTTCTCAAATTCGGCACTTACAAAATACTGCTCAAATAACTGTGCCGTACCGGCAAAGTATGAGGTTAAAAATATTTTTTTCAAAAGATCTGCCTCCTTTTTTATATTGAAGCCTTGATTTTGTCATTCCGAGCGTCAGTCGAGGAATCTGGGGCACGGCCAACAGCTTTCTTGTTTACTTTTCGAGCTCATTTTGTTGTTCAATTTGGCAGCACTTATCATCATATTTCTTCTGCAATTTAAGCCAAACATCAACTGAAGTCCCCATCATCTGGGACATTTTTTTGGCTATTTCTCTAGACATAGGCGCTTCGCCACTTAATAACTTACTAAGCGTCTTATCTGTAATTTCCAGCCTTTTAGCAAATTCACACTGATTCATTTTTAAATCTTCAATAATGTCTTTAACATAATAGCCTGGATGAAAAGCAATTATGTCCTTATATTCAACTTTACTCATAGTGGTTACTCCCCTCTTCAAGCAAAATAGCAATTATCTCATTTTATGCCGCCGCATTCTTATTAATCATATCAATCGCCTTACGAATGCCCCGCCACAAATTCACGTCTTCAAACACTTCGACGACGCTGCCTTTGTCGGTGAACGGGCTGTCCTGCAAAACCCTCAGATCCTTCATCATGCCATTTTTCACGATATAGTTGATGATCTGATTGACGAAATAAATCTGCCTTGGGTCAAGATTCGCATTATCAATGAATTGCGAGAAAGCCTCTTTGGCTGCCGTCATATCGAGACCAACGATGGAACGCACCAATTCGCCCAGTGGCTTATCGCCGAATTCTTTCTGGTACTCTTCCTTAGTTCCAAGCTCGCCCCACAGAATCTTCTCAAGTTCTGCCACATCGTCTTTTGTCAGCGGCTTGTTGGTTTTCAATTTAGCAATTGCCGGATTGTTTTCGTGCTCGCGAATATAATAATTAACTTTCTTTTTGTAATTAACAAGATAATCCTGCCCCATGTCGGAAGGATTTTCTTCTACGCCTGTCACAGTATCAGCAAAATCAGTTTCATACTTTGCCTGCGGCTCGAACTCGATGTACTTCATCAAATCACGCAGTTTGGTTCTGATGTTTTCAAA
>CAYLRW010000112.1:0-3439 GCA_964386405.1 uncultured Acidaminococcales bacterium | reverse complement strand
ACATAATTTAAGAAACTCCTTGCAGACAAAAACACCACTTTTCACAAAAATTGTGAAGGTGGTGTTTTTGTTTTTACAAAGGAGGGGGAAGGTAGGTTATTTGTTAACGACGCCGCCTTCAACAACCAGACTTTCTGGGTCGACTGAGGTGCCATAAACAGCTTTTAGAGTAGCATCGTAATCAGCATGGAAGAATTTCTCCTTGCCAAGAACTTTAATTTCATCATTTAACCAATTCAAGAGGCTGGTATTGCCTTTCTGGACAGCAGGGGCGATGGTATCAAGATCACCAAGGCTTGGAATACCGACTGCAAAGCTTGGATTCTGTTTTGCCCAGGCAAGCACTTCGGTATTATCGGTGGAGAAAGCATCACCGCGGCCATCTAAGAGTGCATTATAAGTTTCGGTGTATTGGTCGAACTTAAGAAGTTTTACATTTGGATGGTTTTTGGCAAAATAGGTTTCAGCAGTTGTACCTTTAGCTACAATCAAAGTTTTGCCGGCTAATTGGTCAGTGCTGGTGATAGCACCATCTTTGCTGACAACACCAAGAGCAACCTTCATGTAAGGCAGGGCAAAATCTACAGCTTCGGCACGTTCTTTGGTGACGGTAAAGTTGGCAAGAACGATATCTACTTTGCCGGTTTTTAAGTATTCAACTCGATTGGCTGGATCCAGGGAAACATATTTGGCTTTAACGCCCAGATCTTTGGCGATACGTTCTGCGAAATAAACATCATAACCCTGATATTTACCGGTAGAATCTACATAACCAAAAGGAGCCTTATCACTGAAAACGCCGATGATAACTTCACCGCTTTTTTTAATTTGGTCTACGCTTCTTGCTGCAGTACCTTTAGTTTCTGCTGTGGCTTTAGGCGCTTCTTTAGTTGTGGAACTGCCGCAGCCTGCAAGCACCGCCATCGCTAAAAGAGTGAAAAATACAATCAAAGATTTAATACGTTTTGTCATCAGAAAGACCTCGTTTCTTTATTTTTTTTATCATAATTAAACATATTCAAAAACCGCTGAGCACGTTCGGTGCTTGGCTGTGCGAAAAAAATATCGGGGGAGTTTTCTTCAATGATCCGGCCTTGATCTATGAAAATAACTCTATCAGCGATGGAACGAGCAAACTGCATCTCGTGCGTAACGATTAACATTGTCATACCGCCATCTGCCAGTTCCAACACTACATCTAGTACCTCGCGGACCATTTCTGGATCCAGCGCGGCAGTTACTTCATCAAAAAGCATTATTTCTGGTTCCATAATCAGGGCCCTGACTATCGCTACTCTTTGCTTTTGACCACCGGAAAGCTGTCTTGGGTAAGCATCTTTCTTATGTAACAAACCGACTCTATCGAGCAGTTTGAGTGCTGTTGGCGTTATATCTGCCTGTTTTTTATTCTGCACCTTTAAGGGTCCCAGAAGAATGTTTTCCAATACTGTCATATTCGGAAATAGGTCATAACTTTGAAATACCATGCCTATTTGTTGTCTCACCTTACTCCAATTAGTCGACTTAGTTGAAATAAGTTGGTCCTTAAGATAGATGTTTCCGGCCTGGATTGGCTCCAGACCGTTCAAACATCGTAAAAAGGTGCTTTTACCACAGCCTGAAGGGCCGATGATAACGATTACTTCGCCTTTTTTGACAGTTAATGATATATCATCAAGTACGGGCTGTTCAGTTGTATAATATTTTTCTAAATGTTCAATGGTCAATAAATTATCAGTTGCCATATAATACCTCAATTTTTCCATCTTTCTTCCAGGGCTTGCGCCGCCAGAGATACAGGGTAACACAAAATAAAATACAGGATAAAGATAGTTCCATAAATCCACAATGCCGCCGAAGGTGCAGTATATCGATTAGCTTCGATAATCTGCTGGCCGGTCTTCATCATTTCGACGACGCCGATGAGAACAATAAGAGAAGTTGTTTTGATCATTCTTGTTGTCAGGTTCATGGCAAGCGGGATGAGGCGGCGTAATGTTTGCGGTACTATAATGTAGCGGAATATCTGTGGTTTTGTTAAGCCAATAGCGGCTCCACTGTCGTATTGATGCTGTGGAATAGCAATCAGCGCGCCGCGGACAAGATCACCCATTTCAGCTGTACCCCAAAGTACGAAGACTATGACGGCCGATGTAAACCCGGAAAGATCGATGCCGAAAAGACGTGTAAGCCCGAAATAAACAACAAAAAGTAATACAAGCTGGGGCATGATGCGGATAAATTCCAGATAGAAGCGTGTCAAAAATTTTACTAACGGATTTTTGAGTGTCATCAGTGCGCCCATGCAAATGCCCAAAACGATAGAACAAAAAACAGCGATGGCGGAAAGCTCGACAACAAGCAGCAAACCATTGAAAAGACGCAATAAGTTGTTGCCTTCAAATAAGACTCTAATTCCCAAATCCTGCATAGCGCACCTGCCTTTCTACAAAACTTGCCAGCAGAGAAATCGGCAGTAAGATGATCAGATAGGCAATGACCAACATCAAGAGTGCTTCATCAGTTTTGTAATAAAGACCTATTAAATCTTTTGCTACATACATCAGGTCTGCCAACGCAACTGCGCTGAAAACTGAGGTCTCTTTAATAAGAAAGATGAAATTGGCGCAGAGGGGAGGAATTGAAGTGGCAAATGCTTGCGGCAATATGACATATCTTATCAGCTGTAAGCGTGTCAGTCCTATGCTTAAACCGGATTCTATCTGACTTGTTTCTACAGCATTAAGACCGCTGCGGAAGGCTTCTGCCATATAGCTGCCGCCTAGAAAGGTCAAACCAATAATGGCACAGGCTTCAGAACTGATGAAAACACCAATTTTGGGTAGACCGAAATAGAGAAAGAAAAGCTGCACAAGTAAAGGTGTATTGCGCGAAAGTTCAATATAAAGAGAACAAAGCTGCCTAACAACAGGTATTTTGAAATAGATGAAAAGGCTGCACAATAAGCCTAGAAGCAAAGAAAGAAAAATACCGATTGCTGCCAGCTTGAGTGTAAGAAAAGCAGCATCTATGTATTGCGGTATGTGCTGTACTATAAAATTTAAATCCATTTAGCTGTCTCCCCAAAATAAATAGGCGGGAAACAATTGTTTCCCGCCCAAGGTTTAATGTGAAAAATCACAAGAAAAATTATTCAATCGCGCGTGCATACGGATTGAAATAGGGGCGAGAAAAGTTCGCGATATGATAACAACAGCAGCTGTTCATTGTAAGAGAAAAATTCTTTAAACACAACATTTTCACAAAACCCCTTATTCATATTGATTTACTAGGGAAATAATAGCATCGTTTTGTAATATTGTCAACACTTAAAATACTTTTGCAAAATTTATTTTTCAGCTTAAGGAACAATTTTACTCAGCGAAAAATTGTGGCAGTTTGCGTATAAAGTTGAAAGACTAGGTTTGCTTCCAAAACA
>CAYLRW010000111.1:0-3444 GCA_964386405.1 uncultured Acidaminococcales bacterium | reverse complement strand
AATCGGCTTGGTTTGTTCATTGGCTGTTCCTGCTGTTGCATCCGCTGAGGTTTTTTGTATTTATGAGTGGAGTGCTGAAGGCGTGGCAATGGGCGGCGCAAGAATGTTTGCAGAAGATGATCCCGCTAATGTTGCTTATAACCCTGCTTCTATTACGAAAGTAAAAGGTATGGCCTGGAAGTCGGGCGCAGTCTATATAAGTCCGCATGGTAAATACAAAGCCTATGACAAGGATGGTGGACTTGTTGAAGATGGTAAGAATGTTGTCCATCCGGGTGTTTTGCCTTATTTTTACTATGTTGACCAGATTGATGAAAAACAGTGGTTCGGCATAGGTGCTTTTACTCGCTTCGGGATGATTTCGGAATTTGGCAAAGATTCTATTGTTGCTACCAATGCTTATTCTTCCGAACTGAAAGGTATGAGCCTTACACCGACATATGCCTGGAAACCAGATGCGAAGGTCAGTGCTGCTTTAGGCGCAGAAATCAATTATGTTGGTTTGCAACTACAGAAAAAAATGTTAACTCAATACGGTTATATCGATACTAAGACCGAAGGCGACAGTGTTGCACTTGGCTGGAATGCTGCAGTTAACTATGAGTTCGATGATAAAAACGAAATTGGTTTAGTTTATCGTTCCAGAATTACGCATACGATGGATGCTGATTTTACATCTGCTTTGTTTTCGACCGGTGCTCATGGCAAGGTCGTCTTGCCTGATAGTTATGCTATTGGTTATAATCACAAATTTGACGACAAAACACGCGTTGAATTGAACGGTACCTACACCAGGTGGAGCACTTACGATAAACTATTAATGACTTTTGATAATGGCATGGTAAGTAATGATACCAAAAATTGGCAGAATGGCTGGCGTTATGCGATTGGTGTAGAACGCAAACTAAGCGACAAATATACCTTGATGGCTGGCTTTGCCTATGATGGTTCTGTGATACCGGATGAACATGCTGATTTCATGATTCCTACCGGCAACAGACGCACTTATTCACTAGGTACCCAATATCATGACAAAGACCAGACTGTGTCGTTGACACTTGGACATCTTGATATTGGTGACAAGGATATCAGTCCGAAAGAAAGTAATGGCACTCCAACTGATGCCTTTTCGTCTGTGCATACTCATGGGAATTATGCCAAAGTAGTTGCGATAGGTTACGAGCGCAAGTTCTAACAATTGAAAATACAAGTTATCAAGGGCAATGTTTCTAGCGAAGCATTGCTCTTTTGTATATGATAATAAGAATGGGCAAACTTTATTCTAATGATATGGACTTGTGTGATGTGTTACGCGCCAGCAGCCTTTCTGCTCCGCCTTCGACACGCGCTTGGCAATTCTTCTTGAAGAATTGGAGCGCTGAGTTATAATAGCTACGCCGATAAGGCCACTGACGCGTATACATTGGTTGGGTTCTGATACTTGCGCATTCAAGGTCAACGACACTAAAGTATTGACTGCTAATTACTTGCCAGCAATCTTTCTGTGCTGCATTCAATATATGCTTGTTTAATGTGTTACTTGTCGGTAGCCTTCCTGCTCCGCCTTCGACACGCGCTTGGCAATTCTTTAACAAGAATTGGAGCGCTGAGTTATAATAGCTACGCCGGTAAGGCCACTGGCTCGTATACATTGGTTGTACTATAAGGCTCTTGATGTGAATACATTGGCTGTGTTATAAGCTTTTGCAAAAAGACGCGGGAAAGCATACAATGTTACTGTAAAGCAAGAGAATCCAGAAGGCGGGGAGGCAGGCAATCATGGCAGTAATCTTTTATTTCAGCGGCACAGGCAATAGTTTGAGTGTCGCCAATAAATTAGGCAAAGAGCTGGAGGCTCGTGTTGAAGGCATCAGCGCTTATCTGCGCTCACCTTATGCTGTCGAGGATGAACTTATAGGCTTTGTAACGCCTGTTTATTGTTACGCTTTGCCGCCTTTGGTCAAGGATTTCCTGCAAAAGGCTCAATTCAAGGCACCTCAATATTTATTTGGCGTTGCAACCATGGGCGCAATGGTCGGACAAACCTTGAATCAGGCCGAACACATTCTTTCGCAGCGTGATATGAAACTGCAGGCTGGCTTTAAACTCGCTCTGCCGGACAGCAGTATCGTTTTTCCTTCGCCGGCAAAACGCAAAGAAGAAATGCTGGCAGCTGAAGAAGCTGAGGTTTTAGCAATTGCCTCAGCAGTTAAAATGCGCGAACAGAATGATCAGAGAAGCTCTTTCTTGTTTGTTGGTGATATAGTAGAAAATGTTAGCTGGTGGGTGCTGAAAAACATTTACAAAACTGACCAAAAACATGTCGCTGAAGATAGATGCATTGGCTGCGGACTTTGTGCGAAAATTTGCCCAATGAATTGTATTGAGATGAAAGATGAATATCCGGTATTTGGTGAAAACTGCGCCAATTGTTTTGCATGTGCCCAATGGTGTCCTCAAAATGCTGTTTATGTGGGCAGACTGGTACCGGACCAAAAGACAAAGTATGTTCATCCCGGTATTAGAGCCGGACAGATGATCAAACAAAAAACCAAAGATTGATATTAAAACACAAGATGTTTCCAAAATTTTGCGGTTGGCTCTTATCTAAGGAAGCTTTAGATGACAACCAGCCGCTTTTGTTATAGAATGAAACTAAATTTGTTAAGATTATAAATTATTTATAGGGGTGAATATGCATGAGTGAGTATAAACCGGTTACAAATGAAGTGATTGAAGCCTTAAAGGCTGCTGTTGGCAGTGAATACGTTCTTACCGAACCTGCAAAGCTTGATGCCTATAAAACTGATGAAGAGACAAATCCGCATTATTTTCATCTGCCGGAGGCAGTAGTTTTACCTGGCAGCACAGAAGAGGTTGCAGCTGTAGTTAAGCTTGCAAACCAATATAAATTTCCAATTACAGTCAGGTCGGCAGGAACGAGCCTGGCAGGCGGGGCAATCCCGGTTTGCGGCGGAGTCGTACTCTTACTTGAGCGCTTGAACAAAATACTAGAAGTGAACCATGATGCCATGTACATGGTAGTAGAGGCTGGCGCACTGACAAAAGAAATTCAGGAAATAGCAAATAAAGAAGGTTTGCTGTATGCCGGTGACCCCTGCAGTGCTGATAGCTGCCTGATTGGCGGCAATATTGCGACCAATGCGGGTGGCAATAAGGCTGTCCGCTATGGTACCACAAGAAATCAGGTTTATGCAGTTGAAGTAGTTACCCCAACCGGCGATATTGTGGAAATGGGAGCACGCTTGCAGAAAAAAACCAGCGGTTATTGTCTGGAACAATTACTGATCGGCAGTGAAGGCACTTTGGGTATTATTACCAAAGCTACCCTGAAGCTGCAGCCGCTGCCTCCATATCGTTTTGATTTACTGGCGATTTTCACCGAAGTGGACAAGGCTATTGATATCGTTCCGAAAGTAATTA
>CAYLRW010000110.1:0-3463 GCA_964386405.1 uncultured Acidaminococcales bacterium | reverse complement strand
TACTTTTTGAATATAAACAGAGAAAGCGCAAAGGGAACGGCTCCCTTTGCGCTTTCTTTATCAGGCTTTTTGAATCTATTAAATGTTGTTGAAGACGATGATTGACAGCACGGTCATAAGTGCCATTGAAAACAATCCGCCTTTGACTTCATAGATATCTTTCATTATAGCTTACCTCCCCTTTGAAGTAATTATCGAATCAGCTTATTTGCTGAATTTTTAATATCATCTCTGATCTTGCCTTCATTATATCTGAAACTTTTTTATAATAATAATGGTTAATTTTCATGTTAAATATTCTTTTTAGCTATATTTAACATGATGCTGCGAATGTGTTATAATGCGTATAATAAAGGGGGGAGAGTTCAGTGGATATCGATACATACAAGAATTTTTTGGCAATTATTGATGCCGGTACGGTAACGGCTGCCGCTGAACGTATGCATATCACGCAGCCTTCTCTTAGCAAACAACTCAGAATGTTGGAGGCCTACTATGGCGGACCGTTGATTTTGCTGCAGCGGGGCAGGAAAGAGATAATACTGACTGAAGCAGGACGTGTTTTATATGAAAAAGCAAAATATATTACGTCACTGGAAGATTCTGCCAAGAACGAGATTGCCAGTATTAACGAAGGTGTCGTCGGTGTTCTGCGTCTTAGCATCGCTTATTCGCGGTCACCTCTTTTCATCAGCAGATCTATCAAAAAGTTTTCCCAATTATATCCGAAGGTTACTTATGAAATATATGAAGCAATCGCGTCGGAGCAAACCCAGCAATTGCTGAATGGTGTAGCTGAGCTGGGTATTACGACGACCAAGTTGGACAGACCGGAATATTTTGACTTGATATTTTCACGCCCGGAGCAGATGGTAGCGGTCTTTAATGTGCAATCTCCCTGGTTGGACGATAAAAAAAGCTTAGTACTAAAAGATTTGCAGAATATCCCTTTGAGTTTGTCAGGCAGCGGTGGTGCAATTTTCCGAAGAATTTGCCGTGATTCCAACTTTACGCCTACCATCATGAGTGTGAACACCACTAAATCAACTACGCTGCAGTGGGCTAAGGATAATATAGCTGTTGCGATAGTTACGGCCGAAGATAATGAGTATTTTGGCAATGAACTTGTCAAAAAGAAATTAAATGACAAACGCTTCAATCTGCAAAAAGATATAGTAAAGGTCAAAGACCGTCCTTTGTCGAAGATTGCGGAGAAGTTTATCGAGTTCTATCGCGAGCAAAGAAGCAACGAAAAGAAGTAGCGGATTATAAAGACAGCGGGTTATAATAAAGAAGCAAAGCTAACTGCCATCAATACGCGCAGTTAGCTTTGCTTTTTTTGAGGGAAAATATGTAATTATTTACTGCTAATTTCTGATTAGATAATCGAAAGCACTCAAGGCGGCATTGGCGCCTGCTCCCATTGAAATAATTATTTGCTTATATGGTGAGTCAGTGCAGTCACCGGCGGCAAAAACTCCGGGAATGCTCGTTGCACCGTATTTATCGACAATGATTTCGCCATATGGATTTAAGCTAAGTGTGTCTCGCAGCCATTCGGTATTCGGCAAAAGGCCGATTTGAATGAAAATGCCATCGACTGCAAGTTCTTTCTGCTTATTTTGCAAACAATCAAGGTACTTCAGACCTTGTACTTTCTCACTGCCAAAAATCTCAGTTGTCTTGGCATTAGTTATCACTGTGATGTTTTCCTTATTGTGCACACGGTTTTGCAGGATTTCATCGGCTGTCAATTTATCCGATGCCTGAAGCAGCGTAACATGACGGGCAAGACCAGCCAAATCAATTGCTGCTTCCACTCCGGAATTACCGCCGCCGATTACGGCTACATCTTTGCCTTTGAACAAAGGACCATCGCAGTGGGGGCAGTAGGCAACGCCTTTGGTTTTAAACTCATTTTCTCCGGGTACGTTGATATTGCGCCAACGAGCGCCGGTTGCTATAATGATGGTCCTGCTGCTCAGACGGGCACCGCTTGCCAGTTCGATCTCAATCAGCTCAGACTTCTTAATGGTCTTGACCTGTTGCAGTTTGATAACATCAATATCATAGGAACGAAGATGTTCCTCAATGTTAGCCGCAAGCGTTGGTCCTTCGGTATATTTGATACTGATGAAGTTTTCAATGCCAAAGGTATCATTAATCTGTCCACCGAGTTTTTCAGCCAGTAAACCGGTACGCAGTCCCTTGCGGGCTGCATAGATAGCAGCACTGGTACCGGCGGGGCCGCCGCCGATTACAAGTACGTCATAAGGCTCTTTGGCAGCCAAATCAGTTAGCTCCGGCTTGATATCCAGCTTGGCAAGAATTTCTTCCAACTCCATGCGTCCGCTGCTGAAGGGTTGACCGTTAAGATAAACGAAAGGTACGGCTAAAATATTTTTGGCTTCAACTTCTTCCTTAAAGATAGAACCATCAACCATCGTATGTGTAATGTTGGGATTCAGCAGGCTCATGATGTTCAAGGCTTGTACGACTTCAGGACAATTGTGGCAGGTCAGGCTGACATAGGTTTCAAAAGCATAGGTGCCTTTGATATTTTTGATCTGCTCGACGAGGGCACTGTCAATCTTGGGCGGATAGCCGCTGGCCTGCAGTAAGGCAAGGACAAGTGAGGTAAATTCATGCCCCAAGGGGATGCCGGCAAAGGTGATGCCGACATCTTGATTGACTTTATTGACACTGAAGCTTGGCACTCTTGGCAAGGCGGCCTCTTCAACATGAATTTTGGCGGACAGGCCTGCCAATTCCTGAATGAACTCCGACATTTGTGCTGAAGCTGGGTCAGTACCGACATGCACCTTGAGCAAAATATCGTTTTCCATCAATTGTAGATATTGACTTAATTTTTCCCTGACTTCATTATCCAACAACATGATCATTCAGCCTCTTAAATCTTGCCAACCAGATCGAGGCTTGGTTTCAAAGTTGCTGAACCTTCATGCCATTTGGCTGGGCAAACCTCGTTAGGATTTTTTCTAATGTATTGAGCAGCCTTGATTTTGTTGAAGAGAGCACTTGCGTCACGACCGATACCACCGGCATTGATTTCCAAGGCCTGAACGACACCGTCTGGGTCGATGATAAAGGTGCCACGGTCTGCCAAACCCTTATCTTCAATCAGCACTTCAAAATTTCTTGAAAGGACGTGAGAAGGGTCGCCAATCATGAAGTAGGTAATTTTTTTGATAGCTTCTGAGGTGTCGTGCCATGCTTTGTGAGTGAAGTGAGTATCTGTAGATACTGAATATACTTCTACCCCAAGTTCTTGCAGGGCTGCATATTGATTTTGCAGGTCTTCCAATTCAGTAGGACATACAAAGGTGAAATCCGCTGGATAAAAGCAGAGAACGCTCCATTTTCCCTTGAAATTGGCCTCGGTAATTTCCACGAATTTACCGTTATGATAAGCTTGCGCTGTGAAAGGTTTTACTTCTGTTCC
>CAYLRW010000109.1:0-3525 GCA_964386405.1 uncultured Acidaminococcales bacterium | reverse complement strand
CTTTAAATGTAGCCAGCGTTTGCGTTGGCAAGCCAAAGATAAGGTCAGCGCTAATCCGCTCAAAGCCAGCCTTGTAAGCCTGTTCGATGGCCTGCAAGGCTTCACTGGCGGTATGCAGCCGACCAATTGTTTTCAATTCCTTATCATTCAAGCTCTGAACACCGAAACTAACCCTATCAATGCCCATTTCACGATACTGGCGAAGTTTGGCAAAATCTACTGTTCCCGGATTCATTTCCATGGTTATTTCTGCCGGTTCGCACCACAACTTTGTTTCTTTGAGAGATTTGATTATTATATTTAAATCATCAATAGGCAATAGTGAAGGAGTGCCACCGCCAAAGTAGATAGTAGCCCGCTCCCCAACCGGCATTTCGCCTGCTCTGCGCCTAATTTCGCTCGCCAAAGCCAACGCATATTGGTGCATCAGTCCGCTCTTGCCAGCGAAAGAAGCGAAATCACAATATAAGCATTTTTGCATACAAAAGGGGATATGTATGTATATCCCCTGAATTTGTTCCCACTGTTTACGCATTTTAATCAATCCATTTTCAAAATTGCCATAAAGGCTTCTTGCGGCAATTCAACACTGCCAACCTGCTTCATCCGCTTTTTACCTTCTTTTTGTTTTTCCAGCAGTTTACGCTTACGCGAAATATCACCGCCGTAACACTTTGCTAAAACGTCTTTACGCATAGCTCGTACTGTTTCGCGGGCGATTACTTTATTGCCTATAGCTGCCTGCACAGGAATTTCAAACATTTGGCGGGGAATCAGTCCTCTTAATTTCTCGACAAGCTGACGGCCTCTTCTTTGTGCGCTTTCCCGATGCACAATTGCTGACAAGGCATCAACTGCTTCGCCATTAAGAAGAATATCTACTTTCACCAGACTGGAAGGGCGATAGCCGTGAAGTTCATAGTCAAGGGAAGCATAGCCTCTGGTAGCTGATTTCAAACGGTCAAAATAATCATAAATGATTTCGCTGAGTGGCAAAGAATAGTGGATCATGACACGGTTCTCATCAACATACGTCATGTTCTCATACTCGCCGCGTTTTTCCTGTGAGAGTTCCATAACCTGACCAACATATTCCTTTGGAGCAATGATGGTTGCCCTTACATAAGGTTCCTCAACATGGTCTATGACTGTTGGATCCGGGAAAAGTGCCGGATTGTCAATCATTTCAACATTGCCATCTGTAAGGAACACCTGATAAATAACGTTTGGTGCCGTGGTGATAAGAGTAAGTCCGTACTCTCTCTCGAGTCTTTCTTTGATGACATCCATATGCAGAAGTCCCAGGAAGCCGCAACGAAAACCGAAGCCGAGAGCGAGTGAAGTTTCCGGCTCAAAAACCAAGGAAGCATCGTTTAGCTGTAATTTCTCCAAAGCGTCGCGCAAATTATCATAATCCGAATTTTCAACCGGGTATAAGCCGCAGAAGACCATTGGCGTTGCCTTGCGATAACCTGGCAAAGGCGCACTAGCTGGATTTCTACTGTCAGTAACAGTATCACCTACACGTGCATCCTTAACATTCTTGATTGCAGCAGCAAAAAAACCAACCTGGCCGACTTCCAAGACGTCAACGTTAACCAAGTCAGGTTTGAATACACCAACTTCCGTTACCTCAAAAACCTTACCGGTAGCCATCATTTTGATACTCATACCCTTGCGGATCTGGCCATCAACGACACGAATATATAAAACAACGCCTTTGTAAGCATCAAATTTCGAATCGAAAACCAGTGCTTTCAGCGGTTTTTTCTCGTCACCTTGCGGAGGCGGCACTTTTTTGACAATTTCTTCCAGTACTTCTTCTATCCCAAAGCCGGTTTTGGCACTGGTAAGCACTGCTTCTGACGCATCAATACCAATAACTTCTTCAATCTCTTTCTTGACTTTTTCCGGCTCGGCACTGGGAAGATCAATTTTATTAATGACAGGAATTATCTCCAGGTCATGCTCAAGTGCCAAATAAACATTGGCCAGCGTTTGTGCCTCAATTCCCTGACTGGCATCAACAACAAGCAACGCACCCTCACAAGCAGCCAAGGCACGTGACACTTCATATGTAAAGTCAACATGTCCAGGGGTATCGATTAAATTAAGCATATAAGTTTTCCCATCTTTTGCTTCATAGGAAATACGTACAGCCTGTGCTTTAATCGTAATGCCTCTTTCACGTTCCAGGTCCAACTGGTCCAGCACTTGTTCTTCCATTTCACGTTTTGATAATGTTCCAGTGCTCTCAATAAGACGGTCTGCGAGAGTTGATTTACCATGATCAATATGGGCAATGATTGAAAAATTTCTAATTAATTCCTGCGACATTCTTTTACCTCAGTCTTTCTTAGTAGCTAAATATATAATTATTTGATATTATATTCGTACCTATGATTATAACATTCTGTAAGCTTTTCTAGCAAGATAACCGCCAGCTTCTTAAAAAGAGCTGAATAAAATATGTTTAAGCAAATTGCTTTTAACAAAGGTCTTGCCAAAAATCATCTATCGTGATAAAATTCATTGGTAAAGTAATTTTTAGGAGGTGAATTCATTGCCAAATATTAAATCTTCTATCCGTAGCGTAAAAACCGATGCAGAACGTCGTGCAAAAAACGCACCTGTTAAAGCTGCTCTCCGCAATGCTTCCCGCAAAGTGGTTGCTGTAGCTGAAACTGGTTCTAAAGAAGTAGCACAAGCAACTTTCGTTAATGCAACCGGTTTACTTGATAAAGCTGCCCGTAAAGGTATTATTCATAAGAACGCAGCAGCCCGCAAGAAATCCAGACTTGCTAAACGTGTAAATGCAATGGAATAGCAACAATATAAACCTGCTCGTTGGAGCGGGTTTTTTTGTTTTCTTTAAACTGTCCCTTTATTTTTTTATAGAACTGGATGTTTTTTACCTAGCAGTTTTGCGTTAGACTTGGTTTAATCTAAAAAATCGAGGTACGCAAACAATGATTGATGGTAAAAATCTACGAAAACTGACTTTGGCGTCTATGTTCGCGGCTATGGCATTCGTCTGCTTTGCCTATTTACGCATAGAAATACCAATGGGCGGCGGTATGACTGGAAAAATTTATATCGGCCATGCTTTCATAATTCTTTCCGCCTTGCTTTTAGGCGGCAAATACGGCGCTCTGACAGGCGCAGTCGGCTTGACTCTGGCTGATATTCTCGCTGGCTATATGACTTCAGCACCACCGACCTTCCTATCTAAACTGCTAATCGGCTTATCTGCCAGTTTCTTTGCTCACAACATTATGCATCTTAATGAACTTACAGATCAAAAGAAAATCTATACGGCTACTCTCATTGCCTCCATTGGCAGTTGTCTGGTAAATGTAGCTACGGAACCTCTTATTCGCTATGCTTTTAAGGTATATATCTTAGGCTATGCACCACAGATTGCTGAGATTTCTTCAATAAACTGTGCTGTCTCGATGGCTGCAAGCGCCATACCATCTGTTGTAATAGCTGTTTTACTTTATAATGTCGTCCGCAATAATATTA
>CAYLRW010000108.1:0-3630 GCA_964386405.1 uncultured Acidaminococcales bacterium | reverse complement strand
GTGTCTCCTTTGCAGAAAGTATTGGATAAGCCTGGTTTTACGCATGAGGTTTGTAATAGACAGGCACTTATTATCTTGAAAAATGATGGACTGGAAAAATACGCTGAACTTCTGGCACCGTTTGAAGTTGATCTTAATCTAGGGGTTTATTGGGCAGATAAGGATTGGAAGAACATCAATCATTATTTCGAACCTTCCACTCGCAGGGGACTATGGAATTTTAACAATGCGGTTGATACTTTTGAAATGTACTATCAGCATTCTTTGCAGTATTTAAGGCAATATGATATTAAGAAAAGCATTTTTTACCTTGGTGCTGCAGCGCATCTTCTGCAAGATTTGTGTGTACCGCATCATGCAAGAGCAAAACTTTTGAACGGGCATAAGGCTTATGAGTTATGGGCACAGTCTCGCTGTCAGGACTATGCGGTGACCAGAGATGGGTTATACAGGGAAGGAGAAGCTCCAGCTCTGCTCTCAATAAAAAATGCAGAGATATCGGCCGACTTTTTTGATTGGGTATGTTATGAAGGTGATGAAATTTTTTATGACAAGGTGACTAGTAAACTGCTGCCTTTGGCACAACGTTCAACTGCTGGCTTATTCCTTAATTATGGTCAGGAAATGCTTAAGTTGACCTCAAACCAAATAAATAACGCTGTTTGCAAGTATAAAATTATCAACTAAGGATATTTTAATAGATAACTTGATGTATTTTTGCATACAAGGACTAAAAGGGTGAAAAAAGGGTATATTTCATACTCTTTTCACACATTTAGTCCTTTTTTGTCGCAAATTGGAGCTATAATAATAAAGTCATAAGTAATGTATACACCAAGTTATGGAGGTTTTTATGAAACAATTAGATGCAGACTGCATAGTTAATATAATTGGAGGACTCTTGTTTATCGGACTGGTTATGTGCATTTATCTGCTCAAACCGATGTTCTTTTCCGATCTTTGGCATATTCTGCTTTCCAGAGACATGCATGAAACGATAGCTTATATCGATTCGTTTGGTATCTGGTCAGTAATTTTCAGCTTTTTTCTGGGGGTATTGGTTAATGCGCTTGGCTTTTTGCCTGCCATTTTCTTTTCTACCGCGAATGCGATGCTGTTTGGGTTAGTACCGGGAATTATTCTTTCCTGGCTTGCCGAAACAATAGGTGTCATTTTGAGTTTTTACTTAATGAGGACAATCTTACGCTCATCGGCGGAAAAGTTTATTGACAAAAGTCAGAACTTAAAAAAAATCGACCAATTAAGTGGCAATAAAGGATTCCAAATAATGTTGATAGCGCGTGCAATTCCTTATATTCCCTCCGGGCTGATAACTGCTTTGGGCGCGATAAGCAAAATAAGTGCACGCGATTATACATTGGCTAATCTGATTGGCAAGCTCCCGTCAACAACTATTGAGGTTGTGCTGCTTTATGATGTCATGACCAAACAGGAAAATATTATGCATTTGACAACGGCGGCAGCCCTGGCCATACTTATTTATATTGGCGTTTGGTGGCATAAAAAACATGAAAGAGCTGTGAGCTAAAAACTGAAATTTTTGCTGATTTAAATTGAGAGACTATTGCTTATATAATCTCTAGGATTTAGTATAATAAGAAACAAATTGGACGCAGGAGAGATGAAGAGTGATTCCAAATAGTGACATTAAAAAGCAAATAATCAAAGCCGTCGAAGAAGTAAAACAAACTAATCCTATGGCAGGCTCGATTACTAATTCGGTAACCATAAATTTTGTAGCTAATGCACAGCTAGCGGTTGGCGGATCAGCCGCAATGGTATATTTGCCTGACGAAGGTGTATTTCTCGCCCAAGCGGGTGGAGCGTCCTATATAAATGTTGGAACACTTCTGCCGATATACGAAAAAAGCCTGCCACTTATGGCAAAGACGCTTTATGACAACAAAAAAGCCTGGGTATTGGATCCTGTTGCCGTAGGAATCGGTGAAATGAGAACGCAACTATTACAGACTTTCAAAAAATACAAACCTTCAATAATTCGTGGCAATGCTTCGGAAATAATTGCTCTAGCAGGGTTATGGGAATTAGAAGGCGGCACAGAACTTTCAAAAGTGCGTGGCGTTGATACGACTGATGAAGTGCGGAGTGCAATACCAGCAGCAATTTCGTTGGCGCGTTGGACAAATGGCGCTGTGGCGGTATCTGGGCAAATAGATTTGATTACTGATGGCAGTCAAGTTGCTTTTTCTACCGGCGGCTCTTACCTGATGACTCGGATAACAGGGGCAGGCTGTGCTTTAGGTGGCGTTATGGCTGTTTATAGTGCAGTAGCTGCACCATTTGTGGCAGCTCTTGCAGGAACAGCTGTATTTAATCTGGCCGGCAAACGTGCTGAAAGCAAAGTGGAAGGCCCTGGAAGCTTCCAGACAGTGTTTATTGATGAATTATATAAGGCGTCAGGTGTTGAAATTGCTGACAACGAATTTACGCTTGAGGAGGTCTGAAGGGATGAATACATTAGTAGCAGTGGCAATTGCTCCTTGTGGCACTGGCGATGAAATGTCTGAAGCGGTGGCAAAGGTCGTCAAGGTAATTAGAGAATCAGGACTGCCTAATAGTACTTCGTCGATGTTTACGGAAATTGAGGGAGAATGGGATGAAGTGATGGCTGTTGTCAAGCAGGCAGCTTTTGTCTTAGCTGAGCAGGGCATAAGAACGGAAATTGTCTTGAAGGCTGATATTCGACCTGGTTATACAAAGATGATGCAGTCTAAGGTCGCGAAGGTGGAGAAACTTTTGCAGGCTGCAAAAGACGCCGAGGCTTGAACGGCTTGCTGTCTTAAACCTCGTTATGTGGATTTCAATGTGAATAATAAAGGAACCGTCGGCTTTTACAGCGGCGGTTCTTATTTTTTGAAGTACTATGTACAGCAAAGACATGTAAGCAAGATATAAGTTTTGGATAACTAAGGGACATAAAGAGATAATGGCAGGAATGTAAGTAAAAATGAAGAATATTAAACAATATATTGCTAAAATAAAAAAAGATTTTCGAGCGGATTTTTAAAAAATGTTTATCATTAAGACGATGTTGGTTAAAGATTGATATATTTGTGATAACGAAAAATAGAAAATTTGTCTTAGGGAGGCTGAAAAATGAGTCAGAAGTTAGACGGCCGCAACATAAAGACCGAAGAAGTTTTTGCACCATGTGTCGCAAAAAGTAAGCATGCCAGAATTTTCAAAATTACTTCTATCGTGATTATGTTTGCCTTAAGTGCATTTTATCTGTTTTTTGCTTGGAACAGATATCAAAATGAAGCAGCATCTGAAGCTATCATGTTGGTGAAGTCGTTAGAAACTGTTGTTTATCCTGAAGATATAGCCAAATTGTCTGCTAGCGCTGATGATTTGGCAAAGCCTGAATATTTTCAACTTAAACGTAGCCTGACGAGGCTGGCTGCGCTGAAAAACCCGATTAATTTTGCTTATTTACTCGGTGAACGCAACGGCAATATTGTTATTTTGCTGGATTCAGAATCTCCGGAGTCGACCGAATATTCGCCACCGGGCCAAATATATACAGAAGCTGACGCCGCTATTTGGAATACTTTTGCATCAGATCAGGTCGTGTTGACTGAGCCTACA
>CAYLRW010000107.1:0-3743 GCA_964386405.1 uncultured Acidaminococcales bacterium | reverse complement strand
TTATTTATTCCCACTCAATAGTTGCTGGTGGTTTGGAGGTTATATCATACACAATGCGGTTAACGCCCGGTACTTCATTAACGATTCTTCTGGAAATATCGTCAAGTACGCTGAACGGGATATGTGCCCAATCAGAAGTCATGCCGTCGGAGCTGGTAACAGCTCTCAGTGCAATCGCATGATTGTAAGTACGGCCATCACCCATAACACCTACAGAACGGATATTAGGAAGGCAGGCAAAGTATTGCCAGATTTTCCTTTCCAAACCGGCTTTCGCAATTTCCTCACGGAAAATAGCGTCGGCTTCTCTGGTAATTTCGAGTTTCTCTTCGGTAACTTCGCCGAGAACACGAATCGCAAGACCAGGGCCTGGGAACGGTTGGCGCCAAACGAGCTCGGATGGAATGCCAAGTTCTTCACCGACAGCGCGTACTTCGTCTTTAAACAATTCGCGCAACGGTTCAATCAACTTCAGATCCATATCTTCAGGAAGTCCGCCTACGTTATGATGGCTCTTAATGGTAGCAGAAGTACCGGTGCCGCTTTCAACAACGTCTGGATAGATTGTGCCTTGTACCAGGTAATCAACTTTACCTAATTTATTGGATTCTTCTTCAAAGACGCGAATGAATTCTTCGCCGATAATTTTGCGTTTTCTTTCAGGATCGGAAACGCCTGCCAATTTCGCCATGAAGCGGTCTTTCGCATTAACGCGGATCAGGTTCATATCGAATTTTTCTCTGAAGACTTGCTCAACGGTATCGCCTTCATCTTTGCGCAAAAGACCATGATCAACAAAGACGCAGGTCAGTTGTTTGCCAATTGCTTTGTGCACAAGAACAGCAGCTACAGAAGAATCAACGCCGCCGGACAGTGCGCACAATACTTTGCCTTCGCCGACAAGAGCTTTGATTTCTTCAACCTTGGTTTTAGCAAAGGAAGCCATTGTCCAGTCGCCTTTAACACCGCAAATTTCGAACAAGAAATTTGCAAGCATCTTGCGGCCGAAAGGAGTATGTTCAACTTCCGGATGGAATTGAACGCCATACAACTTGCGCTCATCATTAATCATCGCCGCGACAGGACATTCGCTGGTCATGGCATAAGTCTGGAAGCCTTCCGGTACTTCAGAAACATAATCATTATGACTCATCCAGCAAATATTCTTGCCTTCTACACCTTTAAACAGGGAACAATCATTCTGTAATTCCACAGAAGTCTTGCCAAATTCGCTGATACCAGCACTTTCAACATGTCCACCCAAAGTATGTGCCATGAATTGGTGTCCGTAGCAAATGCCCAGAACCGGTACGCCCAGCTCGAAGACACCGGCATCAACTTTTGGAGTTTCTTCAGCATATACGCTGTTCGGTCCACCCGTAAAAATTATACCTTTAGGATTTTTCGCCTTGATTTGTTCAAGCGTATAGGTATAAGGAACAATCTCGCAGTAAACTCCGCATTCTCTAACTCTTCTGGCAATCAATTGATTATATTGGCCGCCGAAGTCAATAACCAGTATAAGTTCGTGTTGCATTTTTTTCATTTTTTTGCAGAGCCTCCGTAACATTTTTTACTATTATTCAAGAATAGTAACATAAAAGCAGCAAAATTACAATTGATAGGTAAAAAAAATCTCGCGACGTTATTAGCGCCGCGAGATTCAAGTAATGGCTTGATATTACATCATACCAGGCATTCCGCCCATTGGCATACCGCCGCCCATAGGAGCAGCTCCTTCTTTGGCAGGTTTATCTGCAACTAAGGTTTCAGTGGTCAGAATCATTGATGCAATGCTGGCTGCATTTTGCAGTGCACTACGGGTAACTTTTGTCGGGTCAACAATGCCGGCAGCAATCATGTCAACATATTCTTCCGTCAAAGCGTTGAAGCCGATACCGCTTTCAGAACGTTTAATGGTGTCAACGATAACTGCACCTTCGAGACCTGCGTTGAAAGCGATTTGGCGAACTGGTTCTTCAATTGCGCGTTTAACAATTTCCACACCGGTTTTTTCATCGCCGGTTGCTTGAATTTTGTTCAAAGCTGCTTGTACTTGGAGAAGGGCAACACCACCGCCGGCAACGATACCTTCAGCAACTGCTGCACGGGTAGCATTCAGTGCATCTTCAATACGGAGTTTCTTGTCTTTCAATTCAACTTCAGTAGCTGCGCCAACTTTGATTACTGCTACGCCGCCAGCGAGTTTAGCCAGACGTTCTTGCAGTTTTTCTTTATCGAAATCGGAAGTAGTTTCTGGAATTTGTGCACGGATTTGAGCAACGCGGGCAGCGATGTCTTCTTTTTTGCCAGCGCCGTCAACGATAGTAGTAAGGTCTTTAGTTACGCGAACTTGACTTGCGGAACCAAGGTCAGCAACAGTTGCGCTGTCGAGCTTGCGGCCAACTTCTTCACTGATAACAGCTGCGCCGGTCAGAATAGCGATATCCTGGAGCATTGCTTTACGGCGGTCACCGAAGCCAGGAGCTTTAACAGCAACAGCTTTGAAGGTGCCACGGAGTCTGTTAACAACAAGAGTTGCAAGAGCTTCGCCTTCGATATCTTCAGCGATGATCAGGAGCTCACGGCCTTGTTGAACAACTTTTTCGAGGACAGGCATAATGTCTTGAATCATTGTAATTTTGCGGTCAGTAATGAATACGTATGGGTTGCTGAGAACAGCTTCCATTTTATCAGGATCGGTCACCATGTAAGGAGAAATGTAGCCGCGGTCAAATTGCATACCTTCTACAGTTTCCAGGCAGGTTTCCATAGTTTTGGATTCTTCAACAGTGATAACGCCGTCATCACCGACTTTTTCCATAGCATCTGCAATCAAGCCACCGATTTCTTCATCGCCAGCGGAGATTGAAGCAACCTGAGCTTTTGCGCTCTTAGTTTGTACTTTCTTGGAAACTGTTTTCAGTTCTTCGACAAGAACATCGACTGCAGCTTTGATACCTTTTTTGATTACCATCGGGTTAGCGCCGGCAGCAACGTTTTTCATACCTTCACGAACCATTGCTTGTGCCAGAACGGTTGCTGTAGTAGTACCATCACCAGCTACGTCATTAGTTTTGGTAGCAACTTCTTTAACCAATTGAGCGCCCATGTTTTCAAAAGCGTCTTCGAGATCAATATCGCGGGCAATTGTTACACCGTCATTAGTAATAGTAGGAGCACCGAATTTCTTCTCCAATACGACATTGCGGCCTTTAGGTCCCAATGTTACTTTTACTGCATCAGCCAATGCGTTAACGCCGCGTTCAAGAGCACGACGTGCTTCTTCATTAAATAATACTTGTTTAGCCATTATTCCACATCTCCTTAATTTCTTTATGAAAATTAATAGTAATTAGTTTGTCTTAGTCAAGTACTGCAAGAATATCACGTTCGCTGAGGATCAAATACTCTTTTTCGTCTACTTTTACCTCAGTGCCGGAGTATTTCGCGAAAACAACAACTTCGCCAACTTTTACTTCTGGTTCTACACGGGTACCGTTTTCCAAAACTTTACCTTTACCTACGGCAATTACTTTACCTGTTTGTGGTTTTTCTTTTGCTGCTGTATCAGGCAGGTAGATACCGCTGGAAGTTTTTTCTTCTTTCACGATTGCTTCGACAATAATGTGATCTGCTAATGGTTTTAACATTCTTACAATCCCCTTTCAATACCTTATATAATTTTATAATCTTTTATTTGTTAGCACTCCGTTAATTCGAGTGCTAATTACATTATCTAT
>CAYLRW010000106.1:2268-3820 GCA_964386405.1 uncultured Acidaminococcales bacterium | reverse complement strand
AAGGTCCAGCTTTTATTATTTACATCTGCAAAAAATATTCGTAAACGCTTGTATCTTGTGTCAGTTCTGGATGAAAACTAGTGGCAAACAGACGGCCTTGTCTGGCGGCAATGATTCTGCCTTCGCGTTCAGCAAGAACTTCGACTTCCGGACCAACAGTTTCGATCCAGGGGGCGCGGATGAAGACGAGGGGAATTGGTTTGGCACTGATGGCAGGTATGGTTTGTTCAGCACGGAAGCTGTCCAACTGTCCGCCATAGGCATTGCGCCGCACTTTGATATCCATGGCAGCCAAATAGGGTTCTTCACCGACAATTTCTTTGGCCAGCAGGATTAGTCCGGCACAGGTGCCCCAGACAGCTAAACCTTCTTCAATACGCTTTTGCAAGACAGGGAGCATGCCGGTTTTTCTGAGCAATTTACCGATGGCTGTGCTTTCACCGCCAGGTATAATTAGTCTGTCCACTGCTTCCAGTTGGGCAATAGTTTTAACTTCCAGCGGTTTGATTCCGGGTATCCTGCGCAAAATGGCAAGATGTTCGGCAAAGGAACCTTGTAAGGCTAAGACGCCAACCTTTTCCATGATTACCAGCCTCTTTTGGCGAAGGTTTGGGCTTCCGAGATGGTCGCAATTTCTATGCCAGGCATTGCTTCGCCTAAATCTTCGGATACTTCAGCTACTACCTTTGGGTCGTTGTAGTAAGTTGTTGCCATGACGATGGCACGGGCGCGTTTGGCAGGATTAGCACTGCGGAAAATACCAGAACCAACGAAAACCCCTTCACTGCCGAGTTTCATCATCAGAGCTGCGTCAGCCGGAGTGGCGATGCCACCGGCAGAGAAATTTACAACAGGCAGTTTGCCATTTTTTGCTACTTCCACGACTAACTCGTAAGGAGCACCGTTATCTTTAGCGAAAGTCATCAGTTCTTCGCCAGGCATATTGGATAATTGACGGATTTGCGACATGATGGTCCGCATATGACGTACGGCTTCAACTACGTTGCCGGTTCCGGCTTCGCCTTTGGTACGCATCATCGCAGCACCTTCACCAATACGGCGCAGGGCTTCGCCCAAGTTGCGGGCGCCGCAGACGAAAGGAATTTTGAATTGGTGTTTGTCCAGATGATACATGTCATCAGCTGGTGTAAGAACTTCGCTTTCATCAATGTAGTCAATGCCAAGTTCTTGCAGGATTTCTGCCTCAACAATATGACCGATTCTGACTTTGGCCATCACTGGGATACTGACGGCTGCTTTGATTTCTTTGATCATTTTCGGATCGCTCATGCGTGCTACGCCGCCTTCTTTGCGGATATCAGAAGGAACGCGCTCCAAAGCCATAACGGCTACTGCGCCAGCTTCTTCAGCAATCCTTGCTTCCTCTGCATTGGTGACATCCATAATAACGCCGCCTTTTAACATTTGCGCTAAATTCCTATTTAGTTCTGCACGATCTGTCATGTTATATTCCTCCAAAAGTTTATTGTTTTTACAGTACACTATGCGATAAGAATACAGCAAATCTGTCTAGGATAAAAGCGTCAGTTTT
>CAYLRW010000106.1:0-2168 GCA_964386405.1 uncultured Acidaminococcales bacterium | reverse complement strand
TTCTTTTCTTCGGACCTTTTGTCCGACCGCCGCCGCGGCGTAATTTGGCCTTAGCCTCACGCTCTTCTAAAAGAAAATCCATCTTGTCGCTTTTGTATTCGATACCTATGGGACTCAGACAATAGGCATTTTTACTGATGATAAGTGCTGCAAGACCCCAATCCTGAGTGACAACTACGTCGCCAGGGCTTGTCATGTTAAATATTTTTAAATCAGCTTCCTGTGCATTGGTATCTACGCTAAAGTGTTGGCTATTGTCAATGTTATGGTCAAAGCTGGATATGGTATAAACATCAAGCTTATATTTTGCCGCTATATCCTGACAGATTTTTAAAACCTGTTTGGGGCAGGCATCTGCATCAATAATTATTCGCATAGTATCCTCTTTCATTGCTATATTTAAAAGCTTTATTTTCATACATTTTACCATATTAAGCAGATTGTCGGCGGAGTTAGAGCGGAAGAACCATTCTTGCAGCAAGCAGCCTCCGCAGATAAAAAAAGAAACCCCGTCGTTTTTCTGACAACGGGGTTTCGGAAATGGTTAAGCTATGGTTTCGTATTTGCCTTTTTTGAATATTAAATAACCATAAATAATTAAATTCAATAAGGCAATTATCAGGTTGGTTTGTGGGATCAAGGTAATAATTATAACAGCAATGATTTTCCATTTTGTGAGACCGATGTCCCGCAGACGCCTCACTACAAAGGTAAGCGCGTAAATAGTCAGAGGAACTATTATCATATAGAGAGATATTTTTGAAGCAGTATTTGGACTAAATAATGTTAAACATGACAGGGCAAAGTTGAGAAATGCCAAGGGAATCCAACGCATGTTAAAAGCTTTTCTGCCGATACGGCCGCTAATGGAAAAGAAACTTAGATTTTCAGGTTCAACAATTTCAGCTGCTTGCGTTGGCGTTGAAGGCGTAACTACTTCAGCGGCTACAGGATTTTCAGTATTTTTTTTATCCGTTTCAGCAACAAGCTGGTACTCGCAATTCGGGCATTTGCCGTTTGTCTCTTCAAATTCGGTATTACAATTCGGGCATTTTATCAATGTCAAAACCTCCAAATATCACTAATAAGTATATCAGTATTATAGCATAAAATTTTTTCGGGCCTATTTGTTTACGATACTTTCTGCAGCATATTTAAGAGCTATTAAAGAACCAACAGCAAGAGCTATAACCAATGACCACTGTTTGCTGGTGCCGGTGTCACGGTAACGGATGACACGATAGCAGATTTTGATACAGACTACGCAAAGCCAAAGCCAAAGAAAGATTGCAAATAAAAGTAAATAATTCATCATTACCTCAAATTAAGATATTTTGCAAACGCAATACATGAATATTATAACATGCAGTTCCTGTAACTAAGCAAATAAATTTCCGCTTTTACCATTTAGCATACTAAAAGTATTTTGTATACTTTGCGTTTAAATATTGTTTGCTAATCTTGAATGTGGTATACTCACAACATTACAAATAGCTTGCTTATATTAATGATATTTTAGAAGAATGTAATCAAGCAGGTAAACAGAAAAAAGATAGAGCATTATGAGGGGCGAAGGACTGGTTTAAACAGGTGATAATCTGTGACAACCGGTCTTTTTTCTGCTTATTCAGCCTGCAGCAATGATTATTTGAAAGGAACAGAATAATTTGTTACACTTAAGGCGAATACAGAAGCAAGCGTTGATGGATAACTGCAAAGATTGAAAGGGGTGCAAGTAATGAAAGCAATTGTCATTGATAATTTTGGAGATAGTTCAGTTTTCAAAGAGCGTGAATTGCCGATACCTCAAGTTATTCCAGGACATGTACTGATAGATGTTAAAGCAACGAGTGTTAATCCCGTGGACTGCCGGATTCGCAGCGGAGAGGCGCCCGGAATGGCGCCTGCTTTACCGGCTGTGCTTCATGGCGATGTGGCAGGTATCATCGTCGCTGTAGGAGAGGGCGTTTCACGTTTTCGCGCAGGCGATGAAGTTTTTGGACTAGCGGGCGGAACTAAAGGTACCGCGGGCGGAGCTTTGGCTGACTATATGTTGGCTGATGCCAGCTTGCTTGCTCTTAAACCGCAGTCATTAAGCATGGCAGAAGCTGCCGCTTTGCCGCTCGTTTCTCTGGCCGCCTGGCAGGCTCTTATTGATCGCACCAATA
>CAYLRW010000105.1:0-3832 GCA_964386405.1 uncultured Acidaminococcales bacterium | reverse complement strand
ACAAAATTGACAATTGATTGTGCTGCTAAATCTACCCTTTGGACAATTGGTTCGTCAATATCATCAGGAAGCCTGCCGCGGACAGAAGCAACTTTCTCACGAACCTCACTTGCCTTTTCTTTCGGATCAATACCTAGCTCAAATTCCAAAACAGTTTGCGAATAGCCTTCGCGTATGCTGGAGGAAATCGTTTTAATACCGGAAACCTGACTTACTCTGTTTTCAATAGGCTTGGTAATCAAAGTTTCCATTTCTTCCGGAGCAGCCCCTTCATAGGTAACTGTAACACTTACCAATGGATAGTCTACCTCAGGATAAAGGTCCACACCCAGGCTTGGATAGGCCTTGATACCGAATACTACAAGCAGCATTACAAACATCGTAGTAAAGACTGGCCTGTGAATAAATGTCCTAATCATTTTCCACTACCATCCTCACTAAATTTGACCTTACTGCCTTCGCGAATCTTATTTTGCCCACCAGTTACTACTCGTTCATTTTCATCCAAACCGCCTAAAACTTCTACAATTCCATCACCAATATAACCAGTTGTCAAAACTTTACGCTGAACAAAGTTGTCCTTATCCACGACAAACACTGTTCTTTGATCCTCACGCATAACTATAGCACTCTGCGGCACAATAAGAGCATTTTCTTTTGGTTGAGCTTTAATTGAAACATTTGCATAAATGCCTCCCTTTAAAACTTCGTCATTATTCGGTATGGATACTTCAGCTGCAAAAGTTCGTTCCGGCGCATCAGCTACTGCGGCAATCTTTGTTACCTCTCCGGTAAACTTTTTACCTGGCATGGATGGTATTTCTATTTCTGCTAAGCTGCCCACGTTGACAGAGCTAATCTGTCCTTCTGGTATATTAATTTTAACCAGTAAAGTACTGATATCTGCAAGATTAAAAAGTGCATCTCCAATATTCGCATAATAGCCTTCCTGATAATATCGTTTTACTATGTAACCCGCATGAGGAGCCTTTACGTTAGTACCATCCATTTTAGCATTAGAATTGTCATAAGAACCCTCCGCATTTGCGAGCTTACCAGCTGCTATATCACGGGCAAAACGAGCATTATCGAGTTCCTGCTGTGAAACGGCACCTTGGTCAAATAGTCTCTGATTGCGCGCTAATGTTGTTTCCGCCTGTTCAAAACTGGCTTTGGCATCATAAACACTGCCACGCAGTGCGCTGGTCGTTGCTGAAATTTCACTGCTTTCGAGAATGGCCAGAATTCTTCCGCTTTCAACATAATCGCCCTCATTAACAAGTATGTTTTGAATTCTTCCAGCCAACTTAGGAGCTATTTTTGCCTGCCACACAGGATCAAGATTGCCAGCAAAAGAAAGAACCGGATATATTGTCCCCTTTTTAGCAAGTTCCGTAGCTATTGTAACAACTTTTCCCTGCTTTGCTTTTTCAGCCTTTTCTTTAGCTGACATAACATTCATAAAAATGCGTACACCAATAATTAGAATCAAAACCGCCAAAACTGCAGCAATAATTTTAATTCTTCTGTCATGAAGATTCATAGCTGGCACTCCTTAATTTTGTTGATAGTACATACACGCAAATTATACCTCTAATCATTTTAATTGCATAGAAATATTATCAACGCCATAAAAAAACTAGACAAGATACAATCTTGTCTAGTTAGCTTTTGTTGGTGATGTTTGCACAGCAGGTATTTTAGCAGTTGCGGACTGTTGCTTAGCGTTTTTCAATGCGTAGACAACAAAGTCGGCATTCATCCTTAAAGACCCCTTACCATCTGAAGCAAAATCAACACTTTGAATGGAGGCGAACCGAGTTCCCTTTTCAATTTGCTGAAGAAATTCAACCAAATTAAAATAATCACCGCTTAAGGATATCTTTAGAGGTACGGCAAATGCACCTTTATCTTGTTTGATCTCTGCTGGCGGCTTCAGACTTTCCAACACAACATTGTTAACCATGGCTAATTTAGAATATTCCGCTACCAATTCCGGTATTGAGACAGTATCAGGCAGCTTTTTCTTCGTTTCTTCAACTTTTAGTGTTTGAATTTTTAAAAAAGCATCATAGTCTTTATTTTGATCAGCAAAAGTTTGTATCGCTGCCAATCTTGTATTAGCTTGCAAAAGTTGATTTTCTACTTTTGCCGTATCTTCTCTTAATGGCATGATAAATTGTACAAAAAGCAAAAAAGCAAAAAATGATGTTAAAATTAATAAAATAAAATATCGCGTATTTGCTGATATTTTTGCTAAATAATCACTCATTTTTTCCCTACCTCGCTTTTATTTATTTTCAGGGAAAAATCGATTGTGGAAGCTGCACCAGCCGCATTACCAGCCTTGCTAAGTTTTGTATCAAGCAAATCTACTGATGCGATAGTAGGATCTCTCTGTAACCGATTAATAAATTCAAGAATATTATCCATATTGAGCGCTTTGCCTTTAATTGTAATTTCATTTACTTTAGCTTTATCTTGTGCAACATTCAATAACCAGCATCCATAGGGAGTTACATTACCAAGTTCTGCAAGCGAGCTGCTCCAAACCAGCCTTTCTTTTAGCTTTTCCTGAATGATGTTATTGCGTTTGTTAATTTCCGCAGTTTGCACTTGATTCAACTCGTAACGTTCCTGCCAGATATGCAATGAGCTAATCTGGTTTTGTGCATCAAGTAAATTGCTTTCTGTATATTTAAACATAAAAAGGCTATAGGCCCAAAATAAAAATGTAATAGCCGCCACAAGATAAGTACCGGCAAGAAAAAACTTATGTACAGGTACTTCCGACCTACGACGTTCTTCGGGCAAAAGATTAATTTTAATCATCAAAATCACCTCCGCCAAGAGCTGCTCCTACTGCGACTGCTAAAACTGGTGCTGCTGCTTTGACTTTTGTTTTTTCAAATTTTGAATTAAAATCAACTGCCTTCAAAATATCATGTGTAATTACTTCGTTTTCATTATCTTTTGCAACAAATTCTGCCAATCCAGGAATTGCCGAACCAGCCCCTGCCAAAACAAGATGTGTAAAAACAGCCTCTCGTTTATTAGTTGTGTAGTAGTCACTTGTCAAACGACATTCATGCATTAGACTATTGACTGCATCCTTTAAAACCAGACTAGCTTCTCTAAATTCTTCATCGGCATTTAAAAGTAAGTTTTTAGTGGTAATAAGTGCTTCAGTCTGTCGGATATCAATGCCCACTACATCAGCAACTGTGTTAACAAAATTTCCCCAGCCGCGTTGCAGTGCTCTTTGTGCAACTGGCGCGCCGTTTTGAAAAATAGTCATCATCGAATAATCAAGTCCAATATCTAATAAAATGAACTCTTCGAAGCCTTTACCCAATGTACGGCAGATTGACAAAACATCAATATCAATCTTCAGAATTTTCAGCCCTAACATATCGCTAATTTCCACAATGCTATCAACTATTTCTTTCGGTGCAGCTACCAAAACTATTGGTTGTTGTCCATCCGTAGTCAAAGAACCGAATTTAGCAAAATCCATATAATAAGTGTCAGTTTCATATGGTACATACTGCCCTGCATCCCATGTCACAGCTTGCTTCAATTCTTCGTCTGACATAACAGGCATCGTAATTTCGCGTACAAATGCATTCTTGCCGTTAATACTAAAGACAGCATGTTTAGTAGAAAAATTATGTCTATTAATTAAATCATGCAGAAATGAAGCCATCTCATCTTTGTTGTTAATCAAACCGCTCGCTTTAAGATTTGCTGGCAGTTCGCTTATAACAAAATCTTTAACTTGAGGCCGGCTTCCTTTCAAATCAACCTGAACCATTTTAACAAATTCCGAACC
>CAYLRW010000104.1:0-3834 GCA_964386405.1 uncultured Acidaminococcales bacterium | reverse complement strand
GGCAGCGTCTCCTTTTCTGTATGGAATCGGCCGGTGCAAAAGAAAACAGCCGTTCGAGATGAACGGCTGCTGAATTATAAAAGCACCACATTCTCATCTCTCAGACGCTTTGGTCTGCTGGAATTAGCACCATACGGTTTAACCGTGGTTGCCGGGCATCATAGGGCCAGTCCCTCCGCCTCTCTGGATAAGAAGTCGATATTAAGTTGTTGAAACGTATGATATCTCAAAGTGAGGTTTGCTGTCAAGTAAAAATAATAAAAAAGCACGCGCTTTTTTTCTGCGCGTGCTTTGTGTAAATATTTTTACTAAATGAATTAGAGACGGACAATCATTTTCTTAATGTCGATCTTGTTGGTTTGCATGCCTGTTTTTAAGAGAAAGTCCTGAGTTTTTTCGAGTTCGATGATATCTTTGTCGGTAATGGCTGGGTCAAAATTATACCAAGGGGCCATAAGCTCAACGTCGCTGGCGTCAAGTCCGGTTTCTTTGGCGGTGAATTCATAAGCCTTTGCTTTGTTAGCGTTCATAAAGGCTATATTTTCTTTGTGCGCAGCCAGATATTGCTTGACTGCTTCGGGGTATTGCTCTAAGAATTTGCCGCTGACGGCTATGACGATCGTGGCATCAACGAGATTTTCACCATTAGCTACTATGTGTGCCCCTGCTTTTTCGGCACGCAGAACATCAGCACCTGCGACGAGGGCAACATCGACGCTGCCAGTCATCATAGCATTGACTGATTCCGGTATGCCCATGGAGAGAAATTCAACATCGCTTGCAGCATAGCCTTCTTTATCCAAGGCGGCGATTAAAATCTGGTGCAGAATAGTTCCTTTTGGTCCGGCAACCTTTTTGCCTTTTAAATCCGCGGTCGTTTTGATAGCAGGATCTTTGGCCATGATGTTAAAAGCTTTTGGTGCACGGCTGTAAATGCCGATAATTTTGACATCAACACCGTTGGAAGCGGCAAGAATTGCGGAAGTGCCGCCTAAAGCGCTGCAGATGTCAAGACTGCCTGCTGCCAGAGCCTCTGTCTGTTTGGCACCGGAGTTGATATCCGGAAAGGAAACCTTGGTGTTGGTTTTGGCAAAAGAATTGGAGATAGTCTGATTATTCTTATCGACGATTGACGGAATATTAAGCGGAGATTTTACATAAGTTATTTTTATGGAGCTTGGGGCTGCGGCTTTTTTTGCTTCCGGCGCCTTTTTGTCAGCGCAGCCGGCTAAAGCAAGAGTTGCACAAACCGTAAAAGCAATTGCAGTCATTAATAAGGATTTTTTCATGATTAATCTACCACCTTTACAATTTTTACTCAAGACCCGCCAAAATTTGCCTTCTTAAGGATAATATTTCGCTGGCAGCCGGGTCACGGGGATAAGCAAGTTTTACAGGTATCTCGCCTGTAATCCTGCCTTTTTGCATAATCAGGACACGCTCACCCAGCAGAATAGCTTCTTCCACATCGTGGGTGACAAAGATGATGGTTTTTCTTTCCAGCCGAAACAAGTCAAGCAGAGTTTCCTGCAGCCCTTTTCTGGTGAAATAGTCGAGCGCGCCGAATGGTTCATCCATTAAGATGATATCAGGGTTTTGCAATAATGTTCTGCCCAAGGCAGTTCTTTGCGCCATACCGCCCGAGAGTTCCGCCGGATAAGACCCCGCAAAAGCAGATAAACCGAGAATCTCAAGAAGTTGTGGCAGCTTTTCTTTGGACATGCCGCCTTTGTGTGTGGCAAAAGCAATATTTTCTGCGACTGTCAACCACGGCATCAGGCGTGGTTCCTGAAAAACAAAACCGATTTCCGGTTTCTTGGTGCCAAAAGACACTGCACCGGCCGTAGGCGCTTCTAATTCTGCTAAAAGACGCAGCAGGGTTGTTTTGCCACAGCCGCTTTTACCGACAATGGTTGTAAAACTATAATCTGCAAAAGACAAGGTTGTTGGTGCCAGTGCGGTAACTTTTGCTTCCGCCGTATGGTAGATTTTGGTCAGAGCTTCTATTTTGATTGTCATTAGTCATTACCTGCCTTTCTTTGCCAAGGCAAGAGACTGCAGGTCATCTTTAAAAAGAGGCGGTTGATCAAGGTTCCCAGAATACCGATGCAGAAAATACCGACCAGTACGATATCGGGACGTGACATTTGTTCGGCATCCAAGATCATGTAACCGATACCTGAGGAGGCAGCAATCAATTCCGCACCGATAAGGGCGCGCCAACTGTAGCCCAAAGCGAGCTGCAAACCGACAAGTATGGAGGGAATGGCAGCCGGCAATTGAATATAACGGGCTTTTTGCCAAGCGGTAAAATGCAGAGATGTGCCTACTTCCAGCAGTTTGCTGTCGCAATTTCGGATGCCGCCGTAAGTATTAAGAAAAAGCGGGAAAAAAGATGCGAGAAAAATTACCATAAGCTTGGAAGCTTCGTCGATGCCAAACCACAAAATAATGAGAGGTATAGCAGCGAGTGGCGGCACATGACGTAAAAATTCCAAAACGGGCCAGAAAAAGTCATGAAAGCGCGTACTGCGGCCACAAAGGATTCCCAAAGGCAAAGCAACAAGGCAGGAACAAAAAAAGCCGCCAAGTACTCTCAGCAGGCTTATGGATAAATGGCGGGCGATGGTTCCATCAAGGACAAGCTGCCAGAAAACAGTGAAAGTTTTTTGCGGAGAAGGCAGAAGATAAGGACTGAAAAGTTCATATTTCGTGACAAGGAACCAGGCTGCCACCAAAATAAGCGGCAGCAGGATAATGTTTCGCAGCCTAATCATGAGACTCTCCTTTGTCATAGAGTAATTTTAATTAAACTGTAAGGCAATTAAGTAGTAAAGTCAACCAAATAAAGCAGGAGTTTTTAATTTCTTGCCGAACTTATGATAAATTAGTTGGGAGTACTATTTCTCAGGAAAACGTGAAAATATTTTTGGGAGTGGGAAGTATATGAATAATTTTAACAAAGTTTTACTGGCCACGGATCTTTCAGCGGCCTCAGGCAAGCTGCCGGATTGTTTATTCGAGCTTTGTCCTGACACTGGAACCGAAATAGTGCTGGTACACGTCCTCGATGATGACGAAGACGCTGATCCCCACAGTAGTAGCTACAAACAAAGTCATGCCAAGGTGAAGCACTACGAAGAGGATTTGCATAGGGCTGGTTATGAACAGGTAAGTATTGTAATGCCTGCAGGTGAACCGATTGAAAAAATTAACAGCCTTGCGGAAGAGCTGGACGTTGATTTGGCGCTTCTGGCATCGCATGGGAAGGGGTTCATCCGCAGCACGCTGCTCGGGAGCACGACCTTTGATCTAGCAAGAATGGCAAAATATCCACTTTTTATTGATAAGATATACGCGGAAAAGAATGAACACAAACCTTTGCTCAAGACCATTCTGGTGCCTACTGATTTTTCCAAGGAATCTTTGACGGCCTTGAATGTGATACGCAATTTAAGAGAACACATTGAAGAAGTAGTTTTTGTACATGTTATTGAAAAAAGCCGTAATGCTGATGATTTGAGTGAACAGATGCAGAAGGCGGAGATGAAGCTTAATGAACTTGCTGATGAAGTGAAAATATTTGGCGTGCGTGGTACAGCCAGGATTGCAAAGGGCACTCCTTCTAAACAACTGCAGCGCATTGCTATAGAAATAGATGCATCAATGATTGTCATCGCCAAAACCGGTGCCGGCCTCGTGAAGGGTTTACCGCTTGGCAGTACAGCCCAGAATCTGGCGCTTAATACCAACAGGCCGCTTCTGATGTTGCCTGAGTATGATGATATTTGATTTAAATATTACAATATATTCTTGACAATCTTATGATTAATC
>CAYLRW010000103.1:0-3990 GCA_964386405.1 uncultured Acidaminococcales bacterium | reverse complement strand
ATACGCATTGGCCGGCACAAAAGAGTTAGCAGAAAATGCTGTAGAGGCTATGGGCACATCAAATGCCGTATTATTGGCAAATCATGGCGCTGTAAGCTGCGGAAAAAGCATTGATGAGGCATTGATTGTCGCCGAAATAGTGGAGAAGTCCGCACACGTTTATTGCATAACAGCATCCGTAGGCGAAAGCTTTCCTTTGCCCACCAACGATATAAAGTTATTACGTAATTTTTATACTGAACACTATAGCAAGAGACAAGGAGGCGAGGAATAAGAAATGTCAGCAATTTTGATTAAAAATGTCGAAATAATATCAGAACAAAATAATGAAATATTTAATATAGGCATCCAAGATCAAGTCATTTCATTCATAGGCAAGGATATTCCTAGTAGATACGAAAATGCGTATGTCATTGATGGTAAAAACTTCATAGCTGTACCAGGTATGGTAAACACGCATACTCACGCAGCGATGACTCTTTTAAGAAGTTATGCAGATGACATGATTCTAATGGACTGGCTGCAAAATAAAATTTGGCCTGCAGAAGATAATCTTACAGGTGACGATGTTTATTGGGGCACAAAACTTGCCATAATTGAAATGCTTAAATCAGGTACCACAACTTTTGCCGATATGTATTTCTTTATGGATAGGGTAGCGGAAGCAGTTCAGGAAACTGGCATCAGGGCCTCACTTTCGCGTGGAATGATTGGCTTAGTTCCGGATGCTGATGAAAAAATTTCAGAAAGCATTGATCTGTACAATAACTGGCATGGGCAGGCTGATGGACGCATCAAAGTGATGTTTGGACCTCACGCTCCGTACACTTGCCCAGTTAATTATTTAAAACGAATTATAGATGAAGCTGGCAAACTTGGTGCTGAAATTCATATGCATTTAAGCGAAACTGCCTATGAGGTAGGCGAGTGCGAGCGAGAACACGGCATGACACCAATTGCTCTAATGAACAGCATTGGTATGTTTGACCTGGGAACCCTCGCAGCACATTGCGTTCATGTTACGCCTGATGACATTAAGATAATGGCAGCTAAAAATGTGCGTGTTGCTCATAATCCTCAAAGCAATCTAAAGCTTGCCAGTGGTATTGCCCCTGTGCCGGAAATGCTTGCCGCCGGCCTTATTGTTGGTCTCGGAACTGATGGGACTTCCAGCAACAACAATCTTGATATGCTGGAAGAAGCACGTTTGACGGCTATGCTGCATAAAAACAACCAAAGCGATCCTTTAGTTATACCGGCAAAACAAGCTCTAAATCTCGCTACAAGGCAAGGAGCTCTCGCTTTAGGGCTTTCTGATGTAGGAGAAATTAAAGTTGGTCAAAAGGCAGATTTGGTCCTCTATGATATGAATAAACCTTATTGGTACCCACGCCATGACAGAACATCTCTTTTAGTTTATGCAGCAAACTCATCTGACGCGGATACTGTCATTGTAAATGGCAAAATATTGATGGAACACGGGAATCTACTCACCATCGATGAAGAAAAAGTTTATGCGGAAGCAAACAAATGCGGCTTGCGCTTAACTAAATAAATATCTAGGAGTGAAATAATTTGGCAAAAATCCTCAAAAAAACAAATCTTGCTCCACAAGTATATGAATTTATTGTGGATGCTCCATTAGTTGCTCACAAATGCCAGCCTGGTCAGTTTGTCATTATACGTACAGAGGAAGAAAGTGAAAGAATTCCTCTCACTATTGCTGATTTTGACCGTGAGCAAGGCACAATTACCATGATTGTACAGGCAGTAGGCAATACGACAAAACATCTATGTGAAACCTTTAACGAAAATGATGATATATTGGATGTTGTCGGACCGCTTGGTATGCCCTCCCATATAGAAAATTTCGGCACCGTAGTTTGCGTCGGTGGCGGTATCGGCGTAGCTCCGGTTTATCCTATCGCCAGAGCACTGAAAGAAGCTGGCAACAAGGTTATATCGATAATCGGCGCTCGTAACAAAGATCTTATAATTTTTGAAGATAAGATGGCCGCTATAAGTGACGAACTTATCATTACAACGGATGATGGCAGCGCTGGTCAAAAAGGCTTCGTTACTGATCCACTTAAAAAAATGCTTGAAAGTGGCAACATGCCTGGAATGGTGCTGGCAATCGGTCCGGTTATCATGATGAAAAATGTTGCCGAAACGACAAGACCATACAAAGTCCCAACTGTAGCAAGTCTGAACACTATTATGGTCGATGGAACAGGTATGTGTGGTGGCTGCCGTGTAAGAGTTGGTGAAGATAATAAATTTGCTTGTGTTGACGGACCTGAATTTGATGCGCATCTGGTAGACTTCGCAAATTTGGTACAACGACAACAAATGTACAAAGGACATGAATCTTTGGAATACGGATGCGGAGGTCATTGCAAATGCGTGGAGGATTAAGAAATAAAATGCCGGAACAAGCGGCAGATGTAAGAAACAAAAACTTTGATGAAGTTGCTTTAGGTTATTTAATAGATACCGCTATAGACGAAGCTGAACGCTGTTTGAACTGTAAAAATCCTCGTTGCGTACAAGGCTGTCCAGTGAATGTTGATATTCCGGATTTTATTCAAGCCCTTAAAGAAAAGAACCTTAGTGAAGCAATCCGCATTCTTAAAAATAAGAATACCTTGCCGGCAGTTTGTGGCCGTGTATGCCCGCAAGAAAGTCAGTGTGAAAAGAATTGCATACTTGGTATCAAAGGTGAACCGGTAGCGATCGGACGTCTGGAACGCTTTGTTGCTGATTATGCCAGAATTAAAGGGCTAGATACCATAAATGCTGACAAATCTGAACCAAAAGGCAAAAAAGTAGCCATCGTAGGCAGCGGACCTTCAGGTCTTACTGCAGCAGGCGACTTAGCTAAAATGGGCTATGATGTTACCATATTTGAAGCTCTGCATGCTCCTGGCGGTGTTCTGATGTATGGCATCCCTCAATTTCGCCTCCCGAAAGAAATAGTAAAACATGAAATTGACCAATTAAAAGCATTAGGTGTAAAAATTATGCCAAACGTTGTAATTGGCCGTACTTTTACAATTGATGAGCTGATGAACGAAGAGGGGTTCTCTGCAGTTTATATCGGTACTGGCGCCGGTCTTCCACATTTTATGCATATTGAAGGCGAAAATTTGAACGGGGTATATTCAGCTAATGAATTTCTTACTCGTGTAAATTTGATGCGTGCATATAAATTTCCGCAGGTTGCAACACCGGTTTACATTGGTAAGAGTGTAGCAGTAGTTGGTGCAGGCAATGTAGCTATGGATGCTGCCCGTACTTCTAAACGTTTGGGTGCGGAAAAAGTATATATCGTCTACAGACGTAGTGAAGATGAAATGCCAGCTCGTAAAGAAGAAATTGAACATGCCAAAGAAGAGGGTATTGAACTTCGTTTATTAAACAATCCAACCAAAATCATCGGTGATGAAAAAGGCTGGGTAAAAGGCATGGAATGTGTAAGGATGGAGCTAGGGGAGCCTGATGCTTCCGGTCGTCGTTCACCGGTTGAAATCAAGGGTTCAGAATATGTTCTCCCGGTTGATATGGTCGTTATGTCCATTGGGCAAGGACCAAATCCTTTGATCAAGGCAACCACACCAAACTTGGAAACAAACAAACGTGGTAATATTAACGCTGATGAAAGCGGACAAACTTCAATGCCTGGTGTATTTGCAGGCGGAGACATCGTAACAGGTGCAGCAACTGTAATTTCAGCTATGGGTGCCGGTAAGAAAGCTGCTAAGGCCATTGATGAATATCTTTCTCAAAAATAAATATCTAGAAAAATAATAAATTCTTCACAGTATAATATTTTTTAATTAATCTGCTAGCATTCTAAATTCGCTTTAGTTTGCTGGCAGAGTCTGCATTTTAGGATAATTATTGTTGAAATGAGGGAAGATCTATGAAAAAATATTCTAGTTTTTGCTATTTTGTTCTTTCTATGACCTTTATGATTAATTTTACAAA
>CAYLRW010000102.1:0-4169 GCA_964386405.1 uncultured Acidaminococcales bacterium | reverse complement strand
CTTGATTATTTATTTCGCCGCTGCTTCAATTATGGCAAAAGCAAGTTCGCCGCATTTCAGCATGTCATCAATATGGATATATTCATCGCTGGTATGATTTTTGAAATAGCCTGGGGCAATTCCCACTGCTTTGATGCCATGTTCGTTGAAGTGATTGCCGTCCATACCGCCGCCGCCTCTGGCATAATTAGGCTCAATGCCCAGCTTCGCCATAGCAGTTTCAGCAATTTTGACTATTTCTTCTGTCTTTTCCACTTTGAAAGTATGATAAAGCACTTCAATACTGCACTCAATTTTTACTTTGTATTGCTCTTCAATGCTCGCAACCGGTGTCTGGAAGTCTCCCAGCACTTTGGAAAATTCTGCCGCATCGGTGCTTCTTGCTTCTGCCATGACTTCCGCATAGTCGCAAACCACGTTGGTGGTCTTGCTGCCAGCCAGAATCGTGGAAACATTAGTTGTTGTGAAAGGTGTAATTCTGCTGTCCGGTATTGCCATTACCAGTGCCGCCGCTGCTTTCGCCGCATTGATACCCTTCTCAGGCTCGTTGCCCGCATGCGCGCTCAAACCGTGTACTTTGTAGGTAATCTTGGCTTTTGACGGTGCCTGCAAAACAATTTTGCCAATTCTGCCAGGCGCATCAAAAACGTAAGCTTTTTTTGACTTGAATTGTGCAAAATCAAAATGTTTCGCGCCCAGCACACCTGCTTCCTCACAGACAGAGAGTGCTACTTCGATATCTCCGTGTTTGATACCGCTCGTAGTTACCTGCCGCAAAGCTTCTAAAATTACGCAAATGCCCGCAACGTCATCTGCTGCCAAAATGGTTTTCCCATCAGCTTTGATTACTTTAGCTTCGGAGTCGACCGTCGGTGTAATCGCGCCGTTATTTTTTACGCGGTCCATATGTGCCGAAAACATAATTGGTTCAAGCGCACTGTCACCTTTTAAAATCGCATAGATATTACCAGTATTGCCGCCAACTATTTGGGCAGTTGCGTCCTCACGAACTTCCAGTCCCAAAGCCTGCAGCTTCGCAAGCACATTATCTGCCAATTGCCGCTCATTGCGCGATTCCACCGGAATCTGCACTAACTCTAAAAAGTCTTTAATAATTTGCTGCATACCATTCGTCAACTCCTATGAGAAATATTTAATTAAAACATCAAGAAAGCTGCGGAAGTAAGCAAAGCCGCAACCATTGCATAACTATTATACTTGATGATATCCAGAGGCTGCACCTTAGCAATACCGGCACACAGGATCATCGCCGCGGAAAAAACAGCCATGGAGCGACCGATGCCACCGGACAGAACTGCCATTGCACCCATATTCAATACGCTCATGCCGAACTTGTCCGCATGCACGCTGACAGCTTCGTTGAAAGCTATGGAAGCAGATTCACCGCTGCCGCAAATCAAGGTCATTAAGAACGGGCCGAAGACTGCCGCAATCTTGGCAATGGCCGGGGAGCCAATCATCGCATCAATCAAGATTTTAATAAAGCCAAGTTTTGTTAAGCCGGCAACAAAAATATTAACACAAATCAATAGGCCAAAAACATCACCAAAAGCAGACCCCATCGATTTGAAAAATTCTTTAGTCACAGCCTGCGGATTGGTTCTGGTAAGCGCCATACACAAAATAGCACCGATCAGCATCGCATGCGGTACCGGCATTTTGAAAGCAGGAACTACGTTGAAATTACCCAAAAGCAGAATAAAGATTGGCACAAGCGGAAGTATCGCGTACACCAGATTTGGTTTGACCATCTCTATTTCGCCGAAAGCTGCTGCTTGCGCTGCCAGCTCCTCTTTGTTGCCTTTTTTCTTTAAATAGTAAGCGAAAATCGTCAAAACCAAAGAGCTTGCGAACACTGAAGCAATAAGTGCCGGTGCCACGACTTTTACAAACTCCATACCTTCTACGCCGGCAAGTTTAGCGACAATCGTAGGATGCACATGCCCAGGATTCAAATTGCCGCCATAAAGTCCGCACATAATTGCGCCGGCTGCGAGCGGTACAGGAATACCGGACGCGACCATCAGCGGGATGAAAACGGTACCCATCGCAGCCGTAACACCAGCCGCACTGGTAATGGAGGTATTCACCACCATTGTAGCGAACGCCACACCAATAATCAGAAGAGGTCCTGCTTTCTTCAGCAGTTTGGCAAATAAAGATACTAAATGCTTATCAGCGCCGCATAATTTGACGACTGATGCGAAACCCATAGAAGTAATGATCGTTTCAAAAACATTAGCCTGCTTCATGGAAGCTGAGAAAGCCTTAAAAGTCCCCATGTAGTCTCCGGCAAGCAGCAGCATTAGCATACCTGCACTAAACAGCAAAGTTTTTGGATCTTTTCTTTTGCCCATCAAATAAATCATGGCAATAACAACCGCCAACCCTAGATAAATCTGCACGTAAACCCCTCCCAATTTTTCATCCGCTTGCTTACTTGCCCACAAGTTTGTTAGTAACGGACTATTATCGGTCTTAGCCGATATTATTAAATTATCATCTATAATTACAAGTGTCAATGCCTCCGAATCATGTATACATTATTTTTTACAAACAAAAACCCGTAAAAAGCTCCAACGCTTTTTACGGGTTTCTTATAATCATTTAACCTTTAAAATAAAATTTTGAATACCTTCTTCGGTCTGCCTTTCATCCCCGGAGATTCCAGGCCTATCTCGGCAGCGACACCTCCACCTGCCAGCTGCTGAAGTATCCTGCGTGCGCTTCTCGGCAGGATAGTCAGTGCCAAAGCTAATTCCTGCGCACTGATATGGTCGCTGTCCTTAGTTTTCATCATACTTTTGATTTTGCTCAAAGTACTGATGCTCAAAGATGTTTTCTTGCTTATCTCCAGTAATTCCTCTGAATAGAGATCAATGGCCGTCAGATTGTCTTTGCCTAGCGGTCCCACACTTTTTTTGTTTTCCAGTCGTGCGAACCAATTGCCCAAACCGGATTCTTTAGCCTGCCGCAAAGCGACAACTGCGTTAAACTCTGCTTCACTGGCTGAAGTACCCAGTCCGATACCACAGGCGCACAAATCTTTTTTTAATTCTTCCAGTTCTTTGTATTCAGGAATGATCCGGAAATCATCTGTACATTCTTTCAGCACGCCCCGAGTGGTAAAAACGAAGAATCTTCCCTGCCCGGCAGACTTCAATGATCCTTTGATCTTTTTCGAGTATTCGATCAGCTTTTTCATAAGCGTGATTTCCCGTGCATACAAATCATCCACGGAGTAATAATCATATTCGTTGCCGTAGAGGTCAAAATCGAAAACCTGCACCGCAATCTGGCTGTTGATAGCCTGTTTGATGTGTTCCTCACTCAGGATCATGTTCAAGATATTCCTGATACTTACCCTGATCGGCAAAACGCAAAAAGCCGGTATACCTTCAGCCTCCAGTGTCTTTTTGATAAAATAGCTGCGTGTTACAGCTGCCCGCGTTTCGCCGGCCGCAAACATGCTTTTGTGATAAGCTATGTAGTCATGCAGCGTCAATTCGCCATTGTCTTTCAAGCAGTTGATCTTTTGCCAGGAAATATTCATCTCATTGATACCGCGTCTGACATCTTCATACGGAATGGTATCAATACTGACTTCTTCAATCTGATAGTGTTTATACAACAGTTCGCAAAGCACTTTAAAAAAGCTTGCGCCTCTGTACGGAATATAATATACAGGCTTTTTGGCCTTGCCCCAGGCCATGATTTTGTGATAGTTGATCTGGTCAAAAACCAGCCAGGTATCCACAGCCTCCTGATGAGTTTCAATAATGCTTATACTGCTGTCTTCCGTAGGATCCAAAAAAATACTGGAGTCAAATTCTTCATAGTCCAGCAAAACCTCTTCGATGATTGCCGCTGAATGTTCTTCGCCGATAATTCCCAATTTTAGCTTCAATCCCCATCGACTCCTTAACCTGTTTTTACCTTAGTTAATCATACCAAAGGATGCGCTAAACATCAATGTACAGCCAAAAGTTACAAAGAAAAAGACCAAAAAGGGACGAACCTTTTTGGTCTTTCTTGTCGAATTACAAACTGCCGCCGCTCCAGGTTCTCGCCTTGCAAAGCGGCGCAGGGTAAGCTAGTGTACTAGTACTCAGTTTTTGCCTCACGAGGCTTTCCGCTAAGGAGACAGC
>CAYLRW010000101.1:0-4194 GCA_964386405.1 uncultured Acidaminococcales bacterium | reverse complement strand
CCAGAAATACTGATAAATTTGCCAGTGTCATAATGGCAGCTTTTTTAATTATGGGTTCAACTCATTTTGCTTGCAGATATGACATTGGAACTGTCATAGAGCGCTTTTTTCAAAAGGCTTCTGCCGAAACTGTAATAGTGCAAAATTCTGTCGAAGCGTCTTCGTCAGATAGCCTTGCCCAAGCAGAACAAGGAATAATCAGTAAATCTATTGTGCGCAATCCTTTTCTGATGCCTGCTTCTGCGATGCCTGGCCCTATCCAGCAACCTAATGCCAACAATATAAATGCTTCTTCTTCAGCTAAAATAGCTGCAGCTGTACCTGTTGCTCCTGCCGAGCCTCAGTTACGCGGCATTATTAGTAAAGGAGATAAATGTCTGGCAATTATTGAATATCAAGGAATAAGTAACTATTATACGGCTGGACAAAATGTAGGCAATTATACTATAAACAATCTTAATGCCAAATCAGTTTCCCTCACTAGTTCTGCAAATAGCCTGGAACTATATGTCGGGGGTAACGAAAAATGAGATCAATTATAAACCGTGCAGCAAGTTTAGCGGCAGTTTGCATGCTAGCACTTAGTCCACTCACAACAGTATTTGCTTCTGAAAATATCACTATGAGTATCAAAGATGGTGATATCCGTGATGTATTAACGGCTTTATCAAATTTAGGTGAACAAAGCATTGTCACGGATGAAACTGTTAAAGGGAAAATTTCCATATCCTTTGATAACGTGCCATTTGATACAGCATTGGATCTTGTTACCAGAACTAAAGGTCTTGCTTACAGGAATATTCATGGTGTGATAGTTGTTTCTTCTCAGGAACAAATCAGTAAGTTTTACGGTGATGTTGCTGTATTTAAAATTAATTATGCTAAAGCTGACGATGTAAAATTAATTCTCAAGGATATTGTTAAAGGTGAAGGTTCCGCTTTAAGTGTAGATCCTATTACTAATTCCATTGTTTTTACCGGTAACCGGGCTGATGAGCAAAAAGTTCGCGATACTTTGACTTTGGTAGATATTCCTACCAAACAAGTAACCTTGGAAGCGAAGATAATTGCCCTTAGCAATGAGGACAAGAAAAACCTTGGTATTTCTTGGGATTGGGATGTTTTACCACAAGCAAGCAGTTCTTCCAGTTCCGGATCTTCTTCCAGCTCTTCATCAAGTACATCTAGTTCTTCTGATTCAGATTCCACCTACGGCGGGATAATTCACCTTGGTCATGGTTACAAGTCAAGTTTTCAAGCAACCGTAAATGCGCTTATTACTTCCGGTAAAGCTAAGATTTTAGCTACGCCAAGAATTATTACTATTCCCGGTAAAGAAGCAAGTATCTTTATAGGTGACCATATTCCTGTTCTTACCGAAAAAAATGATAATGGTCAAACTACTACCAGTACTGAATATGTTGATGCCGGTATTAAACTTTCCTACACTCCTGTTGTTAGTAACGATGACTATATCACCGCCGTTGTTCATACCGAAGTCAGCACGCCTACTTTGGTTTCGGAACTAAAAAATTACAAAATTACCAGTCGTACCGCTGATACCAATGTAAGGATGCGCAATGGCGAAACCCTTATTATTGGTGGTCTGATCAATGAAGAAGAACAAGAAACCTTGCGCAAAGTTCCTTTCATTTCCAACTTGCCTATTTTAGGCGAACTCTTCAAGGACCGCACTAAAACTAAAAATAAAACTGAAGTCATGATGATTCTCACTCCTCATATAACTGATGCCGGCGAGTCGCCTGCAATCTATAATTCAGCTCTTTTAGATTCTTCGAACAATGTACCCAATGAAAAAAAATCATCCGCACAGGTAAAGACTACCACTGAATCTAAAACGCAACTAACTATGCGCGAAAAAGCCGAGACAATTTTGGGCAGAGATTTACCTGAATAATATTAAACGATAAAATGACCATTTCAGATTAATCTGAAATGGTCATTTTTATTTTTCTGACTTCTTCTTCAATATTATCCGCACTAAGAATTCCAGAAATTATCGCTGCGCCCTGTGCACCGGCAGCTCTTACCTGTGCCAAATTTTGAGCATTGATACCGCCAATCCCTATTATTGGTAGTTTCGACATTTTGAGAATCTCTTTAAGCATATTAACGCCAACTTCTGAAGCGTTATTTTTGCTATTCGTTGGGAAAACAGCACCGACCCCTAAATAGTCTGCCCCATCTCTTTCAGCTGCTCTGGCTTCTTCCAGGCTATGAGCAGAAACACCTATTATTGCATCAGATCCAAGTATACCACGAGCAACATTTAGCGGAATATCAGCCTGTCCAAGGTGCACGCCTGCGGCTTTACAAGCAAGTGCAATATCTATTCTATCATTTATCAGCAGCGGAACCTTATACTTATCACATAAGGTTTTCACAGCACAGGCCCTTTGCAGGAAAAGGCCGCCATCAACATCTTTTTCACGCAGCTGAACTAAGGTAACACCGCCGCGCAGTGCGTCTTCAATGCAACTGAGGAAATTGCGTCCTCGCAAATAATTATGGTCAGTAATTAAATATATACTATAATCAATTATCGGTTTCATCATTCACCTTCTATTCCAGCAAAACTACATATTTATAAATTATAGTTTACGCAACTTACTTAGTTTGACAACTTCTGCAACAGAAAGTTGATCTACAGCATCGAACAAACGTGTTTTAAAAGTTCCAGGTCCCTCAGTAACTTTCAGCTCTTTACATGCTCTCTCAGCAGCTACATTCATAGTTTGAATGCCACATAAGGCCGCTAATAAATAATCCTCTGAAGAACCAGCAGCACAACCTATCAAAGTTGTTGTCATACAGCCTGCGCCAGTAACCTTCTGCAGCATTTCAACACCATTACTACCAATAATTGTGCTTTTACCATCGCTTACCGCATCCTCCTTACCAGTAACAGCAAATATGCAGCCATATTTCTGGGCTGCCAGCTCAGCCAGAAGCCCAATGTCACTTTGACAAGCAACCAACGAATCAACACCTTTGCCATTTCTGGTTTCCGATAGCAGTGTCTGACATTCGGCATAATTACCACGTACGATGCTTACACCACCGCGTATTATCTCTTTAGCCGCTTCAAAACGCATATCAGATGCCATTACACCAACCGGATCAATCACTATCGGTATGCCTTTTTTACGGGCCCTGACAGCTGCAAGTTCCATGCTGGCAAATTTCACTTTATTCAATGTTCCCAAGTTCAAGACAAGAGCATCTGCCGAACCAGTAATTTCGCCTATTTCCTCCGCGGCATCAGCCATGATCGGTGATGCACCAAAACAAAGAGCAATATTGGCGCAGTCACCTGCAGTAACATAGTTAGTCAAATGATGGATCAAAGGTTTTTGCTTCTTTACATTATCATAAATTACGCTAAACCCTTCATTAAAAGTTATATTCATCATCACAAACCTGCCTTACGGTACAAATTTACGAAATGATGTGTAGGTCCACAGCCAGAACCAATATCCAGAGAATTTTTGATGGCTGCCGTTATATATTCCTTGCTTACTCTGACTGCCTCCGGCAAAGACAAACCCAAAGCCAGATTTGCGGCCAGCGCTGATGATAATGTACAACCGGTACCATGTGTATTTTTGGTATTAATGCGTTCACCTGTGAACCACTTTTCTTCGGTGCCATTATATAACAAATCATCGGCACTATCATGCAGATGTCCGCCTTTCATAAGAACACTCTTAGCACCTAAATCTATTATATCCTTTGCAGCTCTCAGCATGTCTTCCTTATTATTGACTTCATAGCCAACAATTACTGATGCTTCAGGCAAATTAGGCGTAACCAATGTAGCTATTGGCAGCAGCTCTTTAATAAGAGTTTCGCAGGCATCCGGAGCTAGTAAACGGTAACCACTTTTAGAAACCATAACAGGGTCAACTACTATGATTGGCGGCTTATAGAAATTCAATCTGGCTGCTATTTTTTTGATGATTTGCTTGTCTGAAACCATACCAATTTTTACTGCGTCCACACGAATATCATCAAAAACCGCATTGATTTGCGCTTCTACCACTTTTTCATCAATATTTTGGACCATGGTAACCCCGCAAGTATTCTGAGCCGTAACTGCCGTAATAACGCTCATACCGTAAGTACCAAGTGCGGCAAAGGTTTTTAAATCAGCCTGAATGCCGGCACCTCCGC
>CAYLRW010000100.1:0-4268 GCA_964386405.1 uncultured Acidaminococcales bacterium | reverse complement strand
GTGGTTATCGGCGTTTTTGTGGCTTATCTGACGGCGCGCAAAAAGTCTTTCATCACCGAGATACTTGATACGCTGACTATGTTTCCCTATATTATCCCAGGTTCTGTTCTTGGTATCTCCTTCTTGTACGCTTTTAACACTAGACCTCTATTACTAAGCGGTACAGCGATAATTATCATTCTATCGCTTGCAATCAGGCGTATGCCGTATACTATTCGGTCGAGTACGGCTATTATTTCGCAAATCAGCCCAAGTATTGAGGAAGCTGCTATCAGTCTCGGTTCTACAGAATTCCAGACTTTCAGGAAGGTAACGGTACCGATGATGCTGCCGGGTGTCATGGCTGGTGCCATTATGAGCTGGATTACCTTAATTAGTGAGTTGAGTTCTTCCATTATTCTTTATACCAGTTCAACCAGTACTCTTACAGTAGCAATTTACGCGGAAGTCATCCGCAGCAATTTCGGTAATGCGGCAGCTTATTCCACTATTCTAACTCTGACTTCGATTGTTTCATTGCTGTTGTTCTTTAAATTGACCAAAAATAAAGATATCAGTGTTTGACGGGTTGCTCTTCAGTGTCCGAGCTTAAGTGATTTAAGTTCGGACTTTTTTAATGTCTATTATTTAAAGTGGTTTGGGTAATATTAAGCTAAATCTGGCAGGAACAAAACAAATAATAGCGAATTTTCTAATAATATACTTAGACTTATATGCAAATCTAAAGCATATATGATCTTCAGCAGCTTGAATTTCAGGGAAAGAGATAAAAAATGGCAGATGCATTAAGTTAATTGCTTGTGCATAAGGGGGAAATCTCTATGAACAACCAGCGTATTACTGATTATCTTTTTTCTGCTGCGGACAGCAGCCCTGAGTCACCTGCAATATATTTACCCGACACTGATTTTATAACCTACAAGCAATTGGCCGAACAAATAAACTTATTAGCAAGCGAACTTGCCAAAGGTGGCCTTGCAGATGGACAGAGAATCGCCATTATCATGCCGCATTGTTTGGAAGCGGTGCTCGCGTTCTATGCAGCTACACTCGTTGCGACAGCAGTGCCGCTTAATCCAACCAGTTCCGTAGACGAATTAAAGCAGTATATGAAGCTTGCTAAAGTAGAGGCAATCATAGTCAATGCAGGTTATTCGGGAGTAGTCCAACAAGCCGCAGCAGAAATGGCAATACCAGTTGTTCTTATGGAGAGGAGAAGCAAGGAGAGCTTTCAATTTCGTTTTGATGGTGTTACTCAGAAAAATTTCGCAAATGCTATTTCACATGAAAACGTTACTGCCGTTGTGCTTTTTACATCAGGAACAACATCAACGCCCAAAGTTGTGCCATTGACGCATGCTAACCTGATCAAGACGGTTGAAACTACAAAAGAAATTTTCGATTTACATAAAGATGACCGCGCTATTAGCGTGACACCGCTTTTTCATATTTATGGCATCGTAGGGCCAATTTTATCGGCCGCGGCAACCAGCAGCAGTGTCATTTGTCTTCCTGCTTTTCGTCCTCAAGAGTTTTTTCACATTCTGCAGGCGGTAAAAATAACATGGTATGCGGCTAGCCCCGCTATACATTATGCCGTTGCCGAATATGCTGAGAAAATAAATACTGGTAAAGATGATTATGACTTACGCCTGATTCGTTCTGGCAGTGCCCCTCTTCCAGTGAAGGTCATAGAAAAATTAAAAAGCAGTTTTGGTGCTGTCGTCGTTCAGGGTTATGGACTGACCGAAACAGCAGGATTAGCGAGCTGCAATGCACCTTTGTTGGGTGAAATAAAGAACGAATCTGTTGGCAAACCGACCGGTTGTGAAATAGGCGTCATTGATGAGCAGGAAAACTTTTTGCCTCCATTTATGGCTGGCGAAATCGTCATAAGAGGTGAAAGCGTCACCGAAGGGTATGAAAATATTGATTCAAATGAGCGGATATTTTTGCAAGACGGCTGGTTTAGAAGCGGTGATCAAGGCTACTTTGATGAAGATGGGTACCTCTTTATCACTGGCCGCATTAAAGAGATTATCAACAGAGGCGGTGTCAAAATCTCTCCTTATGAAGTAGAGAATGTCATGTTGCAATGGCCAGAAATTAAGGAAGCAGCCGTATTTGCTATTCCGCATGCCTCTTTGGGTGAGATTCCTGCAGCTATGATAGTTCTCAACGACAATCAAAAATTAACAGCGGACCAACTGGCAAGTTTTTTGAAATCCAAGCTGGCAATAGACAAATTGCCTGTTAAAGTTTATTTTGCTTCGCAAATACCAAAAAGTCCAAATGGTAAGATCCAGCGAAGAGGTCTCTATCAATATATAAAAGAACATCAAACTAAATTCAAACCAACTCAGTTGGGTTCTTCGGACATAAGTGATAGGTGCAGTGCAAAAGAGAAAATATTAGCAGAGATTTGGTGTAAATTATTAAAAATAGAAAACCTTGATGAGGATGAAGATTTCTTTGATGCTGGTGGTGATTCATTACTGGCAGCTGAATTATTTGCAGAAATAGATAAAAAAATGCAGATAGATTTACCTGTTGATACAATTATTAGTTATCATACGTTTGGAACTCTGGCTGCTTACCTAAGCAAAGGACATCAAGACAGTGCGTTTGACTTTATTGTTCCTATGAAGAAGACGGGAAGATACAATCCGCTATTTTGCATACACAATATTAATGGTGATACTCTTGTATACAGGAAACTGGCAAACTATATAGACAGTGAGCAGCCTTTGTATGGTCTGGCGCTTAAAATAGACAGTCCGCAAATAATATATCCCTTAACTTTTGAACATTTGGCTTCCTTATACGCGGAGGAAATGCAAAGGATTCAACCAGAAGGACCATATTATATTGCAGGGCATTCTCTAGGTGGTATTATTGCTTTCGAGGCAGCAAGATGTTTGCAAGCAAAAGGACAGGAAATAGCATTATTAGCGATGTTTGATACATGGTTGATTACTAAAACACATCATAAATCGTTTTGGGAAAGAACCAGACACAGCTATCGCAAATTTACGGCGGTACCTTTCAAGCAAACATTTAGTTATTTGCAGGAAAAGATAATGAAAGAAATAGAGCGTTGGAAAACCAAAAGATTTATGCAAAAATATAATCATACTTTAGACGCTAAGTTAGATAAATATTTTTTGGCAAAAGCGATTATTACCAAAGCATTGCAAAATTATCAGGGAAATTCATACGCAGGTGATATCCACTATTTTTATGCAAAGGATTGTGGAGAAGAAAAATATTCGGAGATGGCAACAGAACAATGGCGCAAGAGGGCTAGCAACGTAAAAGTTATTGAGATAGCAGGATCACATGCAAAAATGCTTGAAGAACCGGAAGTATATGAATTAGCTGACAAATTAAATGACTTATTGGCAGAAACAAGAGAAAATTTATTGTTAAAAGGAGAAAAAACGTGATTAGAGAACAAAGCGAAGGAACTATTAGGGGTACAAGAACTATATATCTTGCAGGCGGCTGCTTTTGGGGCACGGAAAAATACCTGAGTGAACTGGAGGGGGTAGTGACTACGGAAGTTGGTTATGCCAACGGACGGACGGAAAATCCTAGCTATGAAGATGTATGCTACAAAAATACCGGGCATGCCGAAACGGTAAAAGTCGAATATGATGCAAGTATTCTGCCACTGAAAGATTTATTGAAACTTTTTTACGAAGTGATTGACCCTGTCAGTATCAACCGCCAGGGCAATGATGTCGGCACGCAGTATAGGACGGGTATTTATTATGTTGATGAAACTGATTTGCCAATCATCAAGGAATCTTTAAAAGAACTGAAAAGAGAATACCCTGTGCCTTTGGCTATCGAAGTTGAGCCCCTGAGCAATTATTATCCGGCTGAAGAATATCACCAAAAGTATCTGGACAAAAATCCAGGGGGATATTGTCATATTGGCGCAGAGGAATTCGCAAAAGCAAAAGCATTGCAAGCAGTGCAAAAACGATACCAAGTCAAAAGCAAAGAAGAATTAAAGACAACGCTGACACCTTTGCAGTACGAAGTTACACAAAATAGTGCAACTGAGGCACCTTTTCAAAATGAATACTATAACAATTTCAAGGAAGGTATTTACGTCGATATTACTACCGGAGAACCGCTCTTTGTATCGACAGACAAATTCGAATCCGGCTGTGGCTGGCCTAGTTTCTCGAAACCTATCAATCCAGATTTAGTAAAGGAATTAAAAGATAGTACCTACGGTATGCAGCGGATTGAAGTCA
>CAYLRW010000099.1:0-4270 GCA_964386405.1 uncultured Acidaminococcales bacterium | reverse complement strand
GGCTTTTTACCAAATTTTAATTATTTTTACTGAAATCAGGCACTTCCGACCTTGGTTATGATGTCAAACATCGGTAAAAGCATCGCTACAGCTATAAAACCTACAACAACACCAAGGATAACTATCAGAAACGGATCCAATAAAGCTTGAAGCCGCCCCATCATGTCATCCACTTCCGCACTATAAAATTCGCTTATCTTGTCCAGCATATGATCAAGGCTACCTGTTTCTTCACCAATGGCGACCATATTGACAACCAAAGGCGGAAACAATTTGCTCTGCTCCATCGGTACAGACAAGCCACGTCCTTTTTGTACATTGACCCTGGCTGCCTTAAAAACCTCTTCGGCCTGCAAGCTGCCGGTTGCCTTGCTGACAATGGTCAATGCGGACAGTATAGGCACGCCGCTGCGTGATAGGCTGGCAAACGTTGAAGCGAAACGAGCAATTATAATCTTGTTGTACAGAACTCCTAAGACCGGTATTCTTAAATATAGCCCGTCACGCCACATACGAAACTCTTTCTTCTTTAAAGCCTCCTTATAGGCTATAGCAATCAAAGCTATTATTATCAGAATCAACCACCAATAACTTACAAGGAAACTGCTGATAGACATTACAAAAAGTGTCGGCCAAGGTAATTTTACATTTAAAGATTGAAATAAGCCTACAAAAGTTGGCATAACGAAGGTTAAGATTATTGCAACAACAATGATAGCGACAGAAATAACTACTGCTGGATAGATCATGGCAGATTTCAGTTTGGCGTTCAATCTATAATCTTTTTCATATTGTTCTGCCAATCGATACAGTACAGTTTCGAGCATTCCTCCGGCTTCACCGGCTTCAATCATGTGTATCATCAAAATAGGAAAAACATCAGGATAACCAGCTAATGCACCAGAAAGTTGTGCACCTTTACGAACATCATCACCTACCTTCTGGATAATATCTTTAAATCTGAGATTGGTCGTTTGCTCAATCATGATTTCAAGAGCTCCAACCAAGGAAACGCCTGCGCCTACTAGTGTTGCAAACTGACGGCAGAACATCGCAATATCATATAAACTTATTTTTTGTTTTAAAAATGGTAGATGAGTAGTTTTTTTCTTGGCTACTTCTTTTTTTATCTGAGTTGCATACATGCCTTGCTCTCTGATATATGAAACAACAGCAGCTTCATTTGCAGCGTTAAGTTTACCGCTGACAATTTCTCCAGATGGTCTACGAGCCTTGAATTCAAACATATCCATAAATCTGGCCCTCCTTGACTAAAAGCCTCGTAATAGGCGTTCGAACATTTGTGGGTCCACGCAGCGTGATTCTGCAACTTCCTTGTCAACAATATTTCGGCGTACAAGATCTGCTAATGATGCATCCATACTCTTCATACCAAATTTTGCACCTGTCTGTATATATGATGGAATTTGGTGTGTCTTAGCTTCTCTGATAAGGTTACGCAAAGCCGGAGTTGCAATGAGTATTTCAAAAGCAGGAACCCTTTTCGTCGTATCTTTGGTAATTAAAAGCTGTTGCGTTATTATGCCCTGCAAATTGCCTGATAATTGAATTCTTATCTGCATCTGTTGGTGTTCCGGAAATACATCGATTATGCGGTTAACGGTTGAAGCTGCATCAGAGGTATGCAGTGTAGCCAAGACCAGATGACCAGTTTCGGCAGCAGTAATCGCAGTAGAAATAGTTTCCGAGTCACGCATTTCGCCGACAAGAATTACATCCGGGTCTTCACGCAGTGCGGCTCTTAAGCCGTTAGCAAAAGACTTGGTGTCAGAATTTACTTCACGTTGGTTAACAATGCTATTAATATGCGTATGCTTATATTCAATAGGGTCTTCCAAAGTTATAATATGCTCTTTACGTTTACGGTTAATGTTGTCAATCATAGCCGCTAGAGTAGTTGACTTGCCACTGCCCGTAGGTCCCGTCACAAGGACAAGTCCACGCGGAAGCATAGCTAAATCAGCCATAACACTCGGCAGATTCAACTCTTCAAAAGTTGGAATATCTTTAGCTATTAGCCTTATAACAGCGGCGATACTATTGCTTTGTCGAAAAAAATTCACTCTAAAGCGCGAACCATCCGGAAGAACATAGGAAAAATCAACTTCTCCTTTTTCTAAAAACTGCTGATGGCGTTTTTCATCCATCATTTCTTCCGCAATGTGAAAAGTATCTGCATTCGAAAGTGCTGGTTTATCAGTTTTTCGCAAAATGCCGTTAATGCGAAAAACCGGAGGTAAGCCAACAGTTAAATGCACGTCGGATACTTTACGAGTTACTGCTTCCTCTAACAATATATCAATCATCAGTTAACCTCCCTAGGCATATGCAACACGCAATAATTCGCTTACAGTAGTTTTACCTTGCAGAACTTTTTCAATACCATCCTCCTTCATTGAAGTAGTTCCAAATTTTCTTCCAGCCTCAAATATCAGATTATCTGCTTCACCATTCATAATCATTGCTTTCATTTCTTCATTAATCGGCAGAACTTCGTGAATAGCCATTCTTCCCATGTAACCAGTGAAATTGCATCTTGCACAGCCTTCACCTTTCCATAAGGTTATTGGCTCATGCTCATCCACACCAAGATAAAGTCTTTCATTCGAATAGGGTTCCGGTACATATTCTTTTTTGCAGTGCGGGCAAATGACACGAACCAAACGTTGGGCAATAACACCTCGCACCGAAGAAACAACAAGAAATGGCTCAACACCCATATCAAGAAGTCTGGTAATAGCACCAGCTGAGTCATTGGTATGCAAAGTACTGAAAACCAAATGCCCTGTTAAAGCCGCATTAATAGTTATTTCTGCAGTTTCTTTATCACGCACCTCACCAACCATAATGACGTTAGGATCCTGACGCAAAATAGTTCTCAGGCCATTAGCAAATGTCAATCCCGCTTTATTATTGACTGCAACCTGATTAACACCAAGTATTCTGTATTCTACCGGATCTTCTACGGTTATAATATTTTTTGTCGGACTGTTAACATGCATTAAAGTTGAATACAAGGTTGTTGATTTGCCACTGCCCGTAGGTCCCGTTACTAGTACGCAGCCATAGGACTTTGTTATCAAATTATTGTACATTTGCATGTTTTTCTCTGAAAAACCAAGGTCTTTAAGTGCTATGGCCATGGCACTCTTATCAAGTATTCTCATAACAACCTTTTCGCCTAAAATGGTTGGTAAAGTCGAAACACGAATATCTATTTGTCTGCCTTTTTCTAAGACATTTATGCGGCCATCCTGCGGCAGCCGTTTTTCGGCTATATCCATATCAGCCATAATTTTTATACGCGATAAAATTGGAGCTTGCGTATTCTTCGGAAAAGAAATTACTTCTCTTAAAACACCGTCCACACGAAAACGAACGCGCAAGTTCTCCTCTTGAGGTTCAATATGTATATCACTGGCACGATCCCTTACTGCCTGCTGAATCAGTGAATTTACAATACTTATGATTGGTGCATTTTCAATTGTATCCTCTACATCACGCGCAGCACTGGTAACAACTTCATCCTCTTTAAGCTTGCTGACAGCGGATTCAACACGACCCTGCACACCATAATTATTGTTGATTCCCATGGAAATATCTTTAGATTCTGCTAACAATGGCAGCACTTCCAACCCACTAACCATACGCACATCATCAATGGCATAAAAATTAGTTGGGTCCGACATAGCAACAAACAGCCGCGCACCCTCTTTGCGAACAGGTAAAATATTATAACGTTCGGCTAAAAAAAGAGGCACGGCGGCAATAGCATCTTTTTCAATTTGCTCTTCACTCAAGGTTACATACTTGATTGAAAGTTGTTTTTCCAGCGTTTTAAGAATTTCGCGTTCAGTCAAATAGCCTAGGGAAACTAAAGTTTCACCCAAACGTCTTCCGCTTGATTTTTGTTCATTAAGTGCGTGTTCTAATTGCGTTACGGTAATACTTCCGGTATCTACAAGAATTTCTCCTAAACGTTTTCTTCTGACAACCACGTTGCCACACCTCCAGCAATTATTCTCTTTTTCAGCTGACATATTTACAGACATATAAAATGCAAATATCCGCTGCCAATGCGGAATGATTTGCACAAATTTTCTATAATTATTTACCTTTTTACCTAAGTATACTATAATGAAGCTACGGTATCAATAATAATGATACAAGGGGGAATATCGATGCAATCTTCTGCCAGAAATACTGATAAATTTGCCAGTGTCATAATGGCAGCTTTTTTAATTATGGG
>CAYLRW010000098.1:0-4421 GCA_964386405.1 uncultured Acidaminococcales bacterium | reverse complement strand
TTAGCATGGATTATTTTTTGATTTTCGGCGATCCGTTGTTTAAGGTGGTTCCCGCCATAATCATGGCTCTTCTGCTGCTTCTTCTTGCGTGGATCATCGCCAGTCTGGCCAGAAGCCTGACTGTAAAGATTCTCAAGAAAATTAAGGTTGAAAAGTATACCGATAAGTTAGGAATTGCGGACGAGGAAACGGGATGCTCCTTATCTTTCTTTGGTGATTTGGCGTTCCTCGTTGTATTTTTGGTCTTTATACCCGGCATTCTTGATCTGTTGGGCATGAAAAATGTTTCAGCACCTATTGCGTCGCTTGTCACAAAAATTCTGGATTTTATTCCTAATGTCATAGCGGCAGCAATTATTTTGGTTGTGGGCTTTTTCTTGGCCAAGATTATCTGCAGGGTGTTAACGCCTATGCTAAAAAAACTGAATATTGACAAAATTCAAGAGAAGGCTGGTATAGCAGCCACCGATACCACTAGCTTATCCTCAATCATTACTTATCTGGTTTATGTCCTGGTCCTCATACCGGTTATTACAGCCGCCTTGCAGGTGCTTAATGTTTCGGCTATTTCCGATCCGGCGATTGCTATGCTGGAAAAAGTGATTATTTTCCTGCCTAACATTTTTGTGGCCATTGCCATCGTCATCATCGGACTCTTCATAGCGAAAATTGTCGGTAAGCTTCTCGACAATATCCTGTCAGGGGTTGGTCTGAACACGATGATTCGCAAGCTGGTCGTGACTGATGAATCTTCGTTGAGAGGGATGTCGTTCTCAAAAATTATCGGAACAGCTGTAGAATACATTATTGCCTTTTTGTTTATCGTCCAGGCTTTGAATGTTCTGCAGCTGGAGATTTTGCAGTTTGTTGGAGCAGCAATTCTCGGTTATTTGCCGCTTGCAATAAGTGCTTTACTTATCATCTTTCTGGCATTTCTTTTTGGCAATTGGGCTGAAAAGATTATTGGCACGAAGTGCCCGCATGGTAAAATGTGCGGTCTTATGGTAAGGGCATTGATTATGGTGTTCGCCTTCTTTATGGCTCTTGGCCAACTGGGTGTGGCGCCGGCTATTGTCAACGCCGCTTTCATTATTATTCTGGGTGCGGTATCAATAGCTTTCGCGGTGGCTTTTGGCTTGGGCGGGAAAGAGTTTGCCGCTAATGTTTTGAAGAAAATGGAAGAGTGCCATAAACAGAAGGATGAGCATGAAGAATAAGCTCGAATAACCTGAAATGCCTGAGTTCCGGAATGCTTTAGCCGTCACTTACGTGACGGCTATTTTTGTTTAATAGAATATATGAATTTTGGCAGGAAAAGATAACAACGAAACAGAATAGAGTAATTATTTATTAAATTTGGTCAATTTTGGATAGGGGGAAAGGTAATGAACGATGATTTAAGCGAGTTAGTCAGCAAGTATGCAATTGAGAATTTTAAGAGCGGGCTTAACTGCGCGGAAAGTGTCTTGGAAGCTTTGATTCGTGCCGGTGTCCTGCCTATGGACAAAGAAATTGTTGCCATGTGTACTGGTTTTGGTGGCGGCATTGGGCTTTACGGTGCTACCTGCGGGGCTCTTTCCGCGGCAGTCCTCGCTAATAGTGCTGTCTATGGCCGTAAGGATCCTTATGCTGTAGACGCTGCTGTAAGAGGCTCAGAAATTGCCGATAAATATTATCGTCGCTATAACGCTCTGGTCAGTGATTTCGTGGAGAGAAATGGCTGCACTTCTTGTGAAGGCATCAGCAGCAAATATGATGACTGGGAAGGCAAGGACAGAAAAATTTATTGCATGAAGATGATTGGTGATACGGCGAAACTAGCCTATCATTATCTGCAAATGCCGCAGGAAGAGGCTTTTAGCCTGCCTTATGGCAAAAACATGAGGAATATGAAATAAAAGATATATTTATTTAATATGTGCGCAACAAGCAAAATAAGGGACATTAAAATGGAGGTGTTAATTTGTATTCAGTAATAATTTATGGTGGGAAAATTGTGGATGGTACAGGAGGTGTTGCTTATAAGTCTGATATTGCCATTAAAGATGGTAAGATTGTGGCAATAGAGCAAGACCTCAAAAATTGTCAGGCAGATTTAAAAATAAATGCCGATGGTCTTGTAGTAGCGCCAGGCTTTATTGATATGCACAGTCATACCGATGCCAGCGTCTTTCGCAATCCTTTGGCTGAAAGCAAAATCATGCAGGGTATAACAAGTGACGTTACAGGAAACTGTGGTATTGGTGCATTCCCGGTTGTGGAAAATAAAGCGGCTGAATTAGAAAAATATCTTACCTTGCATAATCACACGGCTCCCGCAGATGGAAGCAGATGGCAAAGTTTTGCTGAATATGCAGACAAACTTGATACAATAGGTCTTGGCCTCAATCTGGTACCGTTAGTTGCTCATGGAGCACTCAGAATAGCGGCCATGGGTTCTGAAGATAGAGAGCCAACGCCGCAGGAAATGCAGATTATGGAAGAATTGCTGGAGCAAACTTTGCAAGAAGGAGCATGGGGACTATCTACAGGTCTGATTTATCCACCTGGCAGTTTCGCCAGAACACCGGAATTAATTGCCTTGAGCAAAGTTTTAGCAAAACACAAAACAATTTATGCCAGCCATGTACGAGGAGAAAGCAGCACATTGCTTGAAGCGGTTGATGAAGCTATTCGCATTGGAAGAGAAAGTGGCGCCCGCATTGAGGTTTCACATCTCAAAGCCATTGGTAAACCAAACTGGGGGAAGGGAATACAAGCTCTGAAAAACATTGAAGCGGCACGAAAGGAAGGCGTTGATGTAGCAGCCGATCAATATCCTTATACAGCTACAAGTACCGGATTAACCGCATTGGTACCACAATGGGCGCATGCCGGTGGTGTAGAACTTATGCTTGCCAGATTGGCTGATCCAGCATTACGTGAGCGTCTGAGCCAAGATATCAATAAGGAGATGGATGTTCGTGGTGGTGCCGACAAAGTCATGATTACAAGTCTCGGATCAAATCGCAATGAGCATTTATCGGGCAAGACGATAGCCGAAATTGCCAAGATTTGGTCTTGCTTACCAGATGCTGCCGTTATACGTCTGTTAGCTGAAGAGGAAGGGGCTGTCGGTGCTGTTTATTTTTCGCTTTCTGATATAGATTTGGAGGGAATAATTTCCAATCCTGAGGTTTCCGTTGGTACTGATGGCTATGCGCTAAATGTAGATCTGGATGCTGCTGAGGCAACTCATCCACGGTCCTATGGTACTTTCCCGCGTGTCTTGGGTTTATATGTCAGAGAGAGAAAGTTACTTAGTTTGGAAACCGCCATTCAAAAGATGACGGCGTTCCCAGCAGAACGGCTAGGACTAAAAGATCGTGGGATGATTAAAGAAGGCCTGGCCGCCGATCTTACTCTTTTTGATCCCGCAACTGTTAATGATTGCGCAGATTTTATTAATCCGCATCGTTATCCCGTCGGCGTTGAATATGTTATTGTGAACGGACGCGCTGTTGTTGCTGCAGGGAAAGTGACAGGCATAGGTCCAGGGAAAGTGTTGAGAAAAAAATAATAACATTTTTTAATACAAACATTTATAAAAAGGGGGAGATTGCTTATGGCTGGAGCTGGTGACTTCAATATTTGGTGGGGACTTTTGGGATTAGCGCCGCTTATTATCTATCTTATTCTTGTTTTTCGAGATATGGATCCGTTGCCTGCAACCTTAATAGCTGTTATTTTTGGTGCTTTTATGACGGGTCAAAATCTCATTTCCATGGGTAATGTACTTGCAAAAGCAATGGGATCTTTTTTAGCTCTCGTAGGTCTAATCATTATGCTGGGCAGAGGTCTTGGCGAAGTGTTGACAGAAACAAAAGCAAGCCATACAATCGTCCACAAGATTATTTATGGTATAGGTATAGATACTGAGAAGAAAGCCATGCTTGGCATTATGTTGTCCTGCATAGTTGTTGTCGGGTTATTGGGAACGATGGCCGGAGGCAATGCAATTCTGGCACCGATAGTGGTACCAATTGCAGCTGCAGTTGGCTTGACTAAAAGTGTAGTGGGCATCATGTTTCAGGCTGCTGCCGAAGAAGCTCTTATTATAGGACCATTTACACCACCAATGGTCACTGTGATGGGTCTTTTACATATGAGTTATATTGATGTTTTGCTTAAAGTTTCACTGCCGATTGCTTTGGTTACCTGGATTTGCACTTGGTTCATGATCCAACGTATTCAGAAAGAGACCAAAGGCAAAACAGATTATGAAGAACAATGGCGGGTAGGTCTTGACGAGTTTGCGCCGACAAAAGAAAGCATTAAGGCAACTTATACATTTCTTACCCTGTTTTTGATTGCCATAGTATATGGTATTGTTGTCAAAGCCGGAACTAACTTTGTTATCGTAGTCATGATTCTTCTAGCTC
>CAYLRW010000097.1:3133-4506 GCA_964386405.1 uncultured Acidaminococcales bacterium | reverse complement strand
CCAGCTGCCAAAATAGAAATCGCCTTTTCCAGGTCTTCGCTTTTCAAAACATAAGCCAGGCGGGCTTCATTTACGCCACAGCCCTCAGTATCGTAGAATCCATTACCCGGAGCAAACATAACGGTTTCACCGTCAACATCAAAGTTTTCCAACATCCAAATAGCAAATTTCTCGGCATCATCCACCGGCATTTTTACCATAACATAAAATGCGCCCTTAGGACTGGAAGAAATAAGTCCAGGAATTTTTGCCAAAGCGCCGGCAATAGTATCACGGCGTTTTTTATACTCCTGATTTACGTCATTTAAATAAGATTTTGGCGTAGTATACAATGCAGCCGCGCCAATTTGTTCTAAAGTAGGGCAACATAATCTTGCTTGGCAACACTTCATAATTTGTTTGCAAAACTCATCGTTCTTGCTTAATAAACAACCGATACGAGCGCCGCAAGCACTATAACGTTTTGATACAGAATCTACGATCACAAGATTCTGTTCAAGTTCTGGCATTTGTCCAAAGCTCTTGTATTCACCGTCATAAACAAACTCACGATATACTTCATCAGCAATCAGAGCCATGTCATGTTTGAGTACAAGGCGGGCAATCACTTGCATTTCTTCTTCTGTATAAACAACACCGGTTGGATTACCAGGATTGGTCAATAGAATTGCCCTGGTTTTAGGTGTAATATGTTTCTCTATTTCTGCCTCGCTTGGCAAATGATAGCCAGCTTCCGCGCTGGTAGGAACAGCATTAATCTTGACGTTAAAAGTCCTGGCAAAGCTGTTATAGTTAGCATAATATGGTTCAAAAACCATCAGTTCGTCGCCTGGATCGCACAGCGCCATCACAGCAAAAATGAGAGCTTCAGAGCCACCATTGGTAATATAAATATTAGAGGTATTAAATTTCATGCCCCATTCTTCATAATATTTCTGTACTGCTTCCAGCAGGAACATCTCACCTTGAGAATTGCCATAAGCTACAACTTTTTCGTTAAAGTTGCGAATACTATCCATAAATTGTGCAGGTGTTTCAATATCTGGCTGACCAATATTTAAATGGTAAACCTTCTTTCCTTTTGCTTTAGCTGCTACCGCATATGGTGCAAGCTTTCTAATTGGAGACGTTGTTAAAGATTGTACACGTTTCGAAATATTCATAGAATGAATTCCCCCCAGATAAAATATATAAGTCTCTATAAATATTAATTATAACATACACTGATGAGATTACAATTAGTAATAATGTTATATTATTGACAATTTATCTTGATATCGAAAAACATTCGCCTATGAAACAATTTTATCTCATCTGCAATAAAAGATGACGCAAGGGTAATAACTACTTTAATTATTATTCCTTGGAAATAT
>CAYLRW010000097.1:0-3123 GCA_964386405.1 uncultured Acidaminococcales bacterium | reverse complement strand
GATCTTATAGGATTTTTATAAATATGCTTCACCTTCGATCTATGTATTTACATCTACTATTATAGGGATTTGAGGTAATTAGCACATAACATATGCGTTTGCGCAAAAAGAGTTGACTTGTGTTTGCAAACGCAATAGTATTTACATAAATGAGTAGATATAATGGGCATTGGATATATATTAGACGAACTTTTAATGGGAACAAATATAGTTGCTTATAAACATGAAATATCGCAGGCTAATGATTTTGGAAAAGAATTATATGCTAACGAGCTAGAGGAAGTTAGGCATGAATGACTTTTAGTTAAAACCTTGCCCAGCAAGGAAATATAAAGGGGTGTTCTGTTTATGATGAAAAGATTTTTAGCAAGTTTATTCTTAGTTTGTATCATGGTGTTTAGCTTTACCAGTGTTTCTTATGCTGAAAATTGGGAGTGGATAATGACAACTGATGATACTAAGTATTCATTTGACACTACCAGTGTGAAAGATAACTCTATTAAAAATATTAATCCAGAATGCTCTCAGTTTGTTTATTCTGTAAATATAAAATATGAATATACAAATTCAAAAGGTAAAGACATGGCAAAAAAGCATAATTTCAAAAAACCTATTTCATATATTATCTATGAAGAGGACATTAACTATAAAACAAAAAGCGAACTAATAAAGTCGATGTATCTTTTTGACAATGATGGGAAAATTATATTAGGCGGTCCAACTTACTGTACAGAATTTCAACCAATAACACCTGCTTCAATAGGCGAAGCAATTTATATAGCCACATTAAAGCAGTACCAGGCTCAATACGGTAAAAAGTAACATAGTTTAGATCGTGAGTCTTGAATAAGCTATTGGATCCGGCTATGTGCCACGCAAGGTTTGTATGCCATAAAAATTTATATTAATTGGCTGGGAAAAATTTGGCATGAGTAAAAATTGGGGGTAAATTCAATTTTCTACTATAATATTATGGGGAGAAGTGTTTATGGTGTCAGAACAAGGAAATCAATTTATTGAAAGCAACTCCGTGCCTGAAAAAAGCAATAAAAAACGTAATATCATTGTTATTGCGATAATAGCGATTATTACATCCCTAGCCTTCTATTTTCTTTATTGGATAAAAACGCCACAGTATTCGCTTGGCATCATAAAAGAATCTATTCAAAAACATGATTTAGTTAAATTTGAAAAACACGTTGATTTAAACAATATGTATACAAGAGCCTTTGATGATCTAATTATGGCAACTCTTTCCGAAGACGACAAAAGTAACCCTTTTATTTTCGGCATTGCTGCTATGATGAAAAACATTGTAGTCCCAACTTTAACAGATGAAACCAAGAAATTTGTTGAAACCGGCTCATTCGAGGCGAAAAAGAATAACAGCAAAAATGATGGTCAACAAATAGCTGATAATATGAAAAATAAATCAGGCCTTGAAACCATTGAATATAATGGCGTAGAAAGCACTTCTAAAGAAGGTAAAATTGCAGTTGTAAATATTAAAATTACAGACAAGCAGGTCAAAAAAAGTTTTATTATTAAACTGAAAATGCGCGAACTTGACGATGGCACTTGGCAGTTGACTGAAATTTCAAATCTCAAGGAATACTTAAAAGAACATGAAGAAGCTACAGTAGCATATCTTGCTGAATTAAATAAACCTGTTCAAGATAAGATTGACAGGTATGTTAAATATATTGATGATAATCCAAAATATTTAAGTAAGGGTTATGTAAAATCTAATGGCAACCCTTACTTTGCTTCATATAAGCTATATATGGTTTTCTACCTTCAAATTCCTAACCAAAATGTAACTAGTATTAATGGCATAGCTTCTTTCAATGATTCCGAGAATAATGTTGTAAGCTCCGGCACGTTTTCTGCATCTGGCAATGAACTTAATAATAGTATCGTTAAAATAAATAGGTCGAAAGATTTAAATCAATTTGTTGCAAATGATAAAAAAATTATTAACATGGATGCCAATTCATTAAAAGTTAATATAAAAATCAATAAGATTGTTCTGAATGATGGAACAATTATTGAACTTATGAAAGAATTGCCACCTGTAAAATAATCAAATAGACATCTAGAACTGATACTTTTAGAATAGTAAAAAAAGACCGCCTCGGCTGGAACCCGGAACGGTCTATGTATCGCCCTCGCCATAGCAAGGCCTATTAAGACATCATTATAACACAAGCTTAACGGCTCTGCTACTGCATACCCAAAATACAGTAAAGGAGCTGTTTTTATGTCTAAAAAAGCATTTTACGGTCGTGTATCATCTGAAGATCAAGCCGAACGAGGGACAATAAAAGCGCAGCAAGATTTTGCTTATAAATTCGCTGACTTACACCAACTGGATATCTATGAATCCTACTGGGATGACGGCATCTCTGGCATGTTACCTCTTGAAGCACGTCCTGAAGGAAAGCGTCTTATTGAAGATGCAAATAATAAAAAGTTTGATGCCCTACTCATTTACCGTGTTGACAGGCTTGGCCGTTCTACTCGAGTAATTCTTAATGCCGTTGCGCATCTGGAAGAACTTGGTGTAGACGTGCGCAGCATGACAGAACTATTTGATTCCTCCCATATTGTTATATAGTTATTGATCGCTTCCTGGTTCCCAATAAACTTAAAAGAGATGCTGCTAAAACTGCAGCATCTCTTTTTATTACCCTTTGGAAATAGTCCTCAGTTCAATTGCCTCTGCCAAATGAAAGGTGTTTATTACATCACTATGTTCTAAATCCGCGATTGTTTGTGCCACCTTAATTATCCTGTCATGGCTGCGTGCACTCAAACCTAAAGTGACAAACGCCTTTTGCAAAAGTTGCTCTGTCTCTGGTGTCATATGGCATTTCTTCTTGATTTCACGCCTGCTCATTTCTGCATTACAATGCAAGCCTGTTCCCTGAAGCCTTTCCAATTGCAATTGTCTTGCGGCAATCACTCTCTTACGTATGTCAGCTGAGCACTCAGAACGATTATCAGCCTTCATTTCTTTGTATTCCAGTCGTGGCACATGAATCTGTATATCTATCCTGTCTAACAATGGGCCAGAAATCTTTTTATGATACCGATCAATATCACCGATGCGGCAACAACATT
>CAYLRW010000096.1:289-4817 GCA_964386405.1 uncultured Acidaminococcales bacterium | reverse complement strand
TCTGGCCAATGGCATCGATTTCGTCGATAAAGACGATACACGGTGCTTTTTCCTGCGCTTGTTTGAATAGGTCACGGACACGTGCTGCGCCCATGCCAACGAACATTTCAATAAATTCGGAGCCGGAAATGGAGAAAAACGGTACCTTTGCTTCGCCGGCTACTGCTTTCGCGAGCAGGGTCTTACCTGTACCAGGAGGTCCTACGAGCAAGGCACCCTTCGGCATATTAGCACCGATTTTTTTGTATTTATCCGGATTATGCAGGAAGTCTACAAGCTCCTTCAGGGCTTCTTTTGCTTCATCCTGCCCGGCGACATCGGCAAAACTTTTGCCGGTCTGGGCTTCCACGTAAACCTTGGCATTGCTTTTGCCGAAGCTCATGGCATTGCCGCCCAGTTTACCGCCCATGAACCTCATGAACAGCTGTCCTATAATGAAGAAGATAAAGATTGGCAGGATCCAATTAGTGAAAAAGTTGCTGATTGGCGAACTTTCCTTCGGAATTACCTGCGAGAATTCTACCTTGCTCTTCACCAGACGGTTAACCAGATCCGGATCCTCGACACGTCCGGTTACGTAAATAGTTTTATCTGTATCATCTTTGGCAACTACTGCAATTTTCGTCGATGTTATTTCAACCTTCGATACCTGTCCTTCGTCCACCTTCTGTAAGAAATTACCGTAAGAAATTTCTTTGACCTTCGGGCTGAAGAACATCGGTGTAATAACCGAGTTGAAGACAAAAATCATCAAAATCGCTACCAGGTAGTAATAAATTAACGGTTTTTTCGGGTTCTTTTTTTCACCCATCTGAATAATCCCTCTGCTTTCTTAAAGCTAAAATATAATCATTAGTTAATAGAATTGACAGTTACATAATACTTCTATTTTGCTGTTTACACAAGCAAAAATTACGTGAACAAATAAAAAAGCACCCCTTCGTCCTAGCGAACAAAGGAGTGCTGCTGTCAACTGCATGTCTTAGCCTATTTCACCGGCAAGTTCTGTCCCGCGGACTTTGAGCGGACGGTTGTCATCATCTACCATGACCACTTTGGGCACACAGGCTTGTGCTTCCTCCGGCGTCATCATCGCGTAGGCAATAATGATGACTTTGTCGCCGACGGTAACTTTGCGCGCTGCCGCACCGTTCAGACAGATAACTCCGGAATCCGGTTCGCCTTCGATGACGTAGGTCTCCAGGCGGGCGCCGTTGTTGTTGTCGACGATCTGTACGCGTTCACCCGGCAGGATACCTGCGAGTTTCATCAGGGTCGAGTCAATCGTAATCGAACCCATATATTCAAGATTGGCCTCTGTGACGGTGGCTCTGTGGATTTTGCCGTGGAACATGTTGTAAAGCATTATTTTACCTCCAAAATTGTATTGTCTATTAGTCTGGTTGTGCCGAATCTGACAGCCAGTGCCAGGAGATTCTCTCCTTGCATTGGGGTTTGGCATGCGTTCAGGTCAGGCATTTGATAAATTTCTACATAGTCGATGTCAGCCATCGGTTCTGTCTTGATCAACGCGGTTGTGGCGGCGACGAGTTTCTGAGGATCGCGCTCACCGGCAGCAAAGAGTTTCTGCGCATGTTGCAGGCTCTTCGATAGAATCAGTCCTGCCTGGCGTTCCTCCGCGGACAGATAAGTATTGCGGGAGCTCTTAGCAAGGCCGTCGGTTTCACGCACGATCGGCATGATTCTCAGCTGCAGAGTGAAGAACAAATCTTTGACCATGCGCTTCAAAACCTGTACCTGCTGGGCATCCTTCTGTCCGAAATAGGCTCTGTCCGGCTGCGCCAGATTAAAGAGCTTGCTGACTACAGTCGTCACGCCGCGGAAATGAATCGGTCTTGACCTGCCGCACAACACTTTGGTCACGTCACCGGTAACTTCGACCCAGGTCATGTCTTCGCTGGGGTACATCTCTTTCGGCGAAGGAGCAAAGACGATATCGGCACCCTGAGCTTCGGCTAGTTTGCAGTCGGCGTCAAGCGTACGCGGATAACTGTTGAGATCTTCATTTGGTCCGAATTGCGTCGGATTAACAAAAACGCTGACTACGACAACATCGTTTTCCTGATTGGCTGCTTTCACTAAGGAAGCATGTCCTTCGTGCAGCGCACCCATGGTCGGTACAAGGCCTATCGTTTTGCCTGCGGCTTTCGCGCTGGCGATTTCACTTCTGAGTTCTGCGACTGTTTTACATAGAATCATGAATTTTCCCCTCTAACTTGTTAGTATAGTTTTTCCAAAACTTCGTCATCTATTTTGAAAGTATGTTCCGGTGCTGGAAAGCTGCGGTCACGAACATCGCTGATGTATTCGGAAACGGCACCGACGATTTCCTGATGGAGGTCGCGGTATTTCTTCACAAACTTCGGTGTAAAACCATTGCTGACACCCAAGAGGTCGTTGCAGACCAGTACTTGTCCGTCACAACCGTTGCCGGCACCAATCCCGATAGTCGGAATGGAGATCATTTCGCTGACTTTAGCCGCCAGCGCCGCCGGTACACATTCTAAGACGATACTGAAAGCGCCCGCTGCTTCGAGTGCTTTGGCATCATCCACGAGTTTCTGTGCTGCCGCTACATCCTTGCCTTGGACTTTGAAGCCGCCGAATTGATTGACGGACTGCGGAGTAAGACCAATATGACCCATGACCGGAATACCGGCGGTAACCATTTTTTTGACCAGCGGGCAAACTTCGCTGCCGCCTTCGAGTTTAATCGCCGCGCAGCCTCCTTCTTTCAGGAAACGTCCGGCATTCATCAAGCCTTCTGCTTCACTCGCCTGATAGCTCATGAACGGCATATCGCCAACGACAAGTGCGTATTTAGTACCACGGACGACAGCCTGCGTATGATGAATCATCGCGTCCATCGTGACCGGAATAGTTGAACTGTAACCAAGCATTACGTTACCAACAGAGTCTCCGACCAGGATCATGTCGATGCCAGCTTCATCCACGTTACGGGCCATCGCGTAATCATAAGCCGTAATCATGGTACTTGGTCTGCCTTCCACCTTCATTTGCCTGATCGTGCTGGTAGTAATCGGTTTTCTCTCCATTTGTTATGAACCTCCCAATACTATTTTTGATTAAATGTTCTATTGCAGGGCACTTGCGAGCGCCTCAGCCTGTCTGGCATCAATGGTGCCGTTGGCCCGGGCCAGACAAATTGTTTCTCTGCCAAGTGCTTTATAAACTTCCGCGATTTTGGGCGGCAAGACCGCCAGATGCGCTTTGACCGTAGTGATGTCACCGCGGGCGATAGGCCCGGTCAACGCTTCCCGCGCCAATTTGCTCTGATGCAGGTTGCGTGCCGTACCGTCAAAGAGTGCTAGTAAAGCTGCCAAACCCGCTTCCGGTGTTGGTGTCCATTTGCTCATCAGCTCCTGCGCAACAGCCATCGCTGCCACAACATAGTTGGAAGCAAAACAAGCCGCGGCGTGGTAAGCTTTGCGTTCTGCAGCCGGCACCACGAAGACCTTTGCTCCGAGTAATTCCGCGATTGCCTGCCCTGTCTCTTGGGCATTCGGCATGCCATCGACTGCCATATAGATACCTTGAAACGAAACATCTGCTGACGCAAAACTCTGCAAAGGATGCAGGCTGCCGATATCCGCTCCTAAATCTGCCAGCGGCTGCAGTTCCTCCAACCCCAAAGACCCGCTGCAATGGAAAAATATTTTGCCTTGCAGAGGCTGCGCAGCGCTCTTATTGCTAAAAGCCTGAGCCAGTTCGCTGGCGACCTCCCCTACCAACCTGTCAGGTACAGTCAGAAACAGCACATCGCAACTTGCTGCCAGTTCTTCGTTGGCAGCAAAACCTTTGACCTCGAACTTTGCTGCTGCCGCCAGCGTATTAGCCTCCGTACCTGCTGTCAGACCGGCTATATTTACGCCAGCCTCTCGCAGACTTCTACATAAAGCTCCTCCGACTTTGCCTGCGCCGATAATACCTATCTTCATCAAGCACCTCCCTTATCGCCGGACACAAAAAAACGCACCCCAGCCGGAGTGCGTAGTTAAACAAATGTTATTGTGTCTACGTCCCGGTCTTAAAGATCCAAGCGATATTGACATATTTTTCTTTTGCTGATCAGTTTTCCGTTTTGCGGTGAAGCGCCGAAGCTACCTCCCGCCGGTACTTACTAACCAACGCAGGTAAATGATACCATAGTAATTTTTAGATTGCAAGAAAAATGTTACCAATGAAATACTCCATATAAATCACTAGTTATATTGGCTTAAAAAACAAAGTGTATCTTATTTGGCAAGGGGTGAAAAAGTGACGGGCCTGCTGCACATCAGCGACCGCCTGCTTGCAGACGAATTGTCGCGTGTGGAAGCGGCCAGAGGAGTTCTTCACCCCTTGCCCTACACAACACACTCTATAACCATCGGTTTCCAGGTTTTAATGTTAACAACGAAATACTCTATATTTGACGAGGGGTAAAGACGCGACGGGCCTGCTGCACATCAGCGACCGCCTGCTTGCAGACGAATTGTCGCGTGTG
>CAYLRW010000096.1:0-189 GCA_964386405.1 uncultured Acidaminococcales bacterium | reverse complement strand
ACGAGGGGTAAAGACGCGACGGGCCTGCTGCACATCAGCGACCGCCTGCTTGCAGGCGAATTGTCGCGTGTGGAAGCGGCCAGAGGAGCCCTTCACCCATCGCCAAATCCTGCATACTACTACATTTTAAATTTTAATTGGTTTCTCCTTGTAGTATTACGTACTGCCAGATATAATGAAGAAAATATG
>CAYLRW010000095.1:0-4904 GCA_964386405.1 uncultured Acidaminococcales bacterium | reverse complement strand
CAAATCAGCAAACAAACCGTTTTGCGATGGTGCCCATCTGGATTAAAAATTCGACGAGTAATTGAAAATATGATTAAGAACATAAAAATTAAGGATCTTTCAGAATGGCCCTCTTAGGAGGGTCATTTTTCATTTTCTTGACACTTTTTTTACACGAATCGTCTATTTCTTGACGACATGCTTACATGCAATAGATTTACAATAATACTGCAACAAAGCATACCAAAAAGCAGGGAGGACTTAATATGACTGATTATGAAATAGCCGGGCTACTGGCAAGTTTTTTATTAATTTATCTAATCTATGCGCTAATGAAACCGGAGGCTTTTTAAAATGTTAAATGATTTGTTTTTGTTTATTGCTTATTTTGCTGTGTTGCTTTTAATCGCCTTACCACTAGGGAAATATATGGCAAAAGTATTTTCCCCGCAAAAAACACTTCTGGATAATTTTTTCACTCCAATTGAAAATACAATTTACCGTCTGGCAAAATTGGACTCTGCTATTGAGATGAATTGGCGAGAATATGCCAAAAATCTTATCCTATTTAATCTGTTGGGTGTTTTATCCGTTTACCTTATACAGGTCTTTCAAGACATGCTCCCTTTCAATCCACAAAAAATTGGCGCTGTTGAGCCATGGCATGTTGCTTTAAATACCGCTGTAAGTTTTGTCACTAATACAAACTGGCAAGCTTATGCTGGTGAAAATACCATGAGCTATTTTACTCAAATGGCTGCTCTCACAGTGCAAAACTTTCTTTCTGCTGCTACCGGATTAGCTACAGCGATTGCTCTTATAAGAGGGCTGACGCGCAAAACAGCGGGAACCATTGGCAATTTCTGGTTTGATCTTGTTCGCGGTACAATAAGAATCTTGTTGCCAATTTCTCTAATTATTTTTTTATTTCTTGTTCAACAGGGAGTACCCCAAACTTTAGAACCCTCTGTAAATGTTGCAACGCTTGAAGGTGCTCAACAAACAATTACTTTAGGACCAGTTGCTTCGCAGGAGGCTATTAAAATGCTTGGTACAAACGGTGGCGGTTTCTTTAACGCCAATTCTGCCCATCCTTTTGAAAACCCTACTCCGTTCACTAATTTCCTTGAAATGTTAAGCATTTTCTTAATACCTGTTGGGCTTTTATTCACCTATGGCAACATGGTACAGAACAAAAGGCAAGGTTGGGCTATATTGGGATCTATGTTATTTATTTTCACATTACTTTTAGCTATTTTGTATGTAAGTGAGCTAAATGGCAATCCAATGCTGGAGTCTCTTGGCATCAATCAACCAACGGCTTACGAAGGGAAAGAAGTACGTTTCGGCATTGCTTCTTCAGCACTCTTCGCCAGTATTACCACTGCAGCTTCTTGCGGTGCCGTAAACGCTATGCATGACAGCCTTACGCCAATCGGCGGCTTAATTCCAATGTTGCAGATAATGTTGGGTGAAGTTGTCGTTGGTGGTGTCGGTGCTGGTTTTTACGGAATGATGATGTTTGTTTTCATGACTGTTTTCATTATTGGACTGATGGTAGGACGTACTCCGGAATATCTAGGTAAAAAAATTGAAGCTCATGAAATACAAATGGCAACATTAGCCATTCTTATTCCTTCTGTCGTCATATTGCTTGGCAGCGCTCTTGCTGCAGTAACAGAAGCAGGTACTGCGGGAATAGCGAACCCTGGGCCGCATGGTCTTAGCGAAATTCTTTACGCTTTTGCTTCGACAGCCGGAAACAACGGCAGTGCCTTTGGCGGCCTGACAGTAAATACTCCGTTTTATGATTTTATGCTTGCAGGCGCAATGTTGTTAGGCAGATTTGGTGTCATAATACCAGTTCTGGCGATAGCAGGAAGCATGTCCGGCAAAAAAATTACTCCGCCCAGTCCTGGCACTTTTGCTACCGATAATCTTCTATTTACTTTAATGTTAACGAGTGTCGTACTGATAGTGGGAGCTCTCACTTTCTTGCCTGCTCTGGCTTTAGGCCCTATTGTCGAACATCTGCTAATGTTGAATGGCAGTAGCTTTTAAAGGAGTGTGTTCATAGATATGTATAAAAGTAAGAATTTTGATAAAAAAATTATTAAGAATTCTTTGTTAGAAGCTCTAAAAAAGCTTGATCCTCGTATACAAATAAAAAATCCAGTCATGTTTATAGTCTATATGGGAGCACTGCTGACTACCGTTCTAATGTTCAGAGATTTTATGCAACAAGGCAATGTCAACAATTTTGTGCTGCAAATCACCTTATGGCTTTGGTTTACGGTCCTATTCGCTAATTTTGTAGAAGCTATAGCGGAAGGCAGGGGCAAAGCACAGGCACAAGCTCTGAAAGCTACCCGCAGCCAAATAAAAGCGAAACGATATAGTGGCAGCATGATTAAGATTGTTGACTCAGCCGAGCTTCGCAAAGATGACCTTATTTTAATTGAAGCAGGTGATGCTGTTCCTAGTGACGGCGAAGTGGTTGAAGGCATGGCAACGGTTGACGAAAGTGCCGTTACCGGAGAATCCGCACCGGTTATTCGTGAATCAGGCGGCGACAAATCTTCTGTTACAGGTGGTACTAAAGTTTTGTCAGACTGGATCAAGGTGCGCGTCACCACTAATCCCGGTGAAACTTTCCTTGATAGAATGATTTCGCTGGTAGAAGGTGCAAAAAGGCAAAAAACGCCTAATGAAATTGCCCTTTCAATTTTACTTGTTGGCCTGACCATCATATTTTTGATTGCGGTATCAACCCTGGAACCTTTTGCAGTTTATTCTGAAACAAGCTTATCAGTAACAACTTTAATCGCCTTGTTAGTATGCCTTATACCTACGACTATAGGAGCCTTACTTTCTTCCATCGGCATCGCAGGCATGGACAGGCTGTTAAAACGCAATGTTCTGGCAATGTCCGGAAGAGCAGTTGAAGCTGCTGGTGATGTTGATGTATTACTTCTCGACAAAACCGGCACTATCACTCTGGGCAATCGTATGGCCACTGAATTCATACCTGCACCAGGCATCAGTGAAACTGACTTGGCAGATGCAGCGCAGCTTTCATCTTTAGCTGATGAAACTCCTGAAGGCCGAAGCATAGTTATATTGGCCAAACAAAAATACAACCTTCGTGAACGGGACTTAACTACTTTGGGTGCAGAATTTATACCCTTTACCGCCCACACCAGAATGAGCGGCGTTAATATGAACGGTCAGGAAATCCGCAAGGGGGCCGTCGACACAATTCAGAGTTACATTAACATGCAAGGCGGAGTATTTCCTTTGGAAGTAAAAAACACTTGCGATACCATAGCCAAAAGTGGCAGTACACCGCTTGTAGTAGCAAAAAACAAGCAAGTACTTGGTACGATTCAACTAAAAGATATTGTTAAAGGCGGTATCAAAGAACGGTTTCATGAACTGCGGCAGATGGGCATCAAGACGGTTATGATTACAGGTGATAATCCCTTAACGGCAGCAGCTATTGCCGCTGAAGCTGGTGTTGATGATTTTCTTGCCGAAGCCACTCCCGAAGCGAAATTAAAAATGATTCGTGAATACCAGGAAAAAGGCATGCTTGTTGCGATGACAGGTGACGGTACAAACGATGCGCCAGCCTTGGCCCAGGCTGATGTTGGTGTTGCAATGAACAGCGGTACCCAAGCGGCAAAAGAGGCGGGCAATATGGTTGATCTTGATTCTAATCCAACCAAGCTGATCGAAGTAGTTGAAGTTGGCAAGCAGCTGCTTATGACGAGGGGATCACTAACTACTTTTAGCATTGCCAATGATGTAGCAAAGTATTTTGCCATCATCCCCGCTCTTTTTGCTGATACCTATCCTTCCCTTGGAATATTTAATATCATGCATCTTGCTACTCCAGAAAGTGCTATTTTAAGTGCTGTAATATTCAATGCTTTGATTATCATAGCCCTTATCCCACTGGCTTTACGCGGAGTTAAATACCAACCACTAGGCGCAGATTTAATATTGCGAAAAAATATTATCATCTACGGAATTGGTGGATTAATCGTGCCCTTTCTGGGTATTAAACTTATTGACATGTTACTTTGGTTGCATTAGGCTTGAATCAAGTAATAAAAAAGGAAGATGAAAAGCATATGGTAAAATCGATTATAAATTCTTTTTTCATGATGATAATTATGACTTTAATAACAGGCCTTGCATATCCATTGGCTACAACAGGGATTGCACAAATTTTCTTTCCTGCCCAAGCAAATGGTTCGCTCATAAGTTATAACGGTACAACAGTTGGTTCAAAATTTATTGGACAAAATTTTTCAAGTGACGCTTATTTTCATAGTCGTCCTTCTGCAGCAGGCAATGACGGCTATGATGCCACTGCTTCCGGTGGCTCTAACTTGGGACCGACTAATAAAAAACTGCAGGAAACTGTTAGTGAGCGTATCTTAAAAATCAGAGATGAAAATAAACTATCACCAGAAGCATCAATACCAAGTGATTTGGTTTTGGCTTCAGCAAGTGGTCTTGACCCTCACATCAGTCCTGAATCTGCCTATCTGCAGGTTGAGCGGATTGCTGCAGCCAGAGGAATGACAGTCCCAGCTGTTAGATTATTAGTTGAGCAATATACAGAGCACCGCCAACTCGGCTTTCTTGGTGAACCTCGCCTTAATGTATTAGAATTGAACTTGGCTCTTGATGCCACAAAATAAATAATACTTTTAGGGTTTATCATATGGATACAACCCTGAAAGTATCTTACCGGGAGATATTCCATGTTAAAAGCTAATGATATACGTCCTGATCCTGATGAATTATTAAAAGAAGCCAATAGAGAAATCCGCGGCAAATTGACAATTTTTCTTGGTTGTGCTGCCGGTGTAGGCAAGACTTTCAGTATGTTAGAAACAGCACATGATAAAATA
>CAYLRW010000094.1:0-4907 GCA_964386405.1 uncultured Acidaminococcales bacterium | reverse complement strand
TGCGGCCGTTTAACGCGTGTGGAATGGTCCAGAGGAACTCTTCAATCCTTACCGATAGACATCAATGTGGCATATGTCGAGATGACCAGATGAGCACTTTACCCCTTACGCATTTTGCTGGACATATTTATTTTGCATTTATGATAACTATTCCTTATAATTATAGTAGGTGATGAAGATGAAACAGGGATTGTTATACAAGTTTTTAATTGCTCCGTTAATCTTCCTTCTTTTATATATCGGAACTATACTGCCTTTTATCGGCGAAGGCCTCCGCGTTTTTCTACTGTTTTTGCCGCAGTTACTAACTCTGGTCATTTCTCTTCTGCTGACGATTTTAGCTGCTTTGTCAACGGCAATTAATAGTTTTCTCGCATTTTTCTCGCCTACGCTGGCAGGTGTTTTTTCGTCCATCAGCAATGCTTTCGTACTCGTTCTTAGCAGTGTCTTTAATACCTTTGCACAATTATTCGGTTCCGCTATTGAACTTACCTTGAAATTGCTTAGCTTTATTTTTTATTGGTTTGCGCAACTCTGGTCGGTATTTACCTCCGCCTTAATCAACGTGCTTACCCTGCTAGGCTTTTTTGCCGAAGCAATAATAGCCTTTTTATTATTGGTTATCCAATTACTGCTTTATGCCCTGCAAACTCTGCTTTCTACCTTGTTTGCGATTATTTATAAGATTTTAAGCAACCTTCCTGTATTAAGAGAAGTAACTGATTATCTTCTTGATACGCCAGCAGGCAGACTGATAAGAGAGTTTTTCGGGCTTTTTTTCAATAAGGCACATCGTCTGGAAGCGAAATATGCTTGGCAAAATTTTCTCAAAAAATTAAAAAGAAAAGGATCGTGAAAACATGAAGATTTCAACGAAAGGACGCTATGCCCTTCGCTTGATGTTGGATTTAGCCGTTAATTATACCGGCGAATATATTACCATAAAAAATATCGCCAAAAGACAGGAAATATCCGAAAAATATTTGGAGCAAATTATTACTCAACTCAGTAAAGCTGGTTTTGTCAAAAGTGCCCGCGGAGCTCAAGGTGGTTATATGTTAGCTCGCACACCGGCAGAATATACCGTTGGTGAAATTCTGCGTCTACTGGAAGGCAGTCTGGCTCCCGTCGCCTGTTTGGAAGAAAACCATGTTACTTGTGCCCGTGCCAGTGAATGTGTAACCCTCGAAATCTGGCTGCAGTTGGAAAAAGCTATCAATAATGTCGTTGATAATATAACACTTGCTGACTTGGTAAAACGCCATAACGAAAAAACCTCCTATACATACGAAATATGATCATATCCTGTCAGGCAAAAAAAGCTTGACAGGATATTTTTTTAAGGGTACAATTTACTAAAGTTAATCCCTATTATAACTATATGAATTAAGGAGAATGTTGTCTATGAAATTCTCTCACTTGAGCAGCCGATGTTGATTGCCTCCTGACAATTCAACTTGCATAATTTGGTTTATTATCATCATTATATGAAAAGAGGAATATATTATGGCTAAAATCGTTAAAAGTTTAACTGAATTAATTGGTAATACCCCGCTTTTATCACTGACCAACTATAACAAAAAACATGCAACAAATGCAGAAATTATTGCTAAACTGGAATACTTCAACCCAGCAGGCAGCGTGAAGGATCGTATCGGCAAGGCACTGATTGAAGATGCCGAACAAAAAGGTCTTCTGAAACAAGGTGCGGTTATTATTGAGCCGACCAGTGGCAATACCGGTATTGGTCTTGCTTCTGTCGCAGCTGCTAAAGGTTACCGTGTTATTCTGACCATGCCGGAAACAATGAGTATTGAACGTCGCAACCTGCTGAAAGCTTACGGTGCTGAACTTGTACTTACTGAAGGCGCCAAAGGTATGAAAGGTGCAATTGCTAAAGCTGAAGAACTCGCAAAAGAAATTCCTAATTCGTTCATTCCTGGCCAATTCGTAAATCCTGCTAATCCAGCCATTCACAGAGCAACTACCGGCCCGGAAATCTGGAAAGATACCGATGGCAAGGTTGATATCTTCGTTGGCGGTGTTGGCACCGGCGGAACCGTTACCGGTGTCGGTGAATACTTGAAATCTCAAAACCCAAATGTTAAAATTGTTGCTGTAGAACCGGCTGACTCTCCTGTGCTTTCCAAAGGTGTTGCCGGTCCTCACAGAATTCAAGGCATCGGTGCTGGTTTTGTGCCTGATACACTGAATACCAAAATTTATGATGAAGTTGTAACTGTGGAAATTGATAACGCATTGAGCACTGTTAAAGAATTAGCAAAGAACGAAGGCCTCTTGGTAGGCATCTCCAGCGGTGCCGCAGTATATGCAGCCACTCAGCTTGCTAACCGCCCGGAAAACAAGGGTAAAGTTATCGTTGCTCTGCTGCCGGATACCGGTGAACGTTACCTCTCTTCCCCAGGCTTCATCGATTAACGATAAGCGAAAGGAACTGATTTCATGACTGTATTGACTCGTGACCAAGCCTGGGAATTATTGACCAAATATAACAAGGATCCTTTTCATCTGCGCCATGCGCTGACTGTAGAAGGTATGATGCGCTACTTCGCCCGCGAACTTGGCTATGGTGAACAGGAAGCTTTCTGGGGCAATGTCGGCCTGCTGCACGATCTTGATTTTGAGCTTTATCCTGAACAGCACTGCATCAAAGGACAAGAACTGATGCGGGAAGCAGGACTCGATGAAGATATTATACACGCAACGGCCAGCCATGGTTACGCTATTGCAGTTGATATTAAACCTGAGCACGAAATGGAAAAAATCCTTTATGCCTGTGATGAACTTACCGGTCTTATTGGTGCCTGCGCCTTGATGCGTCCTTCCAAAAGTGTGCAGGATATGGAACTGAAATCCGTGAAGAAGAAATATAAAACACTGAATTTTGCTGCCGGCTGTTCCCGCCCCGTCATTGAACGCGGCGCCGAAATGCTTGGTTGGAGTTTAGACGAACTGATTACCAAAACTATTCTGGCAATGCGAGTAGATGAAGCAGCAATTAATGAATTTTGTGCAAAAATAGAACCTGCTAAGCAGGATAATTAAATATTTTGTCTAAATAGTAATTTGTTTCAATTACTATGACTAGCCGAGGTGAGAACGGTGTTTAAACATAGAGGACTACTCATAATCTTTCTTTGTTTAATTGTCGTTTCTGTCCTCGGCTTTCTTCTTTTGAGCACCAATTCACCAAAAGCACAAAATCTTTTTACCTATAAAGACATAATTGTCACCCAAGAACAAAATGTTAAAACCTTAATGGCAGCTGGCAGCAATGTTGTTATCGACAGTAAAATCAAAGGCCATATTTTCGTAGTGGACGGTGATTTGACAATCAGCGCAAACTCGAAGGTTGCCGGTCAGATTGTTGTTCTCGGCGGTAATGTTACGGTCGACCCTCAGGCGGAACTCAGATACAGGCCATTCGTGTTTTTACTGCACGGACACCCTTTTGTACCTCTTGTAGTTGCCTCGCTCTTGGGTATAGGCGCATTTAGTCTGATTGCTCTGCCATTATTGCTTTGGCTGGTCGGCTATTACTTCAAAAGATCGCATTTTTATGAACCTGCAAAAGCTGCTCTTTTAAAACTGCAAGCGCGTTGGTCTTCTCTTTATGTAGTTGCGGGTTTCGTGCTTAGTGCAGCTATGCTTTATGCCTTTTTAAGTGTAGCTTGGAATACTTTTTTTAAAGCAAGCACCGCTCTTTTTGACGACGCTTTTATCTGGCTGGTCCGCTATTATGCCAATCCTGCTCTTGATAAATTTATGCTTTTTATAACTGATATCGGTTTCGGCAAAGGCTATGCCATTATCGTAGGCTTTACCTTTGCTGTGCTTGCTTATAAGAAACGCTGGCATGACATTTCAGCCCTCGGCATTTGTCTGGCCGGTGCAGGTCTACTCAGTGTTATCCTAAAAAACAGCTTTCATCGCCTGCGACCCGATTCCTTTTTCCTGGTGCAGGAAACCAGTTACAGTTTTCCCAGCGGGCACGCCATGGCAAGTATGTGCTTTTATGGCATGCTGGCTTTTTTCTTGATGCGGGAAGTAAAATCCTGGCCGGTACGCTTACTGATAGCAACTTTTGCCATTATCCTCAGCCTCGTCATCGGCATCAGCCGTATTTACCTGGGCGTACATTATCCTACTGATGTTGTTGCCGGCTATGCTGTCGGTTTCATGTGGCTGACCTTCTGCATTTCTTTGCTGTTAAGGCAGCAAAAGAAGCAACAAAATAATAGTTAGACACTGCCGTTTTTGGCTGGCAATAGATTTAAAAGTTTTTCCTTGGACAAGCGGTAAATACGCCATTCTTCAAGATGCTGCGCGCCAATTGACTCATAAAAAGCTATACTCGGCTGATTCCAGTTGAGGCACCACCAGTCCAGACGACCGCAGCCGCGTTCAATCGCAGTTTCGGCCAATTTAGCAAAGATTGCTTTACCATAGCCACGACCGCGATGTGCAGGTTCTATATATAAGTCTTCCAGAAAAATACCTGATTGTCCCAAAAATGTTGAAAAATTGTAGAAGAAAAGTGTGAAACCAATCGGATTACCGGCAAGCTCGCAAAAAATTACTTCCGCTTTCTGCTGGGCAAACAACCAATCATCAAGAATTGCTTCAGTAACAACAACTTTATCTGATAAATTTTCATAGGCCGCTAAATCTTTGATAAACTTGAAAATTAAGGGAACATCTTCTCTTACCGCAAAACGAAATTGAACTTCTGCCGCCATACCAACACATCCTTTTTCGAAATAAAATAAAAAGCACTGCCGTCAAGAAGAAACCTGTTTTCTTCATTGAACGACAGTGCTTATTTTTTATAAATCTCTGCTGAGCATATCCATGACCATCATATTGCTTACAACACCGATACCGCC
>CAYLRW010000093.1:0-5015 GCA_964386405.1 uncultured Acidaminococcales bacterium | reverse complement strand
AAGGTTTCCTTCTAAACCTTCTCTAATTTAAAGAAAGGGGAGGATAACCATGAAACGCTGGTTAGCATTGCTTCTGCTATTATTTCAGGTTTGTTTCTCTTCTCTGACATTTGCTGAAGCAAAAGTTCCACCAAAACCAACCTCTGGCAGCATTTATGTGCAGGATTATGCCAACCTGCTTTCAACAGAAACAAAATCGACTATCAATGCTGTCAGCAAAGACCTTGAGAGCAAAACAAAGGCTCAAGTGGTTGTTGTAACCGTTCCTTCTCTTGATGGTCAGCCTATTGAAGATTATTCCCTGGAACTTTTACGCACTTGGGGTATAGGCGACAAGGAGAAAAACAACGGGGTTTTACTCTTAGTTGCATTAAAGGACCGTCAATCACGCATTGAAGTTGGTTATGGTCTTGAAGGTGCACTTCCTGATGGTCTGACCGGACGTATACAGGATCAAGCGATGATTCCCTATTTCAGTTCTGGCAATTACGACAAAGGAATCATGCAAGGTTATGCTAATATAGCTACTATCGTAGCTAAAGAATACAACGTCAAGCTTGAAAGTAAAATCCAAGACGCTTCTCAAAAAGGTGTTTCTGCGCAAACAACCGAAATGCCCCTTTGGCAAAAACTTATTTTTGTTGTAGGTATTGCCGGGCTGCTGCTAATTGACCAACTATTTTTTGGCGGCGCAATTTTAAATCTCTTGCTAATCTTGTTTCTGCGCGGTGGCGGCGGCAGAGGCGGTGGCGGAGGTTATGGTGGTGGCAGTGGCGGTGGCGGAGGTTCCAGCCGCAGATGGTAAACAAAAAAACGTAAATCAAGATAAAAATCTTGATTTACGTTTTATTTTTTGCCCACTATTATTTTTTCTCATAAAGTTTGGCAAGGCAAGCTTCCGCTAACGCTTCCAGACTCGAAACTGACTTTTCCTTGGGAAGTCCTGAAGCATCATAGCCTAGCGGTATTTCCGTACATGCCGTCATAACCGGCAAATCTTTCTCCTGCCATAATTCCAACACTATTTCCCTGACTATTGCTCCAGCCTGCACAAAATTATTAGCTTTGACTTCTACTATGCTTTCTTGAATTTTCTCTCTTTGCCTTTGATTCGGAATATATATCTTATAGCCTAATTTATCGGCATACGATTGATAAAGTCCACTTTGCATTGTAGCGATGGTAGAAAGCATCCAAGCCCCATCTGGATTAAGACGCTTTGCTGCAAGAACCGTTTCTTCAACAATATGAACCAAAGGTTTAGACAATGGATTTTCAAACCTGTCGATAAAATAGTGTGCGGTATTGCAGGGCACAGCAAAGATATCCGCGCCCAACGCCGCAAGTTTGTCAAAATCATTTCTTAACTGTGCCGAAGGATCAGCACCTTTGCCAAGAATAGCACTGCTGCGATCCGGGAGTTCCGCGTCAGCAATCATATAAACAACAGCATGTTCCTGATCTATCTCAGCTGGAGACTTTTTCGTTAATATATTTAAAAACTCAGCCGATGCCGCAGGGCCCATACCACCAATAACACCAAGTTTTTTCCCTGTCTTAATAAAACCATCCTTCATTTACTTTATCCCTCACTGACAACTTAAGAAAGTAATAAATGCATTCTAAAGATTATTTGTTGTTTTGATAGAATTCTTCCATAAATTGAGCAAGTTGCTCGCAGCCAGCCTTAGGCATGGCATTATAAATAGAAGCACGCAAGCCGCCAACACTACGATGTCCCTTAAGTCCATCAAGCCCAGCTGCTTTTGCTTCAGCCGCAAATTTGGCTTCCAGATCCTTGGTCGGCAGGCCAAAGGTAACATTCATCAAGGAACGGCAATCTTTATCAGCATAACCGCGGAAAAAGTCTGCATGAGCATCTATTACATCATAAACTAGTTTAGCCTTCTCTTCATTGCGTTTAGCCATGACTGCCAGACCACCTTGTGCCTTTAGCCATTTAGCAACCTTACCAACAATATATACGCCAAATACAGGCGGCGTATTGTACAATGAGTTGTTTTCCATATGAACTTCATAGTTCAACATGGTTGGCAATGCTGCATCACGACCTGCAAGATAACTTTTGCGGGCAATTACTACAACAACACCGCCAGGCCCTATATTCTTTTGTGCTCCCGCATAAATTAACGCAAATTTAGATGCATCAATCGGGCGACTTAAAATGTCCGAGGATAAGTCTGCAATTAAAGGAATCTCACCTGTTTGAGGATAATCCATGAATTCAGTACCTTCTATGGTATTGTTGCCAGTAATATGTACATAAGCGAGATCGTCTGAATACGAAAGTTCCTCCGGACGAGGCACACGATTGTATTTATTCTCCTTGCTGCTGAACAATATACTGGTTTCACCCACTTTTTGAGCTTCTTTCATTGCTTTGTCAGAAAAGGTACTGGTTATGACATAACCACCTTTTTTACCAGGAGTAAGGAAATTCATCGCAAGCATAGAAAATTGCAAACTGCCGCCGCCGGCAAGGAAAAGAACGCAGTAATCATCACCAAGCCCAAGTAATTCTTTAATGTCTGACTCAGCCTCAGCATTTACTTTTTCGTACGCTGGAGACCTGTGGCTCATTTCAAGGATCGACATCCCTGTTCCTTGATAATCAAGCATTTCCTCCTGAACCTCTTTTAATACTTCCAGAGGCAATACTGCAGGGCCAGCACTAAAATTAAATATTCTACCCATCAAATATCATCTCCAATCAAATGTACAACCATGGCATCTCTGAGTTTTGGCTCGAACCAAGTCGATTTTGGCGGCATAATCATGCCTGAGTCAGCAATTTCCATTAACTGCTCCATCGATGTTGGATACATGGCAAAAGCCACCTTGTATTCGCCACTGTTAACCTTTTTTTCCAACTCTCCAAGGCCTCTGATTCCGCCAATGAAAGCAATTCTTTCGTCAGTCCGCGGATCATTAATTCCGAGCAGCGGTGCCAGCAAATTTTCCTGCAAAACCGTTACATCCAGGCAGCCGACAGGATCATTGTCATCATAGATTTCTGATTTGGCCGTCAAATTGTACCATTTGCCAGCAAGATACATGCCAAATTGATGCAGTTTGGCAGGTTTTTTTTGTTCACCGGTATTTTCCTCAACAACGAATTTTTCTTGTATCTTTTCGAGAAATTCTGCTTCTGACCTACCGCATAAATCTTTAACGACGCGGTTATAGTCAAGAATGCACATCATATTATCCGGGAAAATTACAGCGAGAAAATAATTGTACTCCTCTTCGCCGGTATGGCCAGGACGCTCTTTCATTGCGTCAGCAACACGCATAGCAGCAGCCGAACGATGATGTCCATCAGCGATATAGAGAACAGGAACTTCAGCAAATAAACGAGTGATTTCTGCAATGGCGGCCTCATCTGCAATCACATAAAGCGTATGCCTGATGCCATCTTCCGCAACAAAGTCATATTCAGGTCTTTGTTTTAAGAGCACATCTGCGGTAAAATCATCAATTTCCTTCTTATTTCTGCAGGTCAAAAAAACTGAACCGGTCTGAGCCTCCGTCACAGTGATATGGTCAACCCTGTCCTGTTCCTTATCATGACGAGTCAATTCATGTTTCTTGATAACATTATCCCTGTACTCCTGCACAGAAGCACAAGCCACAAGGCCAATCTGCACATGACCGTTCATTTCCTGGCGATAAAGATAATAACAAGGTTTTTCATCAACTTTCATTTGGCCGGAAGATATATACTTTTTCAGATTTTCTTTTGCTTTCTCGTATACTTCTCTGCTATGAGAATTAGTACCTGACGGCAAAGTTGCCTCGGATTTAGTAACGCTTAGAAAACTTAGCGGATTATCCTTGAGAATCGCTCTCGCTTCTTCGGTATCCATAACATCATAAGGCAAAGACGCTATTTGAGCAGCTAATTCCGGCAAAGGCCGTAAACCTTTGAACGGTCTGATTTGAGACATAGTAATCCTCCTGACTAATTGTGAAATAAAAGAACAAAAAGGCCCTGTCAGGCCAAATGTTATACCTATTTTACATTTACAGCACCAAAAACACAATACCAATAATTGTACATATTTAACAATATATTACTACACATTTCTATTAGAGGTGAAAATCCTCCCATCATCTGCCACCAGCAAAAAAATAACTCGCGGATGCGAGTTATTTAAAAGATTATAATATAGTTTTTTCATTCTGCCTTTTTGTGGTTGATTGAACGATTAATCGCACAAATTATGCCTAAAAGAGAAGCAACGTTAATATTACTGTGGATACCAACACCAAAAATGTGTCCATTACCAGGCACCTTTAATTCAATATAAGAGATTGCCTTAGCATCCGATCCTTTGGAAATAGCGTGCTCCTGATAGGAAATAAATTCATAGCCTACAACATCAATTCCTGCCAAAGCCTGGAAGAAGGCATCAATAGGTCCATTACCGATACCTGTGACCGCTTTTTCCTCGCCATCGACGCTCACTATACCTTCGAATCTTGTGCTGTGATTTTCATCTTCTTCATGCTCTTCCAGAAATCTATGCTTAAGAAGCTTGTATTTCCCCGCAAAAGAAATATATTCTTTATTAAAGAGATCAACAATCTGCGTAGGATTAAGCTCTTCTCCTGAGCTATCTGCAGCAGCCTTTACAATATCACCAAATTCCGGATGCATATTCTTCGGCAGCTCATAGCCAACTGTTTGTTGCAATACAAACGCTGCCCCACCTTTACCGGACTGGCTGTTGATTCTGATGACCGGCTCATATTCGCGATTAAGGTCTGCCGGATTAATTGGCAGATAAGGAACCTCCCAGTAAGGAGTCTGGCTTTTGACCATATATTCAAAACCTTTGCGAATTGCGTCCTGATGAGAACCGGAAAAGGCCGTGAATACGAGTTCACCAGCATACGGATGTCTTTCATGAACATTCATTTTGGTGCACTGTTCACAAACTTCCTTAATATCTTTGATATTAGAAAAATCGAGCATTGGATTAACGTTTTGG
>CAYLRW010000092.1:0-5199 GCA_964386405.1 uncultured Acidaminococcales bacterium | reverse complement strand
ATCCCCTTCATAAAATCACTCCTTATCCAGCGAAATAAAAAATATGTAAAAGATGAGATTACGCAAAAAACCTTGTTTATGAATACCTGCCCGGAAAATCGGCCAATAGTCCTGCTTGTGAACATTTGCCAGATAGTTCGCGATGCATTCTCTGCTTCTCAGGCGCATAGCCGGTTTATGCCTGGTGAACGCTGCCGCCTGCTGAATTGTTTGCTTGATTTCCTCTTGCATTTGCCTGAAAGCAAGCACCTTTCGCAAGTTATCTCTGGAAAAATATTTTTGCGCACCGACTGCATTCTTGCCATGCTGCCTATAGAGAATTGTCCTTTCAGCAGAAAAGACAATCCTGCCTTCCGCTGCTGCCAGCAAAGCCAGCCACCAATCATGCATGAGAATGCCTGCCGGGAAAGGTAAAGCGAGTTCTTTTAACTTTCTATTTATGATCACGGTGCAGCCTGTAACATAGTTCTGCACCAAAAGTGTTTTTAATGCCTGCTTGGAATCTTCATTGTGAAGCTTCTGCGCATGCATAAAGGATTCACTGATTACCTTGAGCTGCTTATCAACTACCTTTAAATCCGTATGCACAAGCAGAGGTACCTCTTCGCCTGCATATTGCGCTTGTGCGCTCTCGATTAACGCCAAACTCTTTTCGATTTTCTCCGGCAGCCAGACATCATCCTGATCAGCAAGCGCTATATACTCACCCTTGCAGAGCGAAATAGACTGCTCAAAATTGCGGATTACTCCCAATGTGGTTTCGTTGTGATAGATACTTACGGGGAATGGCGCCTTGTTTGCAAATTCATGAAGAATTTGCACGGTTTGATCTGCCGAACGGTCATCACAGATAATGAGTTCATCCGGCAAAACCGTCTGCCGAGCTATACTTTCGAGCTGCTCCGCTATAAAATTTTCGCCATTATAAGTGCATAAAGCAACAGAAAGTTTCATCGTATCATTTTCCTATCTTCAGCCCTCCGGCTATTTCTGCAGTTGCTGCCAATAATTTTTGTTGGCAGAACATTTGCGGACTAAGCCGGCAGGTAATTGAGTATAGATTTTGCCTAATTTATTGCCGAGCACTTTGCTCATACATTCAGCAGCGTAATATAAAATATCCTGGTACGCTTTGCTTTCCAGCAGCTGTCTGCCAACCCACTTCACCATTTTGATACCTTCGCCGTCAACCTGCACCTTGCCAAAATGCTGGGCATAAAGCTTTAAAAAAATCCCAACGTCAAAATTTCTCTTGAACTGTTGTCCCAAAGTGAAATTATGTGAATGAAGGACTGCGGCTTCATGCGCATAAGCAATCTTATAACCAGCTTGCAGGAAACTCGCGGCAATCAACATGTCCTCATTCGTCAAAATGGGATGGGCAAAGCCGCCTACGGCATCATAAGCGCTTTTTCTATAGGCAGAACAAACATCTGAAGCAAAAAATGCTTTAATTCCCAATTGCTTGATATCTTCCTCAGAACGCACATTGCTTTGGGCAGGATAATTAAATTCTCTTGTCAGTTTTTCACTTAAACGCGCAGTGGCTTTGGCGCATTGACGTCCTGAAACCAACGCGACTTTTTCATCGGCAAAAGGTGCCAAGAGGCTTGCTATATAATGCTCGTCGGCCGGAACCGCATCCTGAGTAAGGAAAAGAACAAAATCACCACTGGCTTGGTTAAAAGCCAGCGCTCTTGTACCGCCATGGTCAAAATCCTGTCTTGCAATAGTCAGCAGCTTCACTGCAGGATATTTTGCACAAAGATCAGGAGTGCCATCATCCGAGGCGGAATCAATCACTATAATTTCATCGGCTTTTTTATTTTGGTGCAGCAAAGCCTGCAGCAGCACTTCTAACTCGCTGCCCGCATTTAAAGTAGGAATGATCACACTTACTTTTTGATTTGCCATGTAATTATGCTCACCTTGCTTCTCCTGCCGTATTTTCAATATGCACCTTTTTGCTTCCAAACAATTTTTACTGTTTTGAACAAATAAACTAAGTCGATCCACACTGACCAGTTGCGCACATACCACGTATCCATTGCCACTCTCTCCGGGTAGGTAGTATCGCTGCGGCCATTTACCTGCCAGATACCGGTTATACCCGGTGTTACCAGATAATAATCTTTAATGTATTCACCATATTTTTCTATTTCGGCCTCGACAATCGGCCGTGGTCCTACCAGGCTCATTTCACCTTTTAACACATTCAAAATTTGCGGCAATTCGTCAAGACTCGTTTTTCTGAGGAATCTTCCTACTCTTGTAATGCGCGGGTCATGCTTCAGTTTAAAACTGTTATCCCATTCTTTTTGAGCCTCCGGATGCGTTGCCAAATATTCCTGCAAAACGCTTTCCGCATTGGGCACCATCGTACGGAATTTATAGCATGGAAAAGGTTTTCCATGCTGTCCTACCCGCTTATGGGCAAAAACAACTTGTCCAGGCGAGTCAATATAAATGCATAATATGATTAAAGCACCTACGGGGATTAAAAAGACCATGCCCAGCAAAGGCACAATAATATCAAATATCCTTTTGTAAAGCCGGTTATACCAACGAGCTAAATTATTTTTTGACCTTAACATCACAATCTTTTCATCAAATAAGCGTTCGACCTCAAGGTTTCCGGCCGGTATACCCAATAAATCAGGTACGAAGCTGACATTTTTAACATTCGGCTGAATACGGTTGATCAAATCCAATAAAGCTTCCCGCTTTAAACCCGGTGCTGCGATAACAACAGTTTTCACGCCGGATAACTGAATAATTTTGTCGGCATCGGCAAAACCGCCCAAAATTTTGAATTTTTGCGCCAAACATGCCGATTTCGGATTATCATCAATGATGCCTACAATATTGAGGCCAAAACCCGTATCCCGTTCTAAAAAATTCACTATCAATTCAGCAGTCTTGCCTGCTCCGACCAAGATGATCGGCTCCTGCAGAACATTAAATCTGCATAAAGCTTTTTTAACAAAATAGCGCAGACAACAAATATAAACGAAGGCAAAAGGCCCCAGCAAAAAGACAAATAACCTGGATACCGCGTTTGCCAGATGGCCAAAATAGATTAAAGTTATACTAGTCAGGATACTATAGAGTACCGCATAAAAAATTTGCTGCACCAGATTCCAAAAAGGCTGCCTGTGATGGTACGTATGCGCCAGACAAAGGAATAACAGAAAAACAGCCGGCACAAACAAATAAAAATAATAATCCGGAATATCAAAACTTTCATTATTTGCGAAATAAACAAATGGGCGTAAAAAAAGTGCCGTTTCCTCCGCGAGCAAAACAGACACGTAATCTGATGCCAATAAAAGAATTGGCAAAATATAGGAAGTATAACGATTCAAAAAGGAAACTTCGACCATCTGGGAGAGATATTGCTTATCAATTAATTTTTCTTCTAAAATAGCCCTATCCACGCTGCTACTCCCCTTCTGGTTTAATAAGCTAACTTTAATTCTACTATAAATACAAAAAATTTAAAATATTTTTTTAATTATTCGCAATAATAGTACGATAAAGAGGATTGGATTTTAGTTTTGTTGGTTCTGCGCATTGGTCAAAGCCGTAATAAAGTTCAGTGTGACTTGTGACGTTGAAAATTTCCGCATAGTTTCCATCACCATCTGAGGCGGTGGCAGCACTACTGCTTTGTCTATAATAGCCTGGAGTATTTTTTGACATGCTTCTTCATCATCAATATCATACAACCAGCCATTTTTGTCCGGAACAAAGATATCCCGCAGACCAGATGTACAAAAACTGCTGACGCAAGGTATACCACGTATCATAGCTTCACAGAGAACAAGCGGCTGTACTTCATCATTAGCGTTAGAATGCAGCAGCAAAGCAGAAGCTTCTTCAATCATTGCCCAAGGGTTTTCCTGCCAGCCATGAAATTTTACTTTAGCTGACAGATGTGCTGCTATGAAAGCTTCGATTCTTGCAATCTCTTGCGGAGCATCGCCGCCATTGCCAAAGATGTCTAAAGTCCAGTTACCTCGTAAGCGCTTCATTATATTAAGCAACTCATAGACTCGCTTGTTTCTATCTTCGCAGCGCCCTAAATAGACGAATTTAGTAACAGCTTGTGCACGTGCAATCGGAGCGGCCGCTTTAATGGGATTATATACTAAATAAATTGGTTTGTTTGTGGTGACAGAAAATAGGTCTTTCTGCATACCGGAACTGATTGCTAAATGTGCATCAAATAAGTTTAAAAATTCTGCCGCAGATTGTTCGTGCAGTTTGTTGTTGATGGCTAGATGTAAATATGATAGAACCGGTGTATCAGGGCATAAAGTTTTAAATAATTTGATATATGGCGCAAACTCGGGATTCAGGTTGACAACAAGAAGAACATCCGGCCTGTCCTCCGCTATCCTGTGCATCATATCTGCTTTACTTTTTTCATTGTAGTAACGAAATAAGAGCCGCGGCCTTAAGAGGTGCTTACGAGTTAAAATTCGCGGAAGCGTATTATAAAAACAGTCGCTGCCACTAAGCTTTTCCAGAAAATTCGGGTAAGAAAATTGTTGCAGATGATAAAGGGTGCAAGCTATCTTTTGTGCATGCAGAGATTCAAAAATATCAAGCAACACTTGCTCTGTGCCGCCACGCCCGCTGTGTTTTTCAGACATAAAAAAAGCAACTTTCATCTTAAAACTTCCTTTTCTTTCTGAGCTTGTATCTGCGAAAAACTTTCGGATAGGCAATAATAAAGAGGACATCCCTTTTTTCTTTACAGGATAGTTTGCTTGTGCAGAGCAGGCCCCACAAATTCTTCTTCATAAGTTTTAAAACAGTTTGCAGTCCTTCATCCTGATAATTACCGCTGAGTATCGTATTCATGGAGTGTTTAAAAGGCGCAATCAACGTATCAGCCCGGGAAATTGCCGTGTAATTTTCATTGAGAAATTTCATTCTCTGCAGTGTTATTTGAATTTTTCCATGCTCTTGCTGCCGATCATAACTATTTGTCCGGCTGATACTGCCACGCCGGTCAAAATAATAATATAGGAACCGGGGCAAATAATAAAAAGTATCAGCTCTGTGGAATAAGAGGTGCATGATAGAATAATCCTCGAACAGACTATAATTAGCAGGAAAACAAACGCCTGCAAACAAAGATCTCTTAAATGCTTTATTCCATAAATATGATTGCAAGTCTTCATCAAGAGC
>CAYLRW010000091.1:2187-5466 GCA_964386405.1 uncultured Acidaminococcales bacterium | reverse complement strand
AAAAATGGGAAGTAGTGACATTACAGGGGTAGATATAAAACGATGCATAGTAATTTCTATGTTTAGTAAAAATATATAAATCTGAATTCGTTCAAAGCCCTGGTAGAGAAGTACAGAAAGAGAGCTGGGTGGATATTAATGGCGGCAAAAATACTATTAATCAACGAATCAACAGAAGAATGTGCAAATATTCAAGAAATTTTAAATGATTTTGATGTTTTAGTTGCAAATAATGCTTCAGATGCTGTAAAAAAATTAACAACTGATGAAGAAATTGAACTAGCTCTTATCGACTTGGCATTAACAAATAGTGAAGCCTTTAGAATAATTGCTGAGATTAAGAAAAATGAGCTCAACAAGAAAATAAGAATCGTGATTTTGACGCAGAACGAACAAATTGGTGAAGAGGCCAAAGCTCTTCGCTGTGGTGCGGGTGACTATGTCAGGAAGCCTTTTAGTCCTGCAGGGTTACGGGCACGGCTACATGTACAACTGGAAATTTTGCGTCAGCAGCAGCATTCAGACTTTGAGGTAGAGGAACGCAATTCTATCTTTAAGATGATCTTTGAACAAGCTCCTATAGGTATAGTGGTATCGCGCAGTTCGAAAGCCATTGCGCAAGTAAGTGATTTTACTTCTGATGTTAACCCGATGTACGAAAAAATCACTGGCCGTACACAAAAAGAAATCAATGAAGCGGGATGGCCAAGTTTTACTCATCCAAAGGATTGTTTAGCCGGGCTAGAAAAAATGCAGATGCTGCAAGAAGGAAAAATTGACGGCTATGAACTCGAAAAACGTTATATCAGACCAGACGGCAGTCTCATCTGGGCAAATGTTTCTGTCAGCGCAATTAAGCTTGATGGTAAAGAAAATAATGAACATTTGTGTCTTGTGCAGGATATTACTGAGAAAAAAGTAGCGGAAGCAGCTTTGGCAGAAAGCGAGCGCAGTAAATCTGTTTTATTGTCACATCTTCCTGGCATGGCCTATCGCTGCCGTTATGACCGGGAGTGGACAATGGAATTCGTTTCCGAAGGCTGCTATGAACTGACAGGGTACAGGCCAGAAAGCCTGCTCAATAATAAGGAACTATCGTTTAATGATATTATTGCGCCGGAATACCGGGAAGTGCTTTGGCAACAATGGGCTAATAATCTGCATAAACAACAGTCATTTAAGTATGAATATGAAATTATTACGGCTAATGGCGAACGCAAATGGGTCCTGGAAATGGGACAGGGTATCTATGATGATTCAGGTAATGTGGAGGCTCTTGAAGGTATCATTATTGATATTACCGATAGAAAAAAATATGAATTAGAACTAGCATATACTGGCGGACATGATCGTTCTACCGGATTATACAACTATTGTTCATTGCAGAGTTTTATGGAATGTGACAAGTTAAAAAAGGAGCGCTCAAACAAAGCCATTATATTACTGAAACTTAATAAAATGAGTGCCATTAATTCAACGTATGGTTATAGTTTTACTGAAAAAGTTGTCAAAGATATTGCCAATAAGTTATCTGCCTTTGTTTCAGAAAGCAGATTACTATTCCGAATTTTCGCTGACAAACTTGTTTTTTATTATACTGACTATGATTGTAGACAAGAACTAGAAACCTTTTGCGAATCTGTGATTGATACTCTTAATAAAACACAAATAATGCAGGTCATAGGCTGCGGTATTGGGGTCGCAGAATTGGCTGAATACGACTTTGATACTAATAATGCAATTATAAATGCTTCAGAGGCAGCAAAACGTGCAAACGAAAATTCGGTGTTTGGCTATTATTTTGTTGATGATAAGTTAATAGAGGCAATTAGTCGTGCTGCTGAAATACAAAATAATTTGATAGCAATTGCAAATGAGACTGGTAAAAGCAATATTTTTTTGGAGTATCAGCCAATACTGAGTCTCAAGGACAATACGGTAGATGGGTTTGAAGCACTGGCGCGTATGCAGAGTGACAAATTGGGCAGGATCGCACCGCTTGAATTCATATCTTTAGCTGAAAAAATGCAGTTGATTGTGCCTATAGGTTTACAAATTATGCGTAAGGCCTGCAATTTTCTCAGAAGATTGCAGTTGTCCGGATATAGCAAGACTACGGTAGGTGTCAATGTATCGGCGATCCAGTTCTTTCGTGCGGAATTTGTCGACGATATTATCAAGATCATCAATGAAACGGAGGTAGATGCATCCAGGGTATGTATCGAAATCACAGAGTCTATTTTTTTGGGTAACTATGAAGAGATTAATGCTAAATTGGCTTCTTTGCAAAAAATAGGTATCAAAGTTTCTATTGATGATTTTGGTGTAGGGTATTCTTCTTTAGCTCGTGAAGGTGAACTTAATATTGACTATTTGAAAATAGATAAGCTGTTTGTTGACAAATTACTGAGAGTAACCCCCGATAAGGCAATTGCCGGTGATATCATTGCCATTGCACATAGACGCGGGCATCGTGTTATAGCCGAGGGAGTCGAACATGAACTGCAAGTACAATATCTTGCTAAGCATCATTGCGACTATATACAGGGTTTTCTTTTCAGCAAACCTCTTGCTGAAGAAGATGCCATTGCTTTGTTGGCAAAAACTAACCGTGCCCATTTTTAACAGGAGAAATTTTACGAGAACGGCGGGAATATAATGAAGGAAAATGAAAGGCAAACGAACCTTTCGGTTAAGTTCATACTGGGCATTGCCTCTTTTTTGACATTATCTATTACTATGAGTTGTATTGTTTATCTGGTTTTTTCTAATTGGACTGCATCGGCAGAGAATGTTACGCAAAAACTGGCACAGGATATGGCAAAGGATGTCTATTGGAAAATTGACGCATTTTTGCATACACCAGAGCATATCAATGAACTAAACTATAAACTGATCAAAAATGGTATTTTAGATATGAGGAACGACCGGCAAAGGGAAAAGTTCTTTGTCGGTGTTTTGCAATCTTATGATAAGGAAATCTATAGCTTCAGCTATGGTACTGCTGCCGGGGAATATTACGGAGCTCGGAGAAATGTAGCTGGTAACATTGAAATAATGCGAAACAATTCCTCTACTGGCGGCCATTCCTGGTATTATCAGGTTAATGAAGATTTAACTGCCGGTAGTCGTGTTCTGGATGCCGGAGTATTTGACCCCCGTGAGCGTTATTGGTATCAGATCGCGGAGAAAGCACACGAACCAATCTTTTCACCGGTATACAAACATTTTGTGATGGATGATCTCGCTATCTCTGCTGCCTACCCGGTTTATAATGAG
>CAYLRW010000091.1:0-2087 GCA_964386405.1 uncultured Acidaminococcales bacterium | reverse complement strand
TTTATTTATACCATTGATAACAAAAAAATGTTTATAGGTGTCGAGCAGTATCGGCAAAACGGCTTGGATTGGATCATTATTTCTGCCCTTCCTACAAGTGTGCTTGTCGCTGAAGTATCGCAAAATATTAAGCAGACCGTCTTTCTTTTAGTTTTGGCGGTAGCTTTGCTCGTTCTAATCAATTATTTTGTCACGCGCAAACTGCTTAGCCCAATGAACAACTTGCTGGATGCTGCCGAAAAATTATCAGCAGGTGATTTGCAGCCGCGTGCGGAAATAGTACGCAAAGATGAGATTGGCAGGATTGCTGAAGCTTTTAACAAAGTTGCTGATAAAATGAGCGGCTTAATCAACAATTTGGAAAATAGTGTTGAAGCACGTACAGAGGAATTAAATAAAATAAATGAAAGTCTGGAAGATAGCAAAAAGCAACTGCAAATGATTCTTGATTCAACTGCTGAAGCAATCTATGGGATTGACCTGGAAGGCAATTGCATGTTTTGCAATGTCAGCGCCTTAAGATTATTGAAATACTCATCACAGGAGGAATTGCTCGGCAAAAATATGCATTTACAAATCCATCATAGCAGGGCTGATGGAACAGTTTTTCCTTATGAGGAGTGCCCTATTGTTCAGGATTTGCATCAAGGGCTTGGCGTTTACGGGTATGGTGAAGTATTTTGGCGCTCGGACGGTACGCCATTCTACGCTGAATATCGTTCCTATCCGCAATACAAAGATGGCAGAATCGTTGGTGCAGTCGTTACTTTTATGGATGTGACCGAACGCATCAAGGATGAAGAAGAAATTAAGTACTTGAACTGTCATGATGTTTTGACAGGACTGAAAAACCGCAGATGCTTTGAAAAAGCCATGGAATTAATGGATAACGCCGAAAACTTACCGCTATCTATAATTTTTGCTGATATTAACGGGTTGAAAATGACGAATGATATTTTTGGACATGCAGCTGGGGATGAACTCATTAGGAAAATCGCCGAAATATTAAAAGAATCTTGCAGAGAAAATGATGTCATCGGGCGGCTGGGCGGTGATGAATTCATAGTGCTGCTGCCGAATACTACTAATGAAGACAGCATGAAGATAATGGCCAGGATTAAAGAGGCGCTTAGCCAAGCAAGGGTTGCAGCTATTAAATGCAGTATCTCCTTAGGCTGTGATACGAAAACTGATAGCACGCAAGCCGTAACGGAAATAATGGCAAATGCCGAAAATAAGATGTATAAGGATAAGGTGTTGAATCGCAAAAATATCAATGATGGTATTATCGACAATCTTATGAAGACTCTGCATGGTCGCAATATAAAAGAAAAAGTACATTCCGAACGAGTAAGCATCTTAAGCGGCAAAATCGCTGAAATGTTAGGTTTTACCGCAACCAAAGAAAAAAGAATAAAAGAAGCTGGTTATCTCCATGATATCGGCAAAATCGTGCTTGATGAGAAAATTGTGCGTGGACACAATCTATCTGAAGCAGAACTTGAAATTAAAAGGCAGCATCCTATCGTTGGTTACCGTATCCTTAATTTGTTCGATGATACTTTGGATTTAGCTGAAGCTGTCTATAGCCATCATGAAAATTGGGATGGCACTGGGTATCCTAAAGGATTAAAAGGGGAAGAGATACCAATCACTGGCAGAATTATAGCTGTTGCAGAAGTTTATGATGAATTAACCAACGAATATGGCGATTTGCATTTTGATCATGCAACTGCTGTACAAAAAATCAAGGCAATGGCTGGAAAACGCTTTGATCCAGCAATCGTAGAGGCATTTATGAAGATTAAATTGGATGCAAACTAGTTAATGCAGAAGGACCGGCCATAAGAGGTATTTCAAATAATTTGTCAAATGTAGTCTGTGAGCTTGCCATCCAAGGAGGTGTAACGAATGAATTCATTCGCACGTTCTATTATGCAAATAGTGCAAGGTGCGGTAAAGGCTTTTACAACCTTTCCTGCAGCCATTGCCTGTGCTGCCGCTTTTACTGCTGTGACAATGGTCAGGATTTATCTTGATTGGCCGCAGCAAAAGGACTATCTGTTTTTATTTAACTGCTTGCATTG
>CAYLRW010000090.1:0-5528 GCA_964386405.1 uncultured Acidaminococcales bacterium | reverse complement strand
AAAGAAGACATTGAAGTCGTTATGCAAAGAGACCCTGCAGCAAAATCTAAGCTGGAGGTAGTGCTTTGTTATCCTGGTTTACATGCCATCTGGCTTCATCGTCTGGCACATAAATTCTATAAACGCGGTTGGGTATTACTACCAAGGCTGATCAATACCTTTTCACGTTTTCTCACAGGGATTGATATCCATCCGGGTGCACAACTGAGCCGAGGCCTCTTTATCGACCACGGTATGGGGGTTGTCATCGGTGAAACAGCTGAAATCGGCATCAACGTCACCCTTTATCAAGGGGTTACCCTTGGCGGTACCGGCAAAGAAAAAGGCAAACGCCACCCAACGATCGGCGACAATGTGGTAGTTGCCAGTGGTGCCAAAGTTCTCGGTTCGTTCACTGTTGGTTCCAATTCCAAAATCGGTTCCGGTTCGGTGGTTCTCCACGAAGTACCGCCTAATTCTGTAGTAGTCGGTATTCCTGGTCGTGTCGTAACGCAAAACGGCGTCAAAGTAACACCTGACGGTGGTATTGATCTTAACCATGATGTCTTGCCGGATCCAGTTGCAGATTACGAAACGGAGATGTCCGATGATATTAAATTACTGGACAGCCGGTTAAAGGGTCTGGAAAAAATGGTCCTCTCTCTGCAGAAAAAACTAAACGAAAAAAACTCTGATAACGAGGTAAAATGATGAGTAAAACAATGACGATGCAGGAGGCAATAACGGAAGCAAAACGTTGTCTGAATTGCTCTCGTCCCCTTTGCCGCACAGGTTGCCCGATTGAAAACAATATCCCTGAATTTGTCCGTGCCCTCAGTGAAGGTAATATTGGCACTGCATATGAAACTATAGCTGAGCGCAGCAATCTGCCGGCTATCTGCGGCCGTGTCTGTGCCCATGAAAAGCAGTGTGAAGCTCATTGCATCCTTGCCAAGAAAAACTCTGCCATCCCCATCGGCAGCTTAGAAATGTTTATTGCAGACTTTGCCCATGAATATGGTTTGAACCCTGCGCCGCCTTCTACGGGCAAAAGAGGCAAGGTCGCCGTTATCGGTTCGGGCCCTGCCGGTCTTACAGTAGCAGGTGACCTGGCCAAAATGGATTTCGCCGTTACTATTTTTGAAGGTCAGCCGGAACCTGGCGGCGTCTTACTTTTCGGCATCCCTGAATTCCGTCTGGAAAAAGATGTTGTGCGCAGAGAAATAAATATCCTACGTAATTTAGGTGTAGAAATTGTTACAGAAAAACTGATTGGGCCGGATATGACCGTTGATGACTTGTTTACCCAAGGTTATGACGCGATTTTCATGGGCACCGGGACAGCACTGCCACGCACGCTCGACATCCCAGGGCAGGAGCTTTCCGGCATTCTTACCGCTACTTATTTTCTGCGCGTAGTTGTTTTAGCTGATTCCGGCAAACTAGACAAAAAAGAAGTTCTTATTCACGATGATGATGAAGTTGTCGTTATCGGTGCCGGCAATGTCGCTATTGACGCAGCCCGCACTGCCATCCGGCGCACTTCAGGAAGCGTTACCGTCCTTTACCATAAAACTGTCGAAGAAATGTCCTGTCTCCCTTCCGAATATGAGGCTGCGCTTCAAGAAGGAGTGCAATTCAAGTTTTTGAAGAAACCTCTTGGTTATCTAAACAAAAAGCAAATGCGCGCCCTCACCACTACACGTGCCAAAGCGGCTCCCGCAGATGAAACCGAATTGGCTGGTCTCTTGGTGCAAAACATTGTGAAAGACCAGGAAGGTAAATTTGTAGAAACAGGCGGTCAGGAAATCATTCCCTGTGATGCTGTGATTTTAGCAGTTGGTCAGCGACCAGCTGCACGTATTGTTTCTACAACCAAAGGCATCCAAGTTGACGAACGTGGTTTTGTCATTACGAAAGAGCGTCCTTATGGTATGACAACCAGGGCCGGTGTTTTCAGCAGCGGCGACGTTGTGCATGGTCCAAAAACCGTCGTACTGGCGATGAAAGAATCCAAAAAGGTAGCAGCCGGTATTGCCCAATATATTGACGCCAAAAAACTTCTGGCCGAATGTGAAGAATAGTCTTTAAAACCCAAAAATCCTTGTAAATGCTTATCGCATTTACAAGGATTTTTTTATGTTCTATTGAGCAAACAAAAACAATATCTCAGATAGTATCCTGCCAAATTTCCAGTTCTTCACAAAAATCTTCCCAAAGATCTGGCAAAACAGTTGCAGCCGCTTCCACCTTAGCGCTTTCCCAGCCTTTAAAAAGAGCCACTTCACACTGCAAATTTTCTGTTTCTGTGTCTGCTATTTTGCTGACCATTTGATTATTAATAAATTCGTCATGCAAAAACCCAAGAACGTCTTGTAGTTTTTTCAATTTGCGTAACATATTACCAGTGTTTTTATTAATCTCAGGCAGCGTCATCATTACATAACGAAAACGTTTAACTTTAATCCTTATTTTATGCATTTCAAGCATATTGGAAAAGTCCGGATATCTTTTCGTCAAAGAAGCAATATTGTTGCTCCAGTCTTTGATCCTGCTCCACAAGAAAGACGCTAAGTCTTTACTGGCATAAGCCGGCGCTAAAGGCTGTCCTTGCAGCCAAATAATAAAACTAGCCAGTTCAAAGGTAATATTTCTCAAAGAAAGTTCCTGCTTAATGCGTTGGGCTTCGTTATTGCGCGCCTGCCAGAGAAGCTCTGCTAACTTCTCCGGATACATTTCACTCTGTCCGGTTAATGGCGTTTTAATCTTTTCGATGGCCATCAACGCAACATCAAGCTCACGCAGGTATGCCAACTGCTCACCTTGCTTACGCAGGTTATTTTGCCAAAGTAAAGCCTCATCCAACCGCAAAGCCGGCTTGAAAAAAGTCAAGCACGAGCGCAGCCGTCGAACTTTTACCCTTAGTTGCCTGAGCGTTATCCTCTCCAAGGGTTTATGCAAAAAATCAGCCCATCCTTGGTTGACCAAAAAAATCTGCCAAAATAAATGACGGCACAGACCTAATTGAAAGTTTCCTTCTTTATCGGTCAAAGCAGGATTAAAGGAACCCTTAGTTTGTTTCAACCTTTCATAGACATCCGGTTCCACTAAGACTAACGGTATCTCCTCTAAAAGCACCTTGAATAAAAGCTTCATTTGTTCCTTGCTTTTTTCCGTATAGACAAAATAAACATCATTTTGCTTCATTATGCAGTCACTTGTGATGACTGCTCCTTCTTCAAAACGTATACAAAGCTTCAATTCACTCTGCTTACTTTTGAGTTCCAAACGTTGAAAGCGTCTTTGCACATTTTGTTCTTCACCATGTAATACAATCTTTTTTTCTTCTTGCAGTTCCTCTGGCTCCTGAACTGTAAAAAGTCCTCTGCGATTTATTTTCTTGATCAAATCATTCCGATTAAAAGCTGTTAAGCCCTGCAAGCATAGCTCGCGCTTCATAATATTGCCCCAGTACTATTTCTCATTTTGCCAAGACCTCAGCCGGCATCGGCTTGCCTTCCAAAGCAGCCAGAATATTTTTGGCAGTCAGAAGTGCCATCGCATCTCTTGTTTCGACCGTTGAAGTCCCTATATGAGGAGTGATCGTGATATTAGGCAAAGTCAGCAAAGGATGGTCACCTGGCAAAGGTTCAGGTTCCACAACATCCAAGGCCGCCGCAGCAAGCTTACCATCTTTTAAAGCCTGATAAAGGGCCATGGTATCAATGACTTTGCCACGCGAAGTATTAATTAAGCGTGCGGTTGGCTTCATCATGGCAAATTCACTGGTTCCCAGCAAACCTTTGGTTTTTTCGGTCAAAGGAACCATGACCATAACAAAATCTGCAGTAGACAAAAGCGTCGTGAAATCGACGTATTGAACACTGAGTTCTGCTTCATCTGTACGCCTATGCGTATTATAATAAACAACTTTCATCTTGCTGGCTTGCGCACGTGGCACAACTGCGCTGCCAATAGCTCCCAGGCCGATAATACCTAAAGTTTTGCCAGCCAGGTCAACACCAAAACCAAGGCCTTTGTGTTCGCCCCAGGCACCGCTTTTCACATGCTCATGTCCGCGGACAATCATTCTGGCACTATCCAGCAGCAGGCCATAAGCAAGGTCAGCCACAGCATCAACTAAAACGCCCGGTGTATTGCCAATACGCACGCCATGTGCCTGGCAAGCCTTGACATCAATATTGTCATAGCCCACTGAAGCCTGGGCCACTACCTTTAATTTTGGTGCTTTGGCAAGCAGAGCTTCATCAATTTTAATATTTCCTGCCGAAAAAAGTCCATCTGCCTCTGCCAACAACTCATCAAAGGCGTCCTGAGGCATTTTGCCGCCCTTTTGCCATGGATACAGAGTTGTCTCAGCATCAAGCAAATCAAAAGCCGGCTGCCTCATTCTGCCGCTGGCAACAACTTTCATTGTTTTTAGCATAATTTTCCCCTCCCCGTCCGGTTGACTTTCTCTCTTATTTTTTAGCCGGAACTATCTCTAACCAATAATTATCAGGATCATTAATAAAATAAATGCCCATCGCTGGATTTTCATAACAAATGCAGCCCATTTTTGCATGTTTGGCATGTGCAGCTTCATAATCGTCTACTTCAAACGCCAGATGAAATTCATTTTCACCAAGATTGTACGGTTCAGTACGATCTCTGAGCCAGGTCAGTTCCAAAAGATGGCTTGTTTGTGTGTCGCCAAGATAAATAAGGATAAAACTGCCATCGGCAGCCTCCTTGCGCCGTTTTTCCTTCAAGCCCAAGGCCTCTTCATAAAACTTCAGGCTTTTATCAAGATCAAGAACATTAAAATTATTGTGGGCAAATTTAAATTGCATCCTTATCTCCTCCTATTTCAATGTCTGTAATACCATCATGCTAGCCATAACTACGCCAGCTGTAATTTTACCTAAAGCAGCCAAAAGCTGAGTTTTCATTGCCAGCAAGGCTAGATTCCAGGCATCATCCTTACTGCTGTTTTTATTATATTCTATTGTAAAAGCCGTCAAACCAGAACCAGCCACTCCACCAATCACTGAACCAAAAAGTGGTAAGACAGCTGTTCCTGCAATGACTCCAACCATGGTACCCATACCAATAAATATTACCGTTGCCCATGAAACATTTTTGCGTTTAACACCAAAGAAAGAAATGAAAAACTCCCAAAGTTCGCCTGCGGCAAAAACCAGAAACAGATAAAGTAAAAATTCTTCATTAAACCTTATAAAATGATCAAAAAAAGCAAAAATAAGTGCTGTGCCAAGCAGCCAGACATTACCCATCATGCTCAGAAACGTCAGAAAAAGACAAACCATAACAACGAGATAGAGGATGATATTGCCAAACCACTGTTCCACTGAGTATTCTCCTTGTTCTTTTCATTATTTGTTTTAGATTATACCATATAAGGAGACTAACTAAAATAAGGTTGCTGCTTAGGCATTGCCAGTCCTATTGTTTCAGTGCTAAAATTAAAATAATTACAGGAGGTAATATATGAACTTTATTGAACCTTGGCTGCCTTCTCTGGCAAT
>CAYLRW010000089.1:0-5773 GCA_964386405.1 uncultured Acidaminococcales bacterium | reverse complement strand
ATACTTCTTTTTGAGTTGACAAAGACCTGTCTATCTGTTATATTTTCTTAAAGAAAAGGCAATGAAGGGGATAAGTAGTTTTTGCAGCAGCGAATCGGGATAGTGCAAGCCGATATCAAAGACGAAGGCGCCCGGGAGCCATATTTTAATATTTGCTAAGAGAGGACTGCTTGCAGTCAAACAGGGTGGAACCGCGGGAGCTTGAAGCCTCCGTCCCTGTAACATATTATTGTTACAGGGATGGAGGCTTTTTTATTTTCAGACCTGTATAAATTTAAGGAGGAAGAAAATGAATTTCCAAACGATTATTTTAAAGCTTCAAGAGTTTTGGGCCAAACAGGATTGCATTATGGCTCAGCCTTATGACATCGAAAAAGGTGCTGGCACCATGAACCCATCAACATTTCTCAGGGTGCTTGGACCTGAACCATGGCGAGTTGCTTATGTTGAGCCTTCCAGAAGACCGGCAGACGGGCGTTATGGTGATAACCCCAACCGTCTTTTTCAGCACCATCAATATCAAGTCATTATTAAGCCTTCACCTGAAAACATCCAGGAACTTTACCTGCAAAGTCTCGCTGAATTAGGCATTCATCAGAATGAACACGATATTCGTTTTGTAGAAGACAACTGGGAGTCTCCAACACTTGGTGCCTGGGGACTTGGTTGGGAGGTTTGGCTTGATGGAATGGAAATTACTCAATTTACATATTTCCAACAAGTCGGCGGTATTGATGTTAAACCGGTTACTGTTGAAATTACCTATGGTTTAGAGCGTCTTGCCATGTATATTCAAGGCGTTGAAAATGTATACGATGTTAAGTGGGTAGGCGATATTACTTATGGCGATGTTTTTCATACCAATGAAGTAGAACAATCCTACTATAATTTCCAAATTGCTGATACGGCGTTATTGTTTGACCTGTTTGATAAATACGAAAAAGAGGCTATGCGTGTTATTGAAACCGGTAATATCCGCCCAGCCTATGATTATGTGTTGAAGTGCTCGCATACCTTTAACCTGCTTGATTCTCGCGGCGCCATAAGCGTCAGCGAAAGAACGGCGTTTATTGGACGTGTAAGGGCAATGGCGCGTCTTTGTGCTGCTGCTTATGTTGAACAAAGAGAAAAATTGGGCTTCCCGCTGCTGAAAGGGGATAAATAAAGATGGAACAGAAGTTATTATTTGAAATAGGCACAGAGGAAATACCTGCTAAATTTATGCCTGGCATTTTGGATCAATTGAAAGGCTTGGCAGAGAAGAAGCTGCAAGAACTTCGTGTTCCTTTTACTTCGGTTACTGTTTTTGGCACACCGAGGCGTATGACTTTTATTGCTGATGGTGTTGAGGAAACACAAGCAAGTACAGTCGTCGAGAGCAAAGGACCTTCCATAAAGATTGCCTTCGGAGCGGATGGTGCTCCTTCCAAAGCTGCACAAGGCTTTGCCAGAGGACAGGGTATAGCTGTTGAAGATTTAGTTGTTCGTGGTGAATACGTCTACGCGGTTAAACAATTGACTGGACAAGCAGTAATTGAGCTGTTGCCGGCTTTCTTGACCGATATTGTGGAGTCTTTATCTTTCCCGAAAAATATGCGTTGGGCAGATCATGATTTCCGCTTCGTACGTCCAATAAGATGGCTGGTTGCCTTGTTAGACGATAAAATTATTCCAATTGAAATAACTGGTGTCAAATCAGGACGTAATACTATAGGTCACCGTTTTCTGAGTAAAGGTGAAGTGGAAATAGCCACCGCCGGTGATTATGAAAAGGTGCTGCGTGAACATTTTGTCCTTGTTGACCAGGATGAACGTCGCAAGATAATACGCCAACAAGTAGAAGAATTAGCGCAAAAAGAAGGCGGCGTTGCCGAAATAGATGAAGATTTATTAGAAGAAGTAGTTTATCTTGTAGAATATCCTACAGCTCTTTGCGGTCATTTTGACGATAAATTTTTGACATTGCCTAAAGAAGCAGTTATAACTCCTATGCGGGAGCATCAGCGTTATTTCCCGGTGCTTACTGCTGATGGTAAATTGCTGGCTAAATTTATTACCGTCCGCAACGGTAACAGTGAAGGCCTTGATATTGTAGCCCATGGCAACGAACGCGTTTTGCGTGCGCGTCTTAGTGATGCGGAATTTTTCTTTAATGAAGATAGAAAAATTAAATTGGAAGAACGTCTGGAAAAATTAAAAACGGTGGTGTTCCAGGAAGGCCTTGGCAATATCTATGATAAGAGTGTACGTCTAGCTGATATTGCAATGACATTGAAAAAGAACCTCAATGTACAAGTCGATGAAGATACTTTGCAACGTACTGCCTTGTTGTCCAAGACTGACTTGGTAACCGGCATGGTATGTGAATTTACTGAGCTGCAAGGCGTTATGGGACGCGAGTATGCACTGCTTGATGGTGAAAAACCGGAAGTGGCTCAGGGCATATTTGAGCACTATCTGCCTCGTTTTGCCGGTGATGAATTACCAACAACTGATATTGGTCGCCTGGTAGGTATTGCTGACAAGATAGATAATATTGCTGCTACTTTCAGCCGTGGATTGATTCCTACAGGATCACAGGATCCTTATGCTTTGCGTCGTCAGGCAATCGGTATTATCAACATTTTGGTTGATGGCAATTATCACCTGCCTTTGCTTAAAACAATTATCGCTGTTTTAGGCATGTTAAATGTTCCTGCTGCTAAGAATGGCGAATTGTTGGCACAACTGCAAGAGTTTTTCATGCAGCGTGTTAAAAATATGATGGGCGACCAAGGTATTCGCTACGATGTTATCGACGCAGTATTAAGCGAAAAGGCTAATGACGATATTGTTGACTTGTTCGTAAGGGCAAAGGCTTTGGCGGAATATGTTGCAACGCCTGAGGCTGCTGAAAGCATTCAAGCCTTTACACGTGTTGCCAATCTTTGCAAAAAAGCAGAAGGCGAAGATATTATCAAGGAAAGCTTGTTTGTTGAACCTGCAGAGAAAGAACTTTACGAAGTTGTCTGCCGGTTACAAAAAGAAACTATTCCGGCACTTGTTGGTTATAACTATGCAGAAGTGCTTAAATTGATGAACGAGGTTTCTGCTCCGGTCAATAAATTTTTTGATACAGTAATGGTTATGGACAAAGATGAAAATGTAAAAAATAATCGTCTAGCTCTCTTGGTACAAGTCAAAGAGACGGCTAGTATGGTTGGTGACCTTAGTGCAATAGTACTGTAAAGAAAAATACAAAAATGTATAAAATTTATAAAAAATTCACTTGAACAACAAGCACAAACATGATATAGTGTATACTATATTAGAAATAGTCATTTAATAAGTATATGACAAAAGGAGTGCTACAATGAAAAAGGAAGAACAGTTTTTACTTTGGTTTGAGCAGTTAGAAAAAACTGACGTCCCCATCGTCGGCGGTAAATCAGCATCTCTCGGCGAAATGACTTCAAAGACGGATGTTCCGGTTCCTTATGGCTTTGCAACTACTGCATACGCTTATAGATATTTTATTGAGAAGAGCGGACTTAAGGAAAAAATGGCTGCGTTGCTTTCTGAGCTTACAGATGTTGAAAACAGCGCTTTATTGCGTGATGTAAGTGCTAAACTGCGTGCAGCTATCATGGCTGAAAAAATGCCTGATGACCTGCAGCAAGCAATTGCAGGTGCTTATGCTGAGTTGGCAAAAAAAGTTGGCGAAGAGCTGCCTTTTGTTGCTGTTCGTTCCAGTGCTACTGCTGAAGATTTGCCTGATGCCAGCTTTGCTGGTCAGCAAGATACTTATTTGAATGTTCAAGGTGCTGAAACTGTTATTGCAAAAGTTAAGGAATGCTATGCTTCCTGCTTCACTGACCGCGCTGTCTACTATAGAGAAAAACAAGGTTTTGATCATCTGGATGTCGCCCTGAGTGCTGTTATTCAAATGATGGTGTTTTCCAAGGCTGCTGGCGTAATGTTTACTGTCAATGTTGCTACCGGCAATGACGAAAATATTTTGATTGAAGCCGCTTATGGTCTTGGCGAATATGTTGTTCAAGGCACTGTAACTCCTGACAACTATACAGTTTCAAAAGCGGAAAATAAAATTATAGAAATTAATGTTAATGCGCAGGATGTAATGCTTGTTCGTAAAAAAGGCGGCGATTGTGAAGAACAACCGGTGCCTGCAGAAAACTATCATAAACAAACTCTGACTAACGAACAGATCCTTGAGCTGGCCAACTATGCTAAAAAGATTGAGAAGCATTATGGCTGCTATATGGATATTGAATGGGGCATTGACGAACGTACTGACAAAATCTGGATATTACAAGCACGTCCGGAAACAGTTTGGTCACGCCGCAATAAAGAAGAGGGCAAAAAAGTGGAGAGCGCTAAAATTACTACAGACCGTAAAGTTATTGTTAAAGGACTTCCTGCCAGCCCAGGACTGGTTTCTGGCCGTGCACATGTAATTCTTGACCCATCCCGCATAGATGAGTTTAAAGATGGCGAGATATTGGTCACCGAAATGACAGCTCCAGACTGGGTTCCGGCAATGAAAAAAGCAAAAGCAATAGTAACGGATTCAGGCGGGATGACTTGCCACGCATCTATTGTCAGCCGTGAACTCGGTATACCATGTATTGTTGGCACAAAGAGCAGGGGCGAATCAGCCACAACCACTATTAAAGATGGCATTGATATTACTGTAGATGCTACTAATGGTGTCGTTTATGAAGGTATTATTGAAAGCGCCAAAAAGCCTGAGGCTGCTGCTGCGGTAGTAGCTGCAGAGACTTTCCCTGTAACTGGAACTAAGATTTATATGAATCTTGGTGATCCTGAACTTGCTGAGAAATATTCTGTGCTGCCATGTGATGGTATCGGTTTGATGCGTGAAGAATTTATCTGGACAACCTATATTCATGAACATCCTTTGTATTTGATTAAAACAGGGCATCCGGAAAAAGTTGTAGACCAATTGGCAGAAGGTTTCCGTCAGGTTTGTCAGGCTATGGCACCGCGTCCTGTAACCTTAAGATTCAGCGATTTTAAATCTAGTGAGTATCGTGACCTCAAAGGCGGCGACGAATTCGAGCCTTATGAACCGAGCGCACTGTTAGGATGGCGTGGAGCTTCACGCTATTATGATCCTAAATATATTGAAGCTTTCAAATTGGAAATCAAGGCTGTTCGCAAAGTTCGTGAAGAATTTGGCCTCAAGAATTTAAATGTTATGATTCCTTTCTGCCGCAGTGTTGAAGAATGTGAAAAGGTAACAAACCTGATGGCTCAAGAAGGATTGGTTCGTGGTAAAGACTTCAAAGTATGGCTGATGGCCGAAATACCTGCTAATATAATTTTGGCTGATCAGTTTAACAAATATGTAGATGGTTATTCCATCGGCTCCAATGATCTCACAATGCTGACACTGGGCTGTGACCGTGATAATGATACAGTTGCACATATCTTTGATGAGCGTAATCTTGCTGTACGCCGCGCAATCAAACACTTGATTGAAGTTGCACACAAAGATGGCAAAACAGTTTCTATCTGTGGACAAGCACCAAGTGTATACCCGGAATTTGCTGAATTCCTGGTAAAAAATGGTATAGACAGTATTTCTGTAAACCCAGATACCGTTAAGTTTACCAAGAAAATGGTAGCGCAAGTTGAACAACGTATCATGCTCGATGCTTTGACCGGTAGAGGCAAGGCTGAAGATACCGATCTTATCTGGTAATTCTCAACAAAAAATTGCACCCATGCAAAGGTTGCCAAACCAATG
>CAYLRW010000088.1:0-5802 GCA_964386405.1 uncultured Acidaminococcales bacterium | reverse complement strand
GAAATTTTGAAAACCGGCGCTGCCAAACCAGCTTTTGCTGCACCGTTCTTCCAGGAATTTGTCGTTAAACTTGCAAAACCTGTAGCAGAAGTGAACAAAGAACTTTTGAAGGAAAAAATTATCGGCGGCCTTGATTTGGGCGAATATTATCCGGAATTGGCCGGGCATATGCTGGTTTGTGTCACGGAGAAAAGAACCAAAGCTGAAATTGACGCCTTGGCAGCTGGATTGGAGGCGTTGAAATGAACGAGCAGCCTTTATTATTCGAATTAGGTAAACCTGGACGTAAAGCGATAGACCTGCCTGCTTGTGATGTGCCGTTGGCGGCGGACTTATTGCCGGCAAAATATTTGCGTACGGCGAAGGCAGCTTTGCCGGAAGTCAGCCAACTGGAGCTGATGCGTCATTATACGCAGCTGTCCAATCGTAATTTCGGTGTTGATACAGGTTTTTATCCTCTTGGTTCCTGCACAATGAAATATAATCCGAAAGTCAATGAGGATATTGCGCGCTATCCAGGCCTTGCACTTTTGCATCCGCTGCAATCGGCAGACACGGTACAGGGTGCGATGGAAGTGCTCTTCAAAATGGAAGAGAGTCTGGCTGAAATTGCCGGCATGGCAGGTGTTACGCTGCAGCCTGTAGCCGGAGCACATGGCGAACTGACCGGTTTAAAACTTATTCGTGCTTACCATCGTGACCGTGGTGACCTGGCACGTACGAAGGTTATCGTACCGGATTCGGCTCATGGCACGAATCCAGCTTCTGCGGCGATGTGCGGCATGGAGGCCGTAGAAATAAAATCCGAAGCGGACGGTTCGATTGACCTGGAAGCGCTGAAGGCAGCTGTCGGTCCTGATACCGCTGCTTTGATGCTGACGAATCCAAGTACTTTAGGACTTTTTGAAAGCAAGATAGAAGCTATTGCCAAGATTGTTCATGATGCCGGCGGTTTGCTTTATTACGATGGCGCTAATTCCAACGCTATTATGGGCATAGTGCGTCCGGGTGATATGGGTTTTGATGTTGTGCATCTCAATCTGCATAAAACTTTCGCTACACCACACGGCGGCGGCGGACCTGGTTCCGGGCCAATCGGTGTGAAGGAAAGATTGCTGCCATTTCTCCCTGATCCGCATGTGGAGAAGCAGGGTGACAAATATGTTTGGGCAAAATCGGCAAAAAGCATCGGCAAGGTGCATGCTTTCCACGGTAATTTCGGTGTTATCGTGAGAGCTTATGCCTATATCCTGACGATGGGCGCTGCTGGCCTGCGTCAGACAAGTGAGGATGCAGTCCTCAATGCCAATTATTGCAAAAAAATGCTGTCAGAAGCTTTTGATTCACCGTTTGACCGTTTCTGCATGCATGAATGTGTGCTGACTTCCAAGAAGCAGCAAGAACACGGTATTCATACTTTGGATATTGCCAAACGGCTGCTCGATTATGGCTATCATCCGCCAACAATTTACTTCCCGTTGATAGTGGAGGAAGCTCTGATGATCGAGCCTACGGAATCGGAAAGCAAAGAGACTTTGGACGGCTTTATCGACGCGATGAAGAAAATAGCACAGGAAGCGGCAGAAAATCCGGAAATTGTTCACACGGCACCGCACAATACCATTGTCAGCCGTCTGGATGAAACTCTGGCTGCCCGCAAACCGGTAGTAAGATGGGAGCCTTGACGGCTGCCTGGCAAATTCGTCATCAAAATTTTGCGCCGGAACTTTTGGTAGCAAGGCCGCAGGATACGGAAAGCATCAGCGTAACCGGAGCGGCCTGCGCCCTCAAATGTGCCCACTGCGGTGGGCATTATTTGTCTAAGATGACGCCTTTGTCAGGACTCGAAAAAACAGAAGATATTAAGGGATCAAGCTGCCTGATCAGCGGTGGCTGTGATTTGAGCGGTAAAGTCGCGGTCATGGATAAATTGACCAAGCTGGCACAGCTCAAAGGTGAACATCGCTATAATTTCCATGTCGGGCTTTTGTCTGAAGAAGAAATTAAGGCAGTCGCGCCGCTGGCCGATGTTGTTTCTTTTGATTTTCTTGGTGATGATCTGACGATTAAAGAAACTTTGAAATTAAATAAAACGGTAGAGGATTACCTTGCCTGTTACCGCTTGCTAAAGAAATACTGCACGCATGTCGCACCGCATATCTGTATTGGCTTGAATGGCGGCAAGCTGCGTGGTGAACGCGAAGCTCTGCGCTTATTGGCAGCTGAAGGCCTGGAAAGATTGATTTTTATTGTTTTCATGCCGACAAAGGGCACAGAATATGCCGAATGTAATCCGCCGGCACTGACCGAAGTTGTGGAACTGCTTAGCGAAGCGCGAACTTTGCTGCCTGAAACGCCGCTATTCCTTGGCTGTATGCGGCCGGGAGGAACTTATCGAAGTGAACTCGACAAAGCGGCAATAGAAGCCGGTATTAATGGCATTGTTCAGCCAACAGCAGCTGCGTTGGCAAGAGCACGTGAACTGGGTCTGACTATCAAAGAAAGCTGGGAGTGCTGCGTTTTATGAGTGATTGGAAATTATCAATCGGCACGGCTGGAGCAGTCGGTGCCCGACAGTTAAAAATAGACGCACTGCCGACGACAGCTTACGTTATGCTGGGTGAACACTGTATGCGCAACTGTGCTTTTTGCGCTCAGGCGCGTGACAGCACTACGCAAAGTAAGTTTCTATCACGCGTAGCTTGGGAAGAAACACCTGAGGCAGAGGCTATCAGAAATATTGGCCTGGCTTTTCAGGCTGGCAAGATAAAGAGGGCCTGCCTGCAGGTAGTGAATACGCCTGACAGTCATGCTCTGGTCATCAGGGCATTGGACGAATTCAAAAAATATGGTGATTTGCCGGTAGTGGTTTCCAGCCATTTCTCGACTGTAGAAGAAGCGGCGGAGCTTTTTGCCAAAGGTGCGTCACGTTTGGGTCTTGCCCTTGATGTTGCGACACCGGAACTTTTTGCCTCCATCAAAGGGGGTTCCTGGCAAAATCGCTGGGACTTACTATGTGCTTGCGCAGAACGTTTCCCCGGCCGAATGACGACGCATCTGATTGTAGGCTTGGGTGAAACCGAAAAAGAAATGTGGCAGGTTATCTGCGAATGTTACAAGCGTCAGATAACGGTCGGACTTTTTGCTTTTACGCCGCTCAAGGGCACTAAATTTGCTGACCGGCAGCCACCGGACAGAGGCAGTTATCGTCGCTTGCAGATAGGCTTGGAGTTATTGAAGAAAGGCTATGCGGCAACAGTTGTTGCATGTGAAGATGAACGCATCACCAAAATCAATGTGCCGTCCTTACGGGCGGTTTTGGCTGATGGTCATGCTTTCCGCACTACAGGCTGCGAGGACTGCAATCGCCCCTATTATAATGAGAAGCCTCGCGACGTTCTCTACAATTACCACAGACCTTTGACGGCAGAAGAATTGGAACTGGCTTTCGCCGAAAGTGGGGTGGCAGGATGCTGAGTGGAGTGCAATGGCAGACTGCTCAATACAGAAAAGGCGCAGCTTCCTGGCGCTTAATCAATTCCGGGTTTCAAACGGCTGCTGCCAATATGGCGACAGACGAAGCAATTATGCGTTCTTATGCGTCTAAGTTGGTGCCGCCGACGATTCGTTTTTATGGCTGGCAGCCTGCTGCTGTCAGTATCGGCTATTTTCAGCACGGCGAGCGCGAGATTAATTTTGCTGCCTGCCAGGAACAAGGGATTGATGTGGTACGGCGTCTGACCGGCGGTCGTGCTGTCCTGCATGCCAAAGAACTTACTTATAGTATTATCGTCGGTGAGGATTACCCTGATATGCCGATGACGATTACTGCTTCCTACCGTTATTTGAGCCGTGGCCTGCTGCTTGGTCTGGCAAAGTTGGGACTGACCGCAGAAATGACAAAGCCGCAGGCGGCTTATGCGCACAAGATACCACAGCCAGCATCGGCGGCTTGTTTTGATGCGCCTTCGCATTATGAACTGACAGTTAGTCAGAAGAAACTGATTGGCAGCGCACAGGTGCGCAAGCATGGGGTAATTTTGCAGCATGGTTCCATTTTACTTGCTTTTTCTGCTGAACAGTTGGCAGGAATCTTGCAGGTGAATAGCGAAGAAAAGGAGAAAACCTGCAGTATGCTTAAAAAGCGTGTGATGGACTTGAAAACAGCTTTAGGAAGAAATGTGACCTGGGATGAAGCGCGTCTTGCTATGGAAGCAGGTTTTGCTGAAGCGTTGGGTATTGAACTGGCTGGAGGAGAGCTGACTGCTGTGGAAAAAGAAATGGCCGGAGAATTAGCTGGTACAAAATATACCCAAGATGCTTGGACGCTGAAAAGATAAAATTGGGAGGCGGAAAAATGAACTATCAGGTATGTGTAATCGGAGCAGGTACCGGCGGTTACGTGGCCGCAATTCGTGCAGCACAGCTTGGTGCTAAGGTTTTGTTGATTGAAAAGAAAGAATTGGGCGGAGTTTGCCTGAATAGAGGCTGCATTCCCACCAAGACTTTGCTGAAAAGCGCGGAGAAGTGGCAGGATATTACGCATTCGGAAGAATTTGGCATGTTCGTCAGCGAATACGCTTATGACTGGGACAAAATCATGGAGCGTAAGAACAATGTTATCTATCAGCTGCGCAGCGGCATAGAAAAATTGATTAAAAGCAATAAGATAGAATTGGTTGAAGGCACCGCGCATCTGATTGACGCTCACAGCGTGCATATTGTGACCGACAATCCGGGCGAAGAACGCTGCATACATGCTGAGAAAGTGATTCTGGCAACAGGTTCGGTGCCTGCAAAACCGCCTATTCCCGGCAGCGAAGCCACTGGTGTGATTGATAGTGACGATATTTTGAGCTTGAGTGAAGTGCCCGAGAGCATTGTCATTGTCGGTGCCGGTGCTGTCGGCGTGGAATTTGCCGGTATTTATGCCGGTTTTGGCTGTGAGGTTACTATTGTGGAAATGGCCCCCAACATTCTGCCGCTTTGTGATACCGACATGCAGAAACGCATGGGGTTGGCTTTACGCAAACAGTTTATCAAAACTATGACAAGCAGTACGGTCAAAGGCATCAAGCGTGGTCTTGAAGGTCTTGATGTTACTGTCGAAAGCAAGGGCAAAGAAACTGTGCTTTCTGCTGAAAAGGTATTGGTGGCAACTGGCCGTACGCCTATTTTCAACAAGGTGGAGCTGGATAAAGCGGGTATTCTCTATACTCGTCATGGCATTACCGTCAATGAAAGAATGGAAACTTCGGTGCCTGGGGTTTACGCGGTAGGTGACGTTACCGGCAAGTGGATGCTGGCGCATACTGCTTCCCATCAAGGAATTATTGCGGCTGAAAACGCCTGCGGTCATGAGGCTATCATGGATTATGACGCTATGCCGGGCTGCATTTTTACGTCACCGGAAATTTCCTGGGTCGGACTTACAGAACAGGAATGTGTTGCAGCTGGTAAAGAAGTGGTTATCAGCAAGTTCAATTTTGCCGGTAACGGCAAAGCTGTGACGATGGGTCAGACTGACGGTCTTGTGAAACTGATTGCCGATGCCGCTACACATAAGGTTATTGGCTGCCATATCATGGGACCGCATGCGAGCGACTTGATCATGGAAGGGGTGCTGGCAGTAAGACACGGTCTGACCGCCGAGCAACTGGCGGTGAGCATTCATCCGCATCCGACGCTTTCGGAGGCTGTCGGGGAGGCAGCGATGGGACTTTTTGGTGACATGATACACCAAGTCAATTTAAAGAAATAAAGATAATTGGGACGGGGAAGATAGTCATACAACCCCGTCCT
>CAYLRW010000087.1:0-5822 GCA_964386405.1 uncultured Acidaminococcales bacterium | reverse complement strand
ACCATCATGACCGGTATTTTGCGTGCACGCACAGCGCGAAGAAAATTAGGCCAGAGTTCTGTTTCTACCGGCAAAAAAACGCGCGGCATGATTCTTTTGACATAGGATTCCGAAATAAATGGCAAATCGAGTGGGAAATAGATGATAGCATCAGCTTCCGGGATGATCTGGTGCGCCATATCGTAACCGCTGGTCGTAACGGACGAAACCAGAATTTTAACTTCCGGCATCGCTTTTCTTATTTCTTTGACTAACGGACTGGTCGCGACAATTTCGCCAACCGAGGCCCCATGGATCCAGATGCATTCCTTGCCGGCCACTGCAGCAATTTCGTCATCCCTGATAAAACCTAAGTTCTGGCGAAAACGTCTTTTAAAACCTTTCTCAGTCAGAAAGCGGTAAATAAAGTAAGGCATTACCAAAACAACTGCCGCACAAAAAACTAAATTATAAAGTATATACATGCATTAACCTCATTTCGCTTCCTTTTCGCGATACTGGATATTGTACAAATGAGAATAAAGCTTATGATTAGCCATCAACTCGTCATGCGTGCCTACTTCCACTATCCTGCCTCGCTGCAAAACTAAAATCTTGTTAGCATTTTTTATGGTGGACAAACGGTGCGCAATAACAAAGGATGTCCTGCCAACCATTAAGCGATCCAAAGCTTCCTGCACGATGCGTTCGCTTTCTGTATCAAGAGCGGAGGTTGCTTCATCAAGGATCAGTACACGTGGATTCTTCAGGATTGCACGCGCAATCGCGATGCGCTGGCGCTGTCCGCCGGAAAGGTTAAGACCGCGGTCTCCCAGCATTGTTTCATAACCATTAGGAAATTCCATAATAAAATTATGAGCATTAGCTGCTTTAGCAGCAGCTTCAACTTCTTCGCGTGTTGCTTCGAGGCGGCCATACAGGATATTGTCATACAGGGTGCCGTTGAAAAGCACCGTCTCCTGTGGCACGATACCGACCTGTTCACGCAGTGAAGCTAATGTTACTTCGGAGATATTATTACCATCAATCGAAATTGAACCTGCAGTAGTATCATAAAATCTCGGCAGCAAGTTGGCAATCGTCGACTTACCTGCACCGGAAGGTCCTACAATTGCTACCACTTCTCCCGGTTCAGCCTTAAAGCTCACATCCTGCAGAACTTGTTCACCTTTGCTATAGGCAAAGCTGACATCTTTGAACTCCACAGCGCCTTCAATCTGAGGCAGTACTTTGGCACCCGATACTTCTGCTATCTCTTCCTTCATATCCAGTATGTAAAAAACACGCTGTGCAGCCGCGAGAGCCCTTTGGATGCTGCCGATAACGCGAGTCAGACGTTTCACCGGGTTGGAAATATTCACTGCATAAACCAAGAAAGCAACCAAAGATCCGGCTGTCAGATCGCCATCAATAACTCCGTGACCGCCATACCAGATAATCGCTGTAACACCAAGCGCAGCGACAAATTCAATAACCGGTGTCAAAAGTGCCATCAATTGGGCATTTTTCATGTTAGCACGGAAATTAGCAAAATTCTGATTACAAAAACGTTCTATCTCATAGTCTTCACGCACAAAAGATTTGATGACCCTGGCGGAAGAAACCGTCTCCTGCAGAATGGAAGTAATATCAGCCGTACATTCCTGAATCCTGCGACCGGACTTACGAATTCTCTTGCCGAAAAAGTCCATCAGCCAAAGAACGAAAGGGAAAGTGCAAAAGGTAAATAAAGTCAGCTTCCAGTCCAAATAAACCATTGCTGTTATTGAGCCGATCAGGACGCTGCCTTCGGTAATCATATCGATGGTATTCTGTACCATCGCAGCCTGCAAGGCAGACACATCATTGGTAACATAGCTCATAATCGTACCCGTCTTGTTCTTGTCATAGAAGGACACGCTCAAGCGCTGCAGTTTCTCATAAACAGCGCTGCGAATATCAATGATGACTCTTTCACCAACGTAGCTCATCAAGTAATTCTGTCCGTAGAAACACACGCCGCGGATAAAAAAGATGATGATGATGCCTGCTGCTATAATATTCAGCATGTCAGCATTTTTATCAGCCAGTACCTTATCTATCACGTCCTTGATGATCCAAGGCACGTACAAATTACCGGCGGCTGCCAATACCGTACAAATTGCCGCGGCAATTAACCGCGGCAGGTAAGGCTTGATATAACTCAGGATTCTTAAATATAAATTCATGCTTTCTCTCCTGCAACTCTCAATGTAAGTTCGGCAACACGTCTGACCGCACCTGGTTCACCCAGACGTTTTTTGACGTCAGCCAAATCCGTCAGCGCCTGCGCATGTACGGCAGGCTCCAGTAAATGCAGCACTTCTGCGGCCATCTTCTCCGGGGTAGCATCTTCCTGCAGTAATTCCGGGAAGATATGACGACCGGCAACAATATTCGGCAAGCCGATATCGGCAATATTCAATAAGCGTCTGATGATAAAGGCTGTCAACGGTGCCGTTTTGTAGACAATTACGCTTGGCAGTCCACACAGTGCCGCTTCCAGAGTAACTGTACCGCTGGCTGCTAAAGCAACATCAGCAATGCTCATTACATCGTAGTTATTCCCTTCTATGATGTTCACATGTATACCGGCACGGTCTAGTTCTTCTTCCAATAAAGCTCGCGGTATCGTTGAGGCCCGCGGCATCGCAAATTCCAAGGCAGGATCAGCCTTGACCATTAATTTGGCAGCTGCCAGCATCGTTGGCAGCAGACGCTGAATTTCCTGCAGACGGCTTCCCGGTAAAAGCAATACCAGCGGCCGGCCTTCATGTTTACCTGCCTTAGCAGCCGCTGCTTCTCTGGTAAGACTTGGTTTTACTATATCCACCAGTGGATGCCCCATAAACTCGACATCGGCTCCTGCTTCTTTATAAACTTCGTATTCAAAAGGGAAAATGGCAGCAACCTTGTTCACCAGTTTTGCTACATTTTTGGCGCGACCTTTGCGCCAAGCCCAGGCAGAAGGGGCAATAAAGGAGATGACTGGTATTCCTTTAGCGCGCGCGACTTTAGCCAAACGCATGTTAAACCCTGGGTAATCTATAATAACCAGGCAGTCTGGACGCCTTTTATCCATAACTTCCGCAAATTCCGAACGCAAGCGGAACAAAGCCGGCAGTTTGCGGAGGATCTCAACCAGTCCCATGACCCCATGATCTTTGATATCAAACAGAACCTCACCGCCTGCGGCGCGCAATCCATCACCACCCATGCCGTAGACCTGAGCTGTCGGATCAAGCTTTAGTATTTCTCTTGTCAAAGCTGCGGCATGCACATCGCCGGAAGCTTCACCAGCTGAAATCATTATTCTGGTCATAAGTATTCCTTTCTAGCAATCTCTATCTATAGGTGTTATAAACTAAACATAAATTATCACGCTATATTATAACACAAAAATAGGGCGGACGTGATGTCCTCCCTAAAATTATCGCTTAACTATTCAATTCTATCAGCGTGCTACAACGAACATATTATGCTCGTCAGCTAAGGCAAGTGTCCGTTGTCTTTCGACTAAAAGCGTCCGGCCTGCTTCCAAAACTATGCCGGCTGCTCCTGCCGCAATCATCGATTCAATTGTTCTGACACCTACACTTGGCATATCAAAGCGATTATCCTGTGCCGGCTTGGCCGTTTTGGCAACCACCACGCCTTTGCCCAAAGTGCCTCCGCGCAAGATACAGGCATCAGTACCTTCAATAGCTTCGACAGCCATCACTGCCTTGTTTTTTACCACAACAGTCTGTCCGATATCAAGCCGGCCAATTTCTTTGGCAACCTGAAATCCGAATTCAATATCTTCTAATTCTTCTGCAGTAGGATGACGCTTACTCAGCACTCCCGGTGCCGGTAACAATGGCTGGATAAGCAGCGTTTGGTCCATAACTGCCATCTTCTCGTCTTCCAGTTCTTTTACTATAGCATTCATAATAGTATCATCTTTGCGGTCAGGCAAAGATGCCAGCAGCTTGATTGCACGAAAATCAGGAATAATGGCCCCTTCGCTGTAGAGGATTTCTTTCGTTACCTTGCCGATCATCGTAACTTTAGTCACATTATTCTTTTTCAACGTATTAATGATTTTGCCCAATTTGCCTATATGAATATCATAGTAAGCATCGACACTACCTGCCAGTTCAGGATCTACCCCTGGCACAACGCCGATAGCGATAACACGATAACCCATCGCCTTGGCAGATTGTGCCACGTCCACTGGCAAATGGCCAATGCCGGATAATAAACCTAATGTCTCCATCAAGCCACCATCCTAGTCTTTGCGTCCGCGGCAAATACCACGTTCAACATTACGCAGGAAGCGTAAAAGATGTTCTACTTCCTCGCTGCTTTCGAGTTCCTGCTCCATGGTGGAAACAGCTTCATCGAGTGTCAGCCCGGAACGGTATAGTATGCGGTAAGCCTTTTTCAGATTAGCACGCACTTCAGGAACAACACCTGCACGGGAAATGCCGACACTGTTCAGTCCAGCAACATGGGCTGGATTACCATCAGCAATAACAAACGGCGGGATATCCTGCACAATCTTGGACATGCCGCCAATCATCGCATTGCGGCCGATTTTCACGAATTGATGCACAGCAGCAAGGCCGCCGATAACAGCACGGTCTTCGACTACCACATGGCCTGCCAAAGTTGCTACATTGGACATAATGACATTGTTGCCAACGATGCAGTTATGCGCCACATGCGTATAAGCCATCATCAATACATTGTTGCCAAGACGTGTTTCATTGCCTTCGCCAGTCGCACGATTGACAGTTGCACATTCACGGATAGTTACGCCATCACCTATCACGGTATAAGCTTTTTCGCCTTTGAATTTCAGATCTTGTGGTTCAGCGCCGATGGAACAGCCTGGGAAAAATTTGCAATTTTTGCCGATAGTTGTCCAGCCGTCGATAACGACATGCGCACTTACTTTCGTGCCATCGCCAATAACTACATTCGGGCCGATTACCGCATAAGGTCCTATTTCAACGTCGCGCCCCAAAATAGCCCCTGGCGAAACGACTGCGTTTTCGTGAATTTTGCGAGATATTTTTACTACGTTATCAAAACCCATTATTTCCACTCCCAAATAAAAATTAACACCAAAACTACTGCAAATTACATTCGCCGATAATAATCTAATTTTAACCTGTCAAAATTACGCAAAAACACAGGTTTTTAACCTAATATCTCGCTTTTTCTCCAAGTTTCTGCTAAACACTACCTGTTTTTACTCTTTTTTATCTACAATAGCAAAAGTAAATTCACCTTCGCAGGCCAATTTGCCGTCTACCGTACCTTCACAACGGATAATACCCATATTGCCACGGATCTTGGTCACGGTAGCGGTCGTGATAACCTGGTCACCAGGCACTACCTGGCGACGGAAACGGACGCCGTCAATTTTGCCGAACACAGCTATCTTGCCGCGGTTTTCTTCAGGATAAAGCATTGCTACACCGCCAACCTGTGCCATTGCTTCGATCAACATGATTCCAGGCATAATCGGTTCACCAGGGAAATGCCCTATGAACTGCATTTCATTCATCGTTATGTTTTTCACACCTACAGCACGTTTCATTGGCTCCAGTTCCAGAATGCGGTCAACCAATAGTAACGGATAACGATGTGGAATTATCTTCTGAATTTCTCTTGCCTCTAAGGTAATCATATTATTTCTCTCCTTTACTGCGGTAATTTTCAATTTGCCGTGCCAGTTCAGCATTAAAAGCATGGCCTGTTTTCACAGCAACTACATGAGCCTTGATGTGACCAAGCAAATACAAATCACCGAT
>CAYLRW010000086.1:0-5871 GCA_964386405.1 uncultured Acidaminococcales bacterium | reverse complement strand
TTTTCACAGCAACTACATGAGCCTTGATGTGACCAAGCAAATACAAATCACCGATGACATCAAGAATCTTGTGTCTGATTAATTCATCGTCGAAACGTGGCGTTGACAACATGCCTGTGTTGTCGAAAACAACGACATTGTCAGTATTGCCACCCAAACCAAGTCCCATTTTCTTCATTTGCTCTACTTCGTGCATGAAAGCTACGGTTCTGGCGGTTGCTATTTCTTTCAGGAAGTTCTCTTCCGTCAGCTCTATGTCATAATACTGAGTGCCAAGCAGAGGATGCGGATTAATGGAGGTAAAAGATATGCGGTAGCCATCATAAGGCAGGATACAGATATACCTGTCGTCCTGATGTACGGCAAAAGCTCTGTCTAAAGCATAAACCTTCTTCGGTGCCTCCTGCGTTTTCCTGCCTGCCTGTAAAATCAAATCAGCAAAAACACCTGAGCTGCCATCAGTAACCGGTGGTTCCGGTGAGTCCATCTCGATTCGGCAATTATCGATGCTTAGCATCGAAAGAGCAGCCATCAAGTGTTCTACCGTAAAAACCTCAGCACCGTTTTCACTAAGGGTCGTTGCTTTCAGCGTTGAGCTTACGTTGGCAGGCTTGGCCGAAATTTCCGGTTTATCAGGCAGATCTGTTCTGACGAACACAATTCCTGTATCTATTTCTGCCGGCAGCATGCACATATTAACATTTTTGCCAGAATGGAGGCCAATACCGGAATAAATAACCGGCGCAGCCAGCGTTTGCTGGTAGGTTTGCTGCATCGTCAGTTCTCCCCTTTTTTCCCTTTATATTTTTTCTTACCGTCTTTCCAGCGATCGTGAACCCAAAACCACATGCTCGGATCGCTGATTATCTCGTGCTCCGCAATCAGCATCAATTCTTCCGTCGGCTTACGCAAATCCTGCAGACGATCAGTCGTTTTCTTAGTGTAAAGTGGTGGATGGATCTTGATGGTAAATTTTTCATCGTCTTCATTGTGAATGAAAAGCGGCAGCATAGGCGCACCATGAATGCGTGACAAAAGTGCTGCCCCCGTAGGTGCCATTGACGGTTTACCAAAGAAAAGTACTTCCATACCATCAGCCCCTGTATCCTGATCATAAAGGACACCAAGGATTTTTTTATCTTTAATGATCCTGTTAATGGCAAGCATACTGTTTTCGCCGCGATTGTAAGTAATTTTTTGACCGGTAAGCTCCCGGTATTCATTAATAAAATCATCCATCGCGCTATTATTCTGCTTACGTGCAATCGACAAAATAGGATAACCAAGAAGCGCTACCGAAGCACCTAAGAGTTCCCAGTTCCCGTAATGCCCTGTGCAAAGAATGACGCCTTTATCTTGTTTAAATGCCGCCTCCAGATATTCCGTGCCCTCTATATTCACGCTTTTTCTGAAGTTCTCTGGGGTCAATGTCGGAAAGCGCAGTACTTCAACCAGCATACGTCCAAAACGTCGGACACTGGCTTCTGCAATTTCTTTGGCCCTTTCTTCCGGCACACCCAGACAATCTTTGATATTTTCTACAGCCATAGTCTTGCGCCAGGCAGGAGTAACTGCCCAGGCAACACTGCCAAGGAAGCTGGCAAATATTTTTCTTATAAATTTAGGTGAATGGCAGAGCATCCAGCTCAAAGCCTTCATTGCCCAATATCCGAGCATCAGTTACATCCTTTCCTGATTAGAAAGTTCCATGTACCCCTGCATAGAACTTATCATCACGTACGCCCACTTCAGCCTGCATCAGTTTACCAACCGGAACGAACATACCATAGTTAAAATCATCTCCGTCATACTCAGCTGCGAGTCCCAGGTTCAAAGATTTGCTATTGACCTTGAACTGTTTCTCCAAGCCGACAAAGCCGTCGCGGAAACGACCTGTTCCTGTTCCTGCATGAATCTTAAGGCCCCATGGGCCAGCTTTACTGATGACCGCGTAGCCGCTGCGGTCCCTCTCGTCTGTCGCATCTTCAATACCGACAGCTATTGCTGGAGTTGCCACAGTTTCCGGCAAAATCATGAATTTTGCACTGTACATATTAAAATCGTCAGCTTCATCCGGTGACCATCTGCTATAGGCAACTTCCAGGCCAGGCATTACTGCTACGTTACCTGCAATGACGTTGTAGTCTTCGGTATATTGATAAGTGACAGCAGCGTGCCCCATCGAACGCACATATGCTGAAGGCGTATTAATAACGCCGGAAGTACCGCTGGCTAAGGTTCTTGCTTCGCAAGCTAAAGGTAATGCCACTAATGAACTCATAAGGATTGCTGTAAAGATATTTTTTTTCATAAATACACTCCTAGTAATTATATCGTAATTTGCTAAGTATTAGTCTTTATCTTGTATGGCAGCCAAAGCTTTTTCCAGTTCTTTGACCTTTTTCACCAATTTGCTGACATTCCGCAAAGTAGCTTCCTGCTTCAGCCATTCCCTATGCGGAACTGCCGGAAAACCCGCATAAAAAGAATTGGATGGTACATCGGACGTCAGGCCCGAACGGGCTGCAAAAACACAATTATCGCCGATTTTGATATGACCTACGCTGCCGACCTGACCAGCAAATGTAACATTATTTCCAGCAGTTATACTGCCTGATAAGCCAACCTGTGCAACAACCAGACAGTTTTCACCCAGGACGTCATTATGGCCAAGATGTACAAGATTATCAATTTTGGTACCTGCACCAACTATAGTGCTGCCCGCCGTGGCCCTGTCAATACAGGTATTGTTGCCGATCTCGACATCATCACCAAGAACCACATTACCAACCTGCAAAACCTTGCTGTGCTTGCCTTGCTCGGTAATATAACCAAAACCATCGCCGCCAATGACCGCACCGGATTGGATAATTACACGGTTACCGAGTTCGCAGCCTTCACGAATCGTAACATTAGGATATATCTTGCAGTCCTGGCCTATTTTGGCCTGTCTGCCAATATAGGCATGAGGATAAATTACGCTATTATCACCTATCACAGCTTCGCTGTCGACAACGGCAAATGGTAAAACAGCTACGTTGGAACCTATTTTAGCCGTCGGTGCGATACAAGCAAAAGGACTGATCACGCGTTCGACATCTTCAGGTCTCCTGAACAAATCCAGCAGACGTGCAAAAGCCAAACGGGGATTAGCTACACGGATCACAGGTTTACCGCTAAAAGGGGCATCCAGCGGCAGTACAAGAGCTCCTGCTCCTGATGCTGCTGCTGCTTCAATATGCGGCGGCACAGCAAACGAAATGTCGGAAGCCGCTGCTTCCTCCAGACCATTTACCCCTGTAATGGTCATTTGCGGTGTCGTCGTTTCCAGTTTTCCCTTAAGAAAAACGGCTAATTCTTGTAATGTTTTTTCCATGTAATAATCCTCCCGATTGCGAAGTTAGCTGCACTGGATTGAAAACGAACACCTAAGAAATTTTTCTTAGGTCTGCGCTTGCAATCCCTGACAATTTATGAAAGAAGGGCGGACGCATAAGCCCGCCCAACAAACATAGCTTATTTCATATTTTTAAGAACATCATCAGTAACATCGACGCCACCTTGCGGTACGGCATCCTTAATAAGGATTGCTCCCAAGTTTTTATCCTTGGCAACTTGGTTCAAGGCATTGTTGAAGCTTGCTTTTAGTTTATTCTGAGCTTCAGTCTGTACTAATTGCATTTCTGCTGATTTATCCTGCATTATTTTTTGTGTTTCTTCCGCAGATTTTCCTTCGGAAGCTTTCATCATTTCATCTTGTGCAGTTTTAGCCTTAGTCATTATATCATCTTTAATATCTTTGTAAACGGAGCTTTCCGCTTCAATTCTCTGCATATCTACAACGCCAAAAGCAGTGTTGCGGCCGCCGCAGCCAAGAGCCGTAAGTGCAAATAACAACATTAATACAACTACCAAATACTTTTTCATTAACTATTCCCTCTTTACTCTTATCAATTTTTTATTGTTTTCAGCTCTGTGCAAACTTGCTCTGTAAAATCGACAGCAGTCAAGTTAACCAAAGGTTTTTTTACTACCAGGATGTCTTTCCTGCCATTTAAAACTTTGAGCAAAGCACTTTGCACATCAGCATCGATTTCACTACGCAGGCGATCATAATTTCTTTGTTTTATTTCAACCTGTTTGTCCAGAGAAGCAATCAGCTTTGCTAATTCTTTGGGTCCTTGTCCCAGTTTTTCATCATCGTTTTTCGCCATGATATCTTGTTCGCCAAACATAGTTGTTTTAAGTTCTGCGGCATAGGCAAGCATGTTTTCTCTGCTTGATACCTTTTGAGCTGCAAGTTTTTCGCTGATTATCGTCTGGCGTTTCTTTTCCAGGGCACTAAGTTCAACATACTGTTTGTTCAAAGCCGCCGTCAGTTCCTGTTCCAGTCCGCTTCTCTCTTCTGGTGTGAGTTTGACATTTTCCAGCTTTAAACGCAAATTCAAGATAGCCAAGCGATTGGTTTCCAGAATTTTTTCCTGTTCAGGCACTATGATCTCATCAGCAGCCTGTTTGGCAGATTTTGCATCTGAAGCAAGTTTTTCATGTTCTTGTGCCTCGCGTTCTGCCATCCTTGTTGCAAAATCAGCAGCCAAATAACTTTGCTTGCCGCTTTGCTTGATTTCAACCAGTTTATTTAATAAGACAATCTGTTTCTTGCCTTGTTCAGCCTGTTCATTGCGAAACTTAATGGCTGCATCGAGGTCAGCTTTAGCTTTCTGCAAAGCTTCGTAATGGGGATGAACGCTGCAGGCCTTCTGCCAGTCAATCACGGCTATCTGCTCGTCAGTATTTTTAGGAAAGGTACCGCAAGCCGATAACAGCAGACTAACTACCAATATGATGTAAGCAAGCCAACGCATGATACCCCTCCTCTTAGACGACAGAAAGCCGGGCCAGCTAACCGGCCCGGTGATACCTGTTTAATTATTTACCGTTCAAGGAAGATCCTACTTCACCGGTGATATCTACACCACCGTATACGACGAAGCCTTTATCAACTACTATTGACAGACCTTTTTTCTTAGCTATTTTTTCGATAGCGGCATCTATCTTCTGATAAATTGGTTCCAGAAGTTCTTTTTGCTTATCGCCCAAACGTTCTTTCAACTGCATTGCATATTTTTGTTTTTCTTCATTGCTCATGTTAGCAGTATTATTATCAAAATCTGTTTTGGCATTTTGCTCTTCCTGCTGCATAGCTGTTCTGTAGCCAGCCATGTCAGGGCTTTGTGCGACCAACATCTGATAATTTACAACACCGACTGCAGAATCTGCTGCAGCTGCGGAAGCGACTCCGCTAAAACCGCTCTTCGTAAAGGCCATGCCGAATACGCTTAAAACAAAAACGGCCGCTACTGTCAAAGAAATAAGCTTAACAGTTTTTTTATCGGCTAATTTTCTCATCATGATTATCCCTACTCTCTTCTAATGGATTTTTGGTACACCTAACAATTATATCAGCACTGGCAAAATCTTTCAACTATTCCTACAAGTTACCAATTAACGTCTAACTTACAAGTGATATTGTCAAGCAAGCACAAGCGATTTGGATATATAGGGGAAGGATTGAAGAGTTCCTCTGGACCATTCCACACGCGTTAAACGTCCGCAATAAATTCGGCCGAACGCTGAGGAAGGCACCACAAGCGCCCTATTCGGTTGCTTATGCTGCATAAGTTTGAAATATCAATCTTAGTGCTGCGCGCAGGCGCTGGCAGTCGATTGGTTCAAACTTAACTCCCGTCACTTCTTTAATCCTTGCCTTTTTCGTCACACGCAAAAAAAACATTTTCGCTTGCGTTTGACATTAGTCCTACAAGTTACCAATTAAACGCAAATAGGGCTTGTTGTTCGAGTACACATATT
>CAYLRW010000085.1:0-5887 GCA_964386405.1 uncultured Acidaminococcales bacterium | reverse complement strand
AACGGCCGCAGTAAATTCGGCCGAACGCTGATGTATATGAGTCCCGTCACTTCTTAATTTCTTGCCTTTAAGCGACAGAATTAATTTTAATATTCCTGCAAAATCGCCTGAGAGTAATTAAGATATGAGTATTCGATAGAAACTATAATTATCGATAATAATTATCAACTATTTGTTGACAAACAATGAAAAAAGTCTTATAGTATTCCTACATAGGAACAATAAATAATTTGGAGGCAATATGGACATTATTGAACGTTTGATGTATTTCAATCTGACGCGTCATGAAGCAACACTGTACATGGCACTCCTGGCTGAAAGCAGCTTGACCGGTTACGAAGGTGCAAAGCTCACAGGTATATCGCGCTCCAATACTTATACAGCATTGGCAGGCTTAGTCGATAAAGGTGCCGCACATGTTACTGAAGATACTGCAACCAGATATACGCCAGTTCCATTTGATGAGTTTTGTGAAAATAAAATTCGTCAGATGCAAGAATATAAAGCCTACTTAGTAGAGAAGATGCCGGTAGTTAAGAATGAAGTAGAAGGCTATATAACTATTAAAGGCGCACAGGCAATCATGAACAAGCTAAAGAACATGATCGCCAAGGCGGAAGCGAGAATTTACGTTTCTGCCACCGGCTCACTTATCGAGGCGCTGAAAGAACCATTGGCAGAGGCTTTGCAGCGTGGCTTGAAGATAGTGGTGATTACAGGCAAACCTTTTAGTTTACCGGGAGCAATCATCTACTACGCAGAAAAGCCTAATAGCCAGATCAGGCTGATTGCAGACTCCGGACGTGTGTTGACTGGCGACTTGAGTGACGGCGACAGTTCCACCTGTCTTTATTCCGGGAAACCTAATTTAGTAGATTTATTTAAAGATGCGTTAAAAAATGAAATTAAACTTATAGAACTAACCAACAAATAATATTATGAGGGGTGTACCAATAGTGAAAAAACCTTTTATTAACAAAGAACAACTAGAGAAGATTGCTTCCGAGTACGCAACACCATTTTATCTTTATGACGAAAAAGGTATCCGTGAAAATGCGCGCAAAGTTATGCAAGCGTTTGCCTGGAACAAGGGCTTCAAAGAATATTTTGCCGTGAAAGCAACACCAAATCCGCGCTTGCTGCAAATTTTGCGCGAAGAAGGCTGCGGAGCTGACTGCTCTTCATACACTGAACTTTTGATGGCTGACGCTGTGGGTTTCAAAGAAAGTGAAATCATGTTCTCTTCCAATGTGACGCCGGCAGAAGACTTCAGACTGGCGCGCAAGCTGAACGTAACAATCAACCTTGACGATATTACCCATATTGATTTTCTTGAGAAGGTAGCAGATATCCCAACTACTATTAGCTGCCGTTTTAATCCTGGCGGTCATTTCGCGATTGAAAACAATATCATGGATAATCCTGGCGATGCTAAATATGGTTTTACCCGTGAGCAAATGGTGGAAGGCTACAAAAAACTGATGGCTAAAGGCGTTAAACATTTTGGCATTCATGCCTTCTTGGCCAGCAATACTGTTACCAACGAATACTATCCGAGCCTGGCAAAAATTCTTTTCCAACTGGCCGTTGACCTGAAAAACGAAACTGGTGCCAGCATCGAATTCATCAACCTTTCCGGCGGTGTAGGTATTCCTTACAGACCTTCCCAAAAAGGTAACGATATTATCGCTATCGGTGAAGGCGTACGCCAAGCTTTCGAAGAAGTGCTCGTGCCGGCTGGTATGGGAAATGTAGCGATTATGGCAGAAATGGGCCGCTTCATGATGGGGCCTTATGGTGCATTGGTAGCAACTGCAATTCATGAAAAACATACTTACAAAGAATATATCGGTCTTGACGCTTGCGCAGCTAACCTGATGCGTCCGGCAATGTACGGTTCTTATCACCACATTACGGTCATGGGTAAGGAAGAGCTGCCTTGTGACCATGTTTATGATGTTACCGGCGGCTTATGCGAAAATAATGACAAGTTCGCTATCGACAGAAAACTGCCAAAAATTGATATGGGAGACTTAGTCTTCATTCATGATGCAGGTGCACACGGTTATGCCATGGGTTACAATTACAACGGCAAGCTGAGAAGTGCAGAACTTTTGCTCAGAGAAGACGGCAGCGTAGAAATGATTCGCCGAGCTGAAACTCCGGCAGATTATTTTGCTACCTTTGATTTCAGTGGTACATTTAAAAAAGGCTTTAATCACTTCTAATAACAATATTTAAAAATTATAGCCCGTCAGTTCTTTTTAAAAGAACTGACGGGCTATTTTGTATGTGCATGTAAATTAAACTTATTCTTTATAATCACCGCGGTCAACGACAATCTTGTAACCGATACTCTGCAAGCGCGCTTGCAGGCAGAAATTGCATTCAGCGGCTTCTTCGCCGGTACAGATCTTGTTATCATAGAGCAGATAATCTTTTCTTACCTCAATTGGCGATAAATTAGGCATTACGACGTTGGCACCGGCTAAAATGCCCTGCTCGCGGCCATCGGGAGCGATCGTTCCGAGTGCGGTGGTAGCAGGTATGAGCGCCTTGGGCAGCATCAACCGGAGGATAGCAATCAAACGCAGAGTCTGCTCCATGGTGCCGGCAGTTTGATCATGAAAAGGTGTGTCGTGATGGGGAATGAAAGGGCCAATACCTATCATCTGCGGCTTGAAATCACGAATAAAAAGCAAATCTTCAATCAAATTATCTATTGTTTGATAAGGTGAGCCAACCATGAAGCCTGTGCCAACCTGATAACCAATTTTTTTCAGCATCTGCAGACACTCAAGTCTGTTGGCGAGCGAGAGTTTGGCAGGATGCAGGCGTGCATAATGTTCAGGGTTAGCAGTTTCATGCCTTAAAAGATAACGGTCAGCGCCGGCATCATACATAGCCTGATAAGAAGCATAGGAACGCTCACCGATTGATAGGGTTATAGCACAATCTGGGTGGGCTTTTTTAATTGCCGAGATAATTTCAACCATTACCGTATCGGTAAAAAACGGGTCTTCACCGCCTTGCAGGACAAATGTGCGAAAACCAAGCTGATAGCCGCTCTGACAGCAGGATAATATCTGTTCTTTGGTAAGACGATAACGCCTGGCCTTTTGGTTGCTGCAGCGGATACCGCAGTAATAACAGTCATTTTTACAATAGTTGGTAAATTCTATCAAACCGCGAATATAGATGTCATGACCAAATTGTTTAATGGCAGCAGCACGGGCCGCACTAAGCAAAGCATCACGCAAATCTTTATCGGTAGTCTGAAGAAGAGCTTTGAGAGAAGCTGCGTCGGCTTTTAAAAGATTAAAGCTTTCAAATACAGTCGAATTTTTGTCCATAAGGTAATCCTTTCTAGTAGGAAGCTGTCTGAACCTTTTTGATAGAAACGTAATAAAGCCTGCGTTCAGTATCTCCGGCCAAAAAATGCACCTTGGAATGCAGCCAAATAATTCTGTCATCGGCTATCAGTCTGCGAAAAGTGTTTTCAATAGGGGTTTTGCCACCATCAACAGGTAAGCTCCTGACAAATTTTTGGCGGTCATCTTCATGTATGTAATCAAGAAGATGCGTGCCCGCAAAGTAAAGGTTCTCGCGTTGAATGCCCAGCAAATCATAATAGGAATCATTGGCGCGCAGAAGTTCCAGGTTATCGTCATGATACTCATAAATCGCAGAGGCATTTTGCAAGGTATTGAAAAGGAGATTAAAGGCTGAAGAAGGAGACCAGAAATCTTCGATATTTAACATGCTGTCAGTAGGAAGATGCTCTTCACATTTTCCAAAGAGTCCTATCGTACTTGCGTTCTCGTTGAAAGATTCCTCAAATTTATCTACGGGTAAGGGTTGGGAAAAATAATAACCCTGGCCAACCGTACAGCCGATACTTTTAAGAAAATCCACCTGTTCTTCCGTCTCAACACCTTCAATTACTACGGGCAAACCTAACCATTTGGCCATGCGGATAACGGAGGAAAGAATGTTGCGCCCACGTCCTGATTCGGAAAAACCAGACATGAAGTTCAAGTCGATTTTCAAAGTATCCACGGCAATGTCCTGCAGCATGTTCAGCGCAGAGTAGCCGCTGCCAAAATCATCCATATGCACGGAAAAACCATAGTCACGTAATTTATCGGTAATTAATTTGATTTCGTCATATCTTTTTACATAAGCGGTTTCAGTGAGTTCTAAATTGAGCAGTTTAGGATTAATTTTATATTTTTTTACCAAGTTGGTAATTGTCTGGAAAAACGATGGTTCCAACAGGTCCAAACGTGAGACATTGACGGAGATAGGAAAAGTGCTGAGACCTTCATCAAGCCACTTGCGCAGCAAACTGCAGGTCTCTTCCCAAACAAAAGCGTCAAGCTTATAGATGAACCCATTTTCCTCAAAGATGGTGATAAAATCACCAGGAGAAAGTAATCCTAAAGTAGGGTGATTCCAACGCACCAGAGATTCGGCACCGACAATTTCATTGGTAATCAAATGAACTTTAGGCTGCAGGTAGATTTCGAACTGCCTTTCTTTTAAAGCCTGATTCATGCGACCCGTAATTTCTTGCTTGTGCAGTAGTTTTTTGCGCAGTTCTTCTTCATAAAAAGCATAATTATTATCGAAACGGCCTTTGATGCTTTTTTGCGCCAGCATAGCTCTGTCGCACATGATATTTACCGGCAAGTCAGGGGAATCTGGCAGATAGAGCCCAAAATAAGCAGTAAGTTCAAAATTTAAGGGGCATTTCTGCAAGCCAAGAGTAATATAATCAATCAGATCGGCATATTCTTGGCCGGAAAAAAGAAAACAGGCGGCAAAGCGATCAGCATCCAAGCGGCAATAAACGGCACTTTTGTTTTCAGCAAAATATTCTTCTAATAGTTTTGCGATATAACATAATAAACGGTCACCAGTGTGGGCTCCAAAAAAATCATTGACTAGTTTGAATTTATCAATGTCAAACATCGCAATACAATAATGTTGTTCGTATTTGGCAGTCAACATTTTGTTGACTTTCTTATAAAACACTGATTTACTGGGAAGACCTGTTAATTCATCAAGCAAGTTTTCGTTTTTGTTTGGTGAAAGCTGTTCAAGTTGTTCTTTGTTGCTGGTGTCAACGCAGCAACAAAGAAAACAGTCTTTTAAAGAGTTTTTTTCCAAAGGAATCAGAGTAACGGCAAAATTATGATATTTGTCATCGCTATGTGTCTTACGAAACTCAGCTTTGATTGATTTAGCACCTGATTCGATAATGGCCTTAATTTTTGCCAAGTTAAAAAAATCAAGGAATCTATCCTTGTCGGCAGGATGGATAGTTTGTTCAGCGGTTTTTTGTAAAAGCTTAGAGAAAGTTTCTTTGCCATTGCAGAAAAGACAATGCTTGCCATCAGTATGAGGAGAAGAACTGCAAACGTCATCAGTAAAGTTTATTTCGACGAGTTCATTATAAATGGAACGCAAAGCTTTGTCATATCGGCGTGTTGCTTTATAGGATGTGTTGAAGTGCGCGGTATTTTGCTTCATTGTTACCCCCGGTAAGATAGATTGTGCCATTTTAAAAAATGAGTCAGGGAAAATCTGTTACAGGTAAGAGAGCAGTAAAAATGTTGTTTTTGTAGAAAATAATTATATAAATATAAAAAACAGCCTTTTACTTGAGCCGGTGAACTAGGCACGGACTCAGCAAAAAGCTAGCTTAAATATGTATTTATGTAATTACAAATAAACATTATTTGATTCCCCCATAATTGGCTTATCGTAAAACAATATGTATTATTTATAATTTTAGCAATCTTTTGGTGGAGACGAAGAGGATCGAACTCTCGACCTTACGGATGCGAACCGTACGCTCTCCCAGCTGAGCTACGTCCCCACT
>CAYLRW010000084.1:0-5889 GCA_964386405.1 uncultured Acidaminococcales bacterium | reverse complement strand
CAGGTGCTTCTCCATCAATCTATAATTGGTTTGGAATCAAAACAAGCAATGGAGCTTATTGATGAGTATCCTGATGTTGTCATAGGCTGTGCTGGCGGCGGCTCGAACTTAGGAGGCTTGATAGCTCCTTTCATGCAAGACAAACTGCTCGGCAAAGCATCGCCTCGCATTGTTGCGGTAGAGCCTGCTTCCTGTCCTTCGTTTACACGCGGACGTTATGCTTATGACTTCTGCGATACCGGCAAAGTAACGCCTCTGGCAAAAATGTATACACTTGGCAGCGGCTTCATGCCTTCACCAAGCCATGCCGGCGGGTTGAGATATCATGGTATGTCCCCAATTTTGTCAAAGCTTTATCACGACGGCTATATGGAAGCAATTTCTTATGAACAAACAAAAGTTTTCGAAGCTGCCGTTTTATTCGCCAAACAGGAAACCATTCTCCCTGCTCCTGAATCTGCCCATGCCATTCGCGGTGCCATTGACGAAGCGCTCAAATGCAAAGAATCCGGTGAAGCAAAAACTATTTTGTTTGGTCTGACCGGTACCGGTTATTTTGATATGACCGCCTATAACGCTTTTAATGAAAAAACGATGACTGACTATATTCCAAGTGATGCGGATCTGGCAAAAAGCTTTGCTGGTTTGCCGCAAATTAAGTGATAATAAATAACACACAATAAATGAAAGACCACTTCGCGTGCAGAACACAAACGCGAGGTGGTCTTTTTTACAAAAAGCAATTACCAGATACCGATAATTCTTTGAACCAACAAAGAAACAACTGCAACGGCGCTCCAGCAGCAAACACCGAGAAAAATAGGTTTAAACCCATTTCTAATTAGTTTTTTCAAATCCGTATTAAGGCCGATTGCAACCATAGCCATAACGATCATATATTTTCCAATAATAACAAAAATAGCTGATGCTGTTCCAAGTTCAAAAAACGTATTGATTACGGCAGTTACAAGAAACCAAAGTACGAACCAAGGAAAAACACTCGCTATGCTGAAACTTTCTGCAGATGCCAGCTCTTTTTTGGCATTACGTGCGGTAAAGAACGCCAGTACTAAAGTAATTGGTACAATCATCAAAGTTCTTGTCAGCTTGACTATTGTCGCATACGCAAGAGCCTTGTCATTGCCAACCATATTGCTCCAAGCTGCGCCAGCGGCTACCACTGACGAAGTGTCGTTAATAGCGGTTCCTGCCCACATACCAAAACCAACGTCACTCATCCCAAAAGCAGTACCCAGCGCCGGGAAAATAAATACTGCAATAATGTTGAAAAGAAAAATAGTAGAAATCGCATGCGCAACATCTGCATCTTTGGCTTTGATAACAGGAGCTGTTGCCGCAATCGCGGAACCGCCGCAAATAGAAGTGCCGACGCCTATCAAAATAGTCATTTTATTGTCAAGCCCCAGCATTTTACCTGCAAAATAGGCCGTGACAAAGGAAGCGGTCAGAGTACAGATTATGATAGATAGTGATTCCGTGCCAACTTGCAGGACATGAAAAAGATTCATGCTGAAACCGAGAAGTATGATTGAATATTGCAGAATTTTTTTTGACGTATATTTTACGCCGGTTTCGAGAGAAGTTTCTTTAAAAACATTTGTAAGCAATTTCGTTTTTAATAACTCTGGGAATAACATTGTAAGCAGCATACCTATAATAATTCCTACCACAGGACTACCAATAATTGGTACCATATTACCAAAAAACCAGGCTGGTAATCCCAAAAGAAAACAAAACATTATACCAGACAAAAACTTTTTCAAATTAATCATCACAGACCCTTTCTTTTAAAGATTAACTCCTTTGAGTTTACTTAAAGATTGTGCTTTTGTAAAATACTATTATATAATAAAGTTCATAGTTTTTTATCTATATAAGAGGGACATAAGATGACAATAAGACATTTAACAATATTTATTACCGTGGCAGACCTTGGCAGTATGACAGCAGCAGCAAAAGCATTGTACATATCACAGCCAACTGTCAGTCAAGCAATAACAGAATTAGAAGCACACTATGGCATAAAGCTCTTTGAACGTTTTTCCAAACGCATCTTTATAACCCAAAATGGCTCCCGGCTTTTAAGCTATGCGCGACATATAACTTCTTTAGTAAATGAAATGGAACAGGTTATCAAGAACCAAGAGGAAATAGGTAGTATGACAATTGGCGCCAGCCTTACCATCGGCGAATGCTTGCTGCCCGCTCTGATAAGTACTTTTACCAAAAAATACCCGCATTTCCAAATTAATGTCATTGTCAAAAATACTTTGGATATTGAAAAATTGATAGCCCTGAACACCGTTGACTTAGCAATAGTCGAAGGCATGGTCCATTCTCCCGACATCTTTACAACCCCTTTTGAAAACGACGAGTTGGCTCTTGTTTGTGGCAAAGAGCACCCACTTTATAACGTTGAAACTGTTTCTCGCACCGAACTCGCCAACATTAGTTTCATCGTAAGAGAAAAAGGAAGCGGAACACGGGAATTATTTGAAAACGCTATGTCCGCTAATGAAATCAAGTGGCGGCCAGCCTGGGAATGCAACGGCTCCGATATTATTAAAAGTGCCGCTTTAAGCGGCATCGGCGCAGCAGTTATCTCTAAGCGGCTGGTACAAAATGAATTAAATAATGGTCTGCTGCATTCATTTCAAATTGAAGGAATTGAGTTAAAGAGAAAGTTCAGCATAGCTTATCATAAAAACAAATACCTTACCGAATCAATGCAGAACTTTATTTCTCTCTGCAAAAACCTATAAACCCAAAATCAAAGACAGGCTCGCAAAACAGCGCGAGCCTGTCTTTGAACTTTTCAAGAATTTTCCTGAACAAAAGGGAAATATTTGATATCTTCCTTAAGCATGTGTCCCACAATAAAATCTTCAAAGATAAAAGAGAAAAAAGCAGACGGCTTAAGCTTTCCAGCTAAATAAGCCTCTTTCATCCTTAATGCATCAGCAATGATTATTTTATGAGTATCAGAATGTTCCTTAGTACCGCTAAACTTTGATTTGTTCAATATTGCTTCTTCACTATTGAAATGGAAAATTACATGATTCAAAAATTCATCCAATTTAGGTTCAATTTTTTCTTTGTTTTGCTCAGAAAAAACATCAAAAATCAGTTCATTGCCAAATCTTACCAATTCACGATGTTGTTTATCAATTTCTTCATTACCGCTTTCCCATTCACTTTTCCATTCAATTTGTACTGTAGCAACCGGGAACTCCTTATCCAGATCATCAGCGTTAAAAACGCGGTTTCTACCCGTCTCTTTGGCATGATATAAAGCATCATCAACTCTTTTGTACCAACTAAGACGATTATCATCTTTTCTTTTTTCAGCAACTCCAAAGCTGGCCGTAATTTTACCCACATTAGGATGCGAAAAGCTTTCGATAGCGGCACGCAGCCTTTCAGCTGTTAGAAAAGCCTGCTGCGCGTCAGTATCTGGCAGCAGAACCACAAACTCCTCCCCGCCCGTCCTGATAACGCTGTCTTGAACGCGCACTTCGCCTTTAACAATTTTTGCGACGCGTTTTAAAACTTTATCACCCACCATGTGACCCCAATTATCGTTAACTCGCTTGAAATGATCTATATCCAGCAAAAGCATAGACAACGGTTTTTTATTATGTTCCGAGCTTTTCATAGCAGCTTCCAAAATTTTAATGCCAGCTCTTCTGGATAAACACCCTGTCATAAGATCATGTGAAGCTATCTCCTTAAGTTTTTCGTTCTCCGTACGATACAGCGAAAACAAAATATTAAAAGCACTCGCAGTAAAAACAAGCGCCAAAAGCAAGGACGGCAAGTCGAGCAACCTCTTTAAAGCTATCCAATAGCCGTTTTCAGCATTTGCATACGGAATAACAGCTGCTGGTACATATGAAATAAGAAACCAAGAGCCTTCAGAACCTATTATTCTTATGTCTGCATCATTTGTATCTATCAATTTTGTTCTGGCTTCAACATCAGGTTCAATCATGCGGAATGTAAACAGCCCTCTTGCACTAAAAAACTGCCCATTTTTTTCAGAAAGAATACGCGCCCATTCTTCCGGGAACTTATTGCCAAAAGTAATTCCTGCTTTATCAGGATACATGAATGCCCATTCATCCTTTTGTTCAGGACCAGCCAGCCAGTAACCTTTTTCATTCACAAGCTGCATATAATTCGTTTCTTGATTTGCCCGTTTGATATTGTCAATTATATAACGGCCAAAATAATTTAGGACCAATATGCCTCGTTTCGTTCCATTCTGATCAAAAACCGGCATTCCGAAACGTAAGGTTGGCTTCGCCGGCTCCTCAATTTTGCCGTTTTCCACATTTAAATCCAAAGGCGAACGATAAATATTCCTATCTTCAAGTTCTATGCTTTTTTGAAAATATTTTCTCGCACTTTTATTTTGTAATTGAGCCTGTTCCACAATTGCCGGTTTGCCATCATTGAAGTTAATCCTGACATTCTCATTGCCCATGGTATCAAGATAACTGATTTGATTATATTTCTTCATTTTACTGATGAAAAGAAGCCAATCGTTTTCCAGGTCTGCTTTAGAGCCCTTACCATTAATATAATTATTAAAAACAGCATTCTCTTCTAAATACAGCAGATCCGAAACTCTTTCGTTCAATTCGTGAGCCAGCAGTCTCTTTTGGCTGGAAATAAATAATTCGTGTTCTCTGGCTAAAAACGCCCTGTCAGTATCCACATCACGTTTTTCAAAAACTGCATAAGCACAAATTAAAACAAAAAACGTTACTAAAAAAGTAATGAATAACGTTTTTACATGCTTAAATATCTGAGCAAAAGAACTTTCCCTCTTATTCATGACCAGTTCCCCACTTGTTTTTAGTTTTTTAATTATTGTTGGAATATTCGCTGCCGCCTTAACTATCCCTGCTATCCGCATTAGTAAAAGAACCCTTTTTTACCAAACACGCAATTTCTCTACCGAAAATGTGCACATTTTCAGTAGGCTAAAAAACACCACATTTTAAGTGGTGTTTTTAGTGTCCCCATGCGTGCTTAATCTTGCTGATGTTTTTAGAAACAAGGACATGGTTCTATTCTTAGATGCTTATTTATCTTCTCTTGATCTTGCGCAGCCTTGATTTTGCCATCCTTAGGTCTTACATGGTCATAATTATACTTTTGAGGGTCAAAATTTTTATTGCGGCAATCTTTCAGAATTTCCACTGCTGTTTCAGGTTCATAATAGGAAAAAGGCAAAATGCCAAAGGCAACGCCTAATAAATCAGTCACCTTTTTCTCTAATTTGGCTTGACTCAGGCAAAGCTGCTCTCCGCATTCCTTAATTAAACCGATATGATATGTACAAACTTTAATCTCATCATATTTGTAAACACACCCGTTTTCGCTGCAGCCGGAAAGCTGAATGGCCATAGATGAAACTATCGCCTCTAAAGCTTCTTCGTACTGTTCGTTAGCCATATATCTTATAGCTAAATAGGATGCGCTTCTGTCCAAGGAGCGCCAGTCTTTCATCTTGCCATATGTAAGAAATTCTTCTTCTATTTCCGCTATGCTTTTATCTCTCATTCTTTTATCAGCCATAATACCATCCTCCCTCTTAGGCTGCTCAAAATCAAAGATAAATTTATAAATTATTTATCCGCACTATATCATTGTTCTTAGTTATATTCGCTGAATATTAGAAATATCCTGCTAAATTTTAGTTTTTTCTAATTATTTTGAATAAACAGATAAGATGCAATAAAAAAAACACCGTAGCTTTTGCTACGGTATCTGCTTCAAAGTCAAGCTCTGAGCCAACTTCGATAATTTCAATATGGTGCGGTTGGTGGGATTTGAACCCACACGGGTCTCCCCGCCACC
>CAYLRW010000083.1:0-5901 GCA_964386405.1 uncultured Acidaminococcales bacterium | reverse complement strand
TTGATCGATATTTACATTATCAACCGCAGTCAGACCGGCAAATTGCATAGTAACGTTCACGGTATTAAGAATTTGAGCCATGGTCCGGTACCTCCGAATTAATCTTGTAAATATTTCTGCGTCTCTTGCCTGCGCCCCAGAAGCCTTCCGGTTTGAAAATCATCATGAAGACCATCAACGCACCGAAGATCAGCATCCGGTAGTCATTCAGGAAGCGCAGCATTTCCGGCACAATGACCAGAATGGAAGCACCCAGGACGGAACCCATGATACTGCCTAAACCGCCCAGAACAACCATCGTAAGAATCGTCATCGAAGTATTATAAACAAAAGCAGTCGGGCTGATATAGCTGAGGTAGGAAGCGAAGAAGCAACCTATCATGCCGGCAAAAGCCGAGGAAATGACAAATGCCATTATTTTGTACTTGCGCGGTTGGATACCAATCGCTTCCGCTGCAATTTCATCATTTTTTACGGTCTGCATAGCCATGCCGACACCGGAATTTATCAGTTTGACCATAAAGAAGATGGTGAATAAAGCTAAAATAAGTGCCAGATAATAGAATTCCGTACGGCCGCTGATTGCAATCCCGAAAATTTGCGGCGAAGGGATGCCGGGCAAACCTGCCGGCCCGCGCGTAAGTCCTTTCCAATTAACGAAAACAAGACGTACGATTTCGCCAAAGCCCAAGGTAACTATCGCCAAATAGTCTCCGCGCAGTCTGAGTGCCGGCATGCCCAGCAAAAAGCCGAAGATTCCTGTGATAACGGCACTTAAAAGCAGCGCTACAAAGAAATTAACCTGCAGTTTCAGCATCAATAAAGCACCGGCATACGCACCGATACCATAAAAAGCCGCATGACCCAAAACCAGCTGTCCCGCATAACCGGTGACCAGATTAAGGCTCAAGGCAAGACAAATGTAAATGCAAACCATGATGAGTATATGTAAGAAATAACTATTGGTAACAAAAAACGGCAAGCCAAGTAAAAGTAAAGCCGCTATAGGTATTACCACTTTTTTATGTTCAAAAACAAATTGCTGTATTTTCCTATTCATTATGTCCTCCATCCAATGACTGGTATAAAATAGCTCCTCCACACTTTTTGTGTTCCGGAATTTTTATACCTTATCAATTTCCTTTTTGCCCAAAATACCTGCCGGACGGAAAATAAGCACGATAATCAAGATGGCAAAAGCGAAGGCATCCCTGTAACCAGCCGAAATGTAAGAAGCTCCGAGTGTTTCAACAATACCCATCACAAACCCGCCCAACATAGCGCCCGGGATACTGCCGATACCTCCTAAAACAGCGGCTGCGAAAGCTTTCAGACCATAAGAATAACCAATTAACGGGTAGACAGCATCATAATAAATACCGACAAGCAGACCTGCAACACAGGCCAAAGCCGAGCCGATACCAAAAGTAAACGCAATAATACGGTCGGTATTAATGCCCATGAGTTTGGCTGTCTTGATATTATGAGAAGTAGCGCGCATAGCGACACCGATTTTAGTTTTGTTGACAATAAAATATAAAGCGATCATTAATAAAATCGAAAGAACAATAAAACCTATCTGGATATTGGATAAAACTACGTTATCAAATTTATAGGTAGTAATAGTAATACCGCTGAAATTGCTGAAAGCATGAGTGCCCGTTCCCCATAATACCATGGCCAGGTTTTCCAAAAAGGTAGAAACGCCCAAAGCACTTATCATCACCGTCAGACTATCAGCGGTACGGATTGGCCGGTAAGCAACTCGCTCCATAATAATGCCCATGATTGCAGTAGCAATGGCAGCCAGAGGGAATGCCACATAATATGGCATTCCCATGACTTGCATACAGAACAACCCAAAGAAAGATCCCATCATAAAGACATCCCCGTGGGCAAAATTCACTATTTTCAATATTCCGTAAACCATTGTGTAACCAAGGGCTATCAGGGCATAACTCCCGCCAACGGTGATACCGTTAATCATTTGCTGTAATAACATGCAGAAGCTCCCTTCTAACTAGCTGAATTATTTTTCAGTAACAACAAACTTGCCGTCTTTAATGATCAGGCGCAAAGGTTGTTTAATTACGTCGCCGTTTTCATCAAAGGTATTAACACCGGTAGCACCTTTCAAGTCTTTAAGCTTAGACATGAAATCGCAGATAGCTTTACGGTCAGTACCAGCATTTTTAATTGATTCAAAAATTACGAGAGCAGCATCATAGCCATAAGCAGCATAGGTGCTTGGTGCTTTTTTGTACTCTTCATTGTATTTCGCAACAAAGTTTTGAGATACAGGATCCTTGCTGACTTCAGAGAAGTAACCAGTCATCTTGATACCTTCTGCTGCAGAACCGCCGAGTTTCAGCAAAGCGTCGGAGTAAATGGCATCTACGCCCATGATCTGCATTTTTTCCAAACCAAAGTTATTCTTTTGTTTAGCAATCAAAGCTGTTTCATTGTATAAGCCACCGACAATAATAACATCAGCTTTGCTGTTAGCAACTTTTGTCAAAGCAGTGCTGAAATCAGTAGCACCTACTTCATAAGCTTCTTCAGCAACAATTTTTGCATTCAGGTTACCGGCAGCTTTGGTAACAACCTCAGCCAAACCTGTGCCATAATCAGTATTTTCATAAAGAACAGCGATATTCTTGTAACCAAGGTCTTTAACAGCCCAATCCATCAGGGAAGCACCTTGTACTGCGTCAGTTGTGATAACGCGGAAAGTATAAGGGCCTGCTTTGGTAACTGCTGCTGCACTGGATCCCGGTGAGACACTGACTACGCCCGCTTGATTATAGATAGGAGCAGCTGCCAGCGTGCAGGAGCTGTTGAAATGACCTACGATAGCCAGGACACTCTTGTCCTGAGCCAATTTGTTAGCAACAGTAGCAGCTTCCGAAGGATCACCTTTATCATCTGCCACTACAAGTTCAACTTTCTTATTATTAATGCCGCCTTTAGCATTAATTTCTTTCACCGCAAGATTGACACCGTTTTTAATAGCATTGCCGTCTTCAGCGCTCGCGCCTGTCAAAGGTACAGCCACACCAACTTTAATAACATCGGATTTAGCAGAACCGCAGCCAAATGCAAACAAAGAACCAACTAACATAAAACCTGAAAGTAATGTTGCCAGAGATTTTTTCATAATTTTATTCCCCTCCATAAATGTTTGGTTTTGTTTCAGCAGTTAAAGATTTCTATTCCGCTTTTCCTTTGCACCTCCGAGCATTTACGACGACATTGTCGTTTTTATTTCTACAGTATCGTTGACAAGCATGTTATAACATGCTAAATTAGGTTTGTCAATAATATTATTTAAAGGTATTGCTAATTTAATAAAACTTTTTTACAGGGAGGCCATCTATGGAAAAACAGTCATTTAAATTAATCCAATCCGTACAAAGATCCATTGATATCCTTAATTGCTTTACTGATGCTTCGCCGCGTCTATCTATCAATGAAATAAGCCAGCGCGTTGATTTAAACATCAATACAACTCGTGGTTTAATCAATACACTGACTGCTAACGGCCTTTTGATCCACGATAAAACAAACAACATTTATAGTTTAGGCTTCTATTTTATGGGCAAAGCCAATGTTATCCAAAAGCAGGTGGAAAGCTATATCACCATGTCCAAAGGTCTGGTAGATGCCATAGCCAACAAGTATCACATTTCTGCCAGCTTGCAGATGGTCAACCAGAATCAGATTTATTCCATTTATTGCGCTTATCCAATTAATACTGCCTACTACATCATCCTGTCCGAATATTCAATTTTACCGAAATACGCTACTTCCTCCGGTAAACTGCTGATGCTGTACAATCTCTATGATAATGATGAAAATGCCTTTGATAATCTTGAATTCAAGCAGTTCACCCCCAGAACCATCATGGATGCCGAAACTTTAAAAGCTAATCTTGCAGAAATACGCCGCAATAAATATGCCTGTGAATTAGAAGAATTTGCCCTCGGCGTCGGCAGTATGGCCGTACCAATCTTTGATCTCAGCAATCAATTGATTGCCAGTGTCAGTGCTACGTTCTTTGTCCATAGCCTGCCAGCCATTAAAGATAATCTGTTGACCGATCTCAAAAATATTGCGGCGACTGTTTCTGACAATTTTTGCAACATCCAAAAAAATAAAGGTTAAGAGAAGGTCTTAAAATGAGTATCAGCTTAAAAAAATTGGAGACTCTTTTTACTAAACTGGCTAAGTACGGCAAAAATAACGAAGGCGGACTGACCAGACTATCCTATTCGCCGGAATTTCAGTCAGCACAAGCAATGCTGGCGGAGTTCATGACCAGTATCGGTATGACTGTGACGCTTGACGCTATCGGTAATTTGATCGGTACTTATCCCGGGCGTGATAATTCCTTAGCTCCTGTCTGCTGCGGTTCCCACTTGGACAGTGTACCTAACGGCGGCAGCTTTGATGGGGCTTTAGGCATCGTTACTGCTTTGGAATGCGTCCGCAGCTGGCACGCAGAAAACTGGCAGCCGCTAAGACCCGTGAAGGTTATAGCTTTCGTAGAAGAAGAAGGCTCGCGCTTCGGCAGCGTCTGTTTTGGCAGCCGTGCCATGGCCGGTGAACTTTACGGGACTGATCCTGATGCCTTGCAAAGCAGTGAAGGACGTACCTTAAAGGAATTTCTCGCTGACTGCCAGCTTGATACCCATCCCTTCGATAAGGAAACAAGTTTGCCTACCAATGCCTCGTTTGTTGAACTGCATATCGAACAGGGAGCAGCTTTAGCCGAAAGCGGCTGCAGCGTAGGTGTGGTAACAGCTATTGCCGGTATCAAACGTCTGCATGTCATTATCAAAGGCAAAGCGAACCATGCGGGCAGCACAGCCATGCATAGAAGGCAGGATGCACTTGTCGCAGCGTCCTCTCTGGTTAATTTTGTCTATGAAAACGCCTTAGCAGCACAAGAAATTTATGTCGCTACCGTCGGTAAATTGGAGGTTTTTCCCAATGCCGAAAACGTTATCCCCGGCGAAGTGCGTCTGACAATTGAAATGAGGTCAGCTGATACGGATGTTCTCGAAGCTGCCAAAGAAAAAATCATGCGTCAGTATCTGCAAATCAGCACGGAATATAAAGTGACGATAGAAACAGCCTCCGAATACAATGTCGCTCCCATGCCCATGGATAAGGAGCTAATCAAAACGATTACGGAAGCAAGCGACGGCCTCGGCATCGAATATCAATTGCTGCCCAGCTGGGCCGGCCACGATGCTATGATTATCGGGCGTTATATTCCTACCGCGATGATTTTTGTCCCCAGCATCAACGGTATCAGCCATTCACCTCTCGAATTATCCGAGTGGCCTGCCATCGAAAAAGCAACGCAGGTTTTGGATAGTACGTTAAAAACATTAGCTTCAAAATAAAAAAATACACAAAAAAGGCTGTAACACTAATAATCAGTGTTACAGCCTTTTGGCTTATGTTTGGTTAATTTTTTCAATATACTTCTCTGCGATGTCCAACTGTTAAGACCAAAATTATAACTTTATCATCTTCAATTTCCGCAATGATACGATAATCTCCTACACGATAGCGCCATTCTCCGCTGCGGTTAGCGGTTAAGCCTTTGCCATGCTGGCGAGGATTTTCGCAATCCACGAGATTTTTTTCTATCCAAGCCAAGATGAAGAATTGTGTATGCTTATCAATTTTTCTAAGTTCCTTAATAGCCTGTTCTGTATACTCAACTTTATAAGTCATGGCTCAGTCTTCCATCGTCAACATTTTTACAACTTCAGCATGAGTATACGTGACCGGTCTTTTCTTATAAGCCTCCATCGCCCGCTCATAAGCAGCCAAATCGTATTCATCCTCAATACGTTCCATAATAGTCTGTCTGATCAGTTCGGAAAC